>JBEAVQ010000053.1:0-19645 GCA_041160865.1 Pseudomonadota bacterium | reverse complement strand
ATCCCAGACACCGCCAAAGAAAAGCCACAAGAAGGCGAAGTCGTCGCGGTTGGCCCTGGTGCCCGTGACGAAGATGGCGAGCGCATCGCGATGGACTTGAAAGTCGGCGATCGCATCTTGTTCGGCAAATGGTCTGGCACGGAAGTGAAGATCGACGGCGATGACCTTCTGATTATGAAGGAAAGCGACGTCATGGGCGTCCTCGAATCCTAATTCTTCCTCCTCTTTAAATTCTGAAAGGCACCTATCATGGCTGCAAAAATCGTATTGTTTGGTTCTGACGCACGCGACCGCATGCTTCAGGGCGTTGATATCTTGGCAAATGCCGTAAAAGTCACCTTGGGTCCTAAGGGCCGCAATGTGGTGATCGAAAAGTCTTTTGGCGCACCGCGCACCACCAAGGACGGCGTTTCGGTCGCTAAGGAAATCGAACTGGAAGATAAGTTCCAGAACATGGGCGCACAAATGCTGCGCGAAGTGGCGTCGAAGACCAACGACACCGCGGGCGACGGCACCACCACCGCAACTGTTCTGGCTCAAGCTATCGTCCGCGAAGGCATGAAGGCTGTATCCTCGGGCCGTAACCCAATGGACCTGAAGCGCGGTATCGACAAAGCTGTGACCGAAGTGGTTGCAGGCCTCAAAGCTTCGGCCAAGAAGGTTTCGTCGAACTCTGAAATCGAACAAGTCGGCACCATCTCTGCCAATGGCGAAGCAGAAATCGGCAGAATGATTGCTGAAGCCATGAGCAAAGTCGGCAACGAAGGCGTCATCACTGTTGAAGAAGCCAAGAGCCTGGAGTCCGAATTGGACGTCGTGGAAGGCATGCAGTTTGACCGTGGCTACTTGTCGCCATACTTCATCACCAACGCTGACAAGATGGAAGTTTCGCTCGACGATCCTTTGATCTTGATCCACGAAAAGAAGCTGTCGAGCCTGCAGCCCATGTTGCCAGTCCTCGAAGCCGTGGTCCAATCCGGCCGCCCTCTCTTGATCATCGCAGAAGACGTTGAAGGCGAAGCCTTGGCGACTTTGGTGGTCAACAAACTGCGCGGTGGCTTGAAGGTTGCTGCGGTTAAAGCTCCTGGCTTCGGCGATCGTCGTAAGGCGATGTTGGAAGACCTCGCGATCTTGACCGGTGGTCAAGTGATTTCTGAAGACTTGGGCATCAAGTTGGAAACCGTTTCCATCGAGATGTTGGGTCGCGCCAAGAAGGTCACCATCACCAAAGAAAACACCACCATCGTGGATGGCATTGGTGAAAAGGCTGACATCGAAGGCCGCATCGCGCAAATCAAGCGTCAAGTCGAAGAAACCACTTCTGACTATGACCGTGAGAAGCTGCAAGAACGTTTGGCCAAACTGGCCGGCGGTGTGGCCGTGATTAAAGTCGGTGGTTCAACCGAAGTTGAAGTGAAAGAGCGTAAGGACCGCGTAGATGACGCGCTGAACGCAACTCGCGCAGCTGTGGAAGAAGGCATTGTTGCTGGTGGTGGCTGTGCGCTGTTGCGCGCTTCACGTGCCATCACAGTCAAAGGCATCAATGACGACGAAGAAGCAGGCGTCAATATCGTGCGTAAGGCTCTGCAAGCCCCGATCCGTCAGATCGTGGAAAATGCAGGCGTCGAAGGCTCGATCGTGGTCGGCAAAATCCTCGAGAACGACTCTGTATCCTTCGGCTTCAATGCACAAACCGAAGAATATGTTGACATGATCGTTGCTGGCATCATCGACCCCGTGAAGGTCGTGCGCACCGCATTGCAAGACGCAGCTTCGGTTTCGTCCTTGTTGATCACCACCGAAGCAACCATTGCTGAAGCGCCAAAGAAGAGCGCCGGCGGCGCACCAGGCGGCATGCCAGGCGGCATGGGTGGCATGGGTGACATGGACTTCTAAGAAGTCGATCTTCCACAAAAAAAGTCTTACGAGCGCGGTCCGGCAACGGGCCGCGCTTTTTGTTTGTCTTGGAAAGGCAGCCCAACGGTCAATGGATCTATAATGACGCGAGGGCTTGTGTTTGCCGTGTGTCTGATTACCAATACGGCATCTGCCAGATCACATCCGTTCTGAAGGCGACACTTTGAATTTTACCCTCTATCAAGCCCTCCTTTATGCGCATATTTTGGGCGTGATCCTTTTGGCCGGCAACATTACGATCACGGCGTTTTGGAAAGTCTTGGCCGACATGACCAAGGATGCCAAGCAGATTGCGTTTGCCAATCGCGCCGTGATCATTGCCGACTGGTTGTTTACCCTACCTGGTATCGTCCTGACATTGGTTGGGGGCATTGGGATATCATTGATGGGGCAGTGGCCACTTTTTGAGGTGTCGTGGCTAAGCTGGAGCGTTTTCTGGTTTGTTGTGGCAGGGCTACTTTGGATGATTTTTTTGATCCCGCTCCAAATCCGCCAGAGCCGCGCGTCAAAGCTCTTTGCGGAAACCGGTGACATTCCCGATAGTTATTGGCGCGATGCTAAGGGGTGGATAACCATCGGCCTGATCGCGACAATACCCATATTAATCATTCTCTATCTGATGGTATTCAAACCCTAAAGGGCAAGCGAGTCCCGCTGGAGATCGGGGGTCGCGTGCGCGCTACTCAAAGCCCCGACCTATGCAAACATCTTCAATCCGGCTAGGTCTGCCTGCGTTCAGGGAGAGAAACATATGAAAACAATTGCGCGCGGCTTGGTCTTTATCTTAAGCCTCTTTAATCTCGTCATCGGTCTTGGCTTTTTGCTGCAGCCTGCCAAATTGGCTGCGGCCTTCTTTTTGTCGCCAATCGGCACACAAGGCCTAGCCACAATCCGAGCAGACTTTACGGGGTTCTTCATCGGCGCATCCTTGTTTGCGCTTTACGGCGCTTGGAAAATGCGGGCGGATGCATTGTTGGTGCCGATGGTGATGATTGGACTTGCTTTGACTGGGCGTTTCGTCAGCCTGGCGCTCGATGGTATGACCCCGACTGCCCCAGCCCCCATGGTGATTGAAGTGATTATGTTGACGATCTTGTTCGCCGGCTATCGCGCATTTCAACCCGCCAGCAGGTCGGCTTAAGACTGATCAACCCTGGCGGCTTGGACAGGCTGACTAGGGGATAGTTTCTCGTTCATTCTCACCTGTCTCGGCACATGCCATTCTTGGAACATTGACCGAGGTGGGAGAGATATGAAGCCAGACGAGAAATACCAGTTGGATTGCGCACGGGCCCGCTTTGCCTGTGAAGTAGCTGCCTTTGCATTGGGGATAAAAGCCGATTTGTTGGTACCTGTTCGCGGGACAGCATAGCAGGCCTTTGCGAGCCAAGTCGCAATGTATTTGACCCATATACCCTTTGGTATGAGCCTGCACCGGGGTGCCGTGGCCGTTGGGCGCGACCGTTCGACGGTGGCTTATGCTTGCCATTTGATCGAGGACCGACGCGATGATCCAAAGGTCGATGACATGCTGGACCAGCTTGAGCCGGCATTGTGGACCGCACCAGCCCCACGCTTGTTTCTGGCTCGTGAGGCCGCCTAGGCTGGCGAACCCGCCAAGGCATCGCGGGCCACGTCGTGCATGCGCTGTGCCATGGCTTTGAGGCCATTTGAGCGCTGAGGCGTTAGCGCATCGCCTAAGCCCAAAGCTTGAAAGGCTGCTTGCGCGTCGAGTGCTAGAATTTCAGCAGGAGACCGTCCTGAATACATCCGTACCAAAATTGCTAATAGGCCTTGGACGATGGCCGCATCTGACTGGCCTCTAAACTCAACCAAGCCAGTATCTGGCGTTGTGGCAGAAACAAGCCAAACTTGGCTGGCACAGCCACGCACTTTTGCAACCTCAACCCGCTCGGTCTCGGCCAAAGGGGGCAAGGCGCGGCCAAGGTCGATCACATAGCGATACCGCTCTTCCCAATCGTCTAGAAAGGAGAATTCTTCGATGAGCTTTTCGAGCCGAGGATCATTCATGGTCTAATCAGCGAACGGTTTTGGTCATACATTTGGCGATTTCCCCTAAAGGATGTTCAGCCAAGCAGAAGGAACGCTCATAGGGCTGTTTTGTGGCTGCATTGCACATTTGCATGTTTAAGCGCGAGGAGTTCACACAGCTTACAAGGCGGGGGTCGCGCATGAGGGCCTCGGTGTCTTCTTTGCGGTCCACAGGGCCACCAATGGCGGACAAAGCTGCAAGTGACACCATGCGATCAATCGGAGACCAAGCGCGAATGGGCTCTGGCAAGGCCACGCCATCGCGTGAAGTTTGATTGGACAGGCGCACACTGCGCTGGATAGAGGTGGCGCGAGCGAGAGTGGTTTGGGGCGAGACACTTGCCTCAGGCAAGGCAGACAAGGTAATCGCCGTCGCTGTCGCTGGAACCGGGGCGACCAAGGTGCGAAGGGCGGCATTTCTGGCCTTTGAATCAGCTGTGCTCACTTTGGCCCAAGCGTATTTTTGCCAATCATAGGCTGCTTGCTTAAAGGCGTCGCCTTCTTCTTGGATCTTGGCCGCATCTGACAGAATGGCGCGCGCAGCGATAAGGGCCGCTTGCTCTCCCCCCGGAATGCTCCGAGCAAAGGCGATCTCGCTGCGCAATTTTGTGATCAAAGCATCGCGGCCCATCCGGGCTTCCAATTTGCGCACTTCGCCCACAAACTCGTCTTGCGTCGCGGCCCAAGCAGCCCCATACGCAACAAGGCCAAGTGCTAGCCGATCTGAGTTTAAGTGGCGCGCGATACGTTCTGTGGACACAGTCAGGGCACGGCCTGTGGTGATGGAACCGATTGTCAGCGCTTCAACATCGGCTGCATAGGCCGCGTAGAGCGCAGCATGAGCGCCTAGCGTGTTAGCACCTGTGGGAATAGCAATGCCTACTGGGCCGGCCTTTATGGTGGGGACAGGCGCTACCTTCGCTATTGGTGCTTTCTTGGCAGGTGCTTTGCGGACCGTGGCCTTCTTGGCGCTGATTTTTTTCGCACTGGCCTTGGGACGTTGTTGGGCGGAGGCATCCACACTGATGGCTAGACCAGCACTGACAAACAGTGTCGCAACGGCACATGCGAGCCACTTTTTGCTCATATCAATCTCCTTTGGGCACCCCACTGCCTGCTCTTACACTTTATGGCAGTGGGTGTCTGAATAAAACACAACCAAGATCAGCCGAAATACCTAAACTTCACCTCTCACGCGAACTGAGGCGACTTTCGTCAGCCCGTCGGTTACAAGTCCGTGTGGACACAATGCAACATCAAAATTTGGCTGATTCTCAGAGCAGTGAGAAGGCTTGGTTCGTATCGGACCAACCGCTAACCCCAACGCAATGGGCCAGTGGCAGCAGCGCGACGCTTGCAGCGCTTACAATGGCTTATGCCATTTGGCTAGCGGAGCCGCGTTTAGTATTTGGCCTGTCTTGCATGTTTTTCTGCACCATGGCTGCATTCTTGATCACTTCTTACACAAATCAAGCACGCCAAGCGGTGATCATCCCCATCCTATGGGCCGGAGCAGCTTTGGGCTTGGGTAGCCTTGAGAGCGGTACAACGGACTTTGCTTTTGCCGCTGCTATTTGGCCGCTGCTAGCAGCAGGGGCCGCCGGCGTCACGCTTGTCACTGGCATTTCAGCCAGCCTGTGTGTGATGGCGACATTGCTGGTTCTAACTCCACTCTTACCTGCTGGCCCCAACTTTGCTTCAAGTTCTTGGGTGCCCTTGATCCCAAAGTTCTTGGTGATATGGACGACTTCTGCCCTTGCATTGGCTATTTGTGCTCGAGTCGGCGGGGTGATTCAGAAGGTGCGTCAGACTTCACGCGATCTGGCCAAACAAGCGTTAGACAGCCGTGATGCTGCTCAGGCCGAAACCCGTATTGCGCAAGCGGAAACACAAGACCGGGCGAGATTTATGGCCGAGATGAGCCATGAAATTCGTACACCTCTCAATGCAATACTCGGTTTTGCGGATACGATGCGTGAAGGCGTTTTTGGCCCTCTTCCCAAGGGTTATGAGGATTATCCTGGTCTGATCCATACCAGCGGCAGCCATTTGCTCGACTTGGTCTCAGACCTGCTCGACATCTCAAAAATCGAGGCCGGCCGCTATGAAGTTCATTTGGAAGATATCCGCCTTGACCAATTTTTGTTTGAGGCGACTGCTTTGTCGAGTGGGGCGGCCCGCTCGGCTGGCGTGCAGATCCGCCATGAAGTAGGGCTACCTGTGACGGTACGTGGCGATGCACGCGCGATGCGTCAAATTGCATTTAATTTGCTGTCCAACGCGATCAAATTCACGCCAAAAGATGGTACGATAACGCTTCGTATTCGTCTTGATCAATCGACTAACCAAGCCATTTTGGAAATCGCTGACGACGGGGCTGGGATCAGTCCGGCGGACCTTGCGCGGATTGGCCAGCCTTGGGCGCAGGGCGATAATCAAGGCCGGGCCAATAGTCGGGTGGTGCGCAGCTCTGGTCTTGGCTTGGCGGTCGTAAAGCGGTTGACCGAGCTGCAAGGTGGACGCTTCTGGCTGGAAAGCACGCTTGGGATTGGTACTATCGCAAAGGTTGGACTGCCCTTGGCAAATCTGGGGCAACCAGAAGCTTAAAACTCAGCGGCAAAAGTAAATGCCGCGACTAGGTCACCAACCTCGACCAAGAGGCGGGTCACAGTGCCAGAACGGCTGGTGATCTCAATCTCAAAGGTGTCGCGTGGATCAGCATTCAGAACGGCCCGCGTTGTGGCATCTGAAAAGACAAACAAAGTCCCAGCTCTTGGCTTAGACTCAACCCGCGCACGCGTCGCTGCAGGCTGTCGGGAGGCGGCGACGTGAATCGTCGTGCCATTGCGCAATGGGGGCGCTAGGGCTCGGCTCGGCTGGGGCGGACCAAGCTTCGATAGGTCTCGTAGGAACAGCCGGGCACCAGATGCCTCAACATCGAGTGTCTCCACGGCAAAGCTTAAGCCATTCCCGTTGGCAATCAGGCCAGCCCGCGTCGCATTGCCCGTGTCTTGCAAGGCCCGCCAGATGTCTTTGCCACCGCGGTCGACCTTCCAGCTGCGCGCAAGCCCAGGATAGGTCGCCGTCAATTGAGCGCGCCAGCCCCTATGCGCCGCGATGATGCGCTGGGCTTCGCTCCGAACAGCAGGATCACGGCAAGGTTTTGCTGCAGCGGCTGTTTTGGCCTGTCCGGCAATGATGTCGAGCCGGTGGGTGTTGGACCCAGAGCGCAGGGCAGCGCCGCGCGCTTGCGCCGTAAAGCCGGCTAATGCGCGACGTGGCCCACTCTCTAAAAGTTGGCAGCGCTCATCAATGGCGCGCATTGCCATCCGTTCGGCGTAGCTGCGTTCCAGTCCATTCACTTGGGCGTGACTTGCGACTGGCATTATCACCGCTAGACAAAAAAGGGTTCGATAAAACAAAATCATGCAATTAATCTGCAGCAGCCTCTCTTTCACTTCGATTAAGCACGGCGCAATAAAAGCTATGAGCAACAGCGAACTTCGCAGTGATATCTGGGTTCAAGCCTTGTTGCGCACAGCGCAAACCCAAGGCGCGGCGGGCTTTGTTGTGCGGCGAGGCGACGATACCGCAGGTGCTGTCTTGGTTAAGGTGGCGCTTTTAAATGGCACCGCGCGTCTATTGGTTCCAGCTCGCGATGGAGCAGGAGAACGCCTGTATCTTGATTTGACTGGTAAAACGGCAGGGCCCGATGAGCCCTCTATCGATGCTTATTTGTCTAAACGTGCATCTCAGGATCAAGATGTTTGGATTGTTGAGATAGAAGACAAGTTAGGCAGAAGTTTTCTCGTCGAGCGTGTGGAATGATTATTAACACAAACTCGTTATGATGGAATTCTCGCTTGGAGAGATTTGTATGCTGTTCCTGTTCAATGACCGCGTTTTGACTATAACTGGCAACGCTGACTTTGCGATCAACGCTGGCATCCCTTCCTCCGCAGTCGCGCGCTACACGCTGAACGACTCTATCTTGGCTGTTCAGACAGCTATTATGGAAAAGCCGAACCTAGCAGCAGAGTCTTCGCAAAAGGCCGCTGCGTTAGCTTGGTTGATTGCAAGCCGCAGCACTGCCAACGCGATCCTGTTTATCGCGCCCCCAAAATGTAAGCGACCCCAGGAGGTCGGTTTCCGGTTGGCAACTGTTTCGTTGACTACATTGGGCAGTCTTAAAGCCCAGCAAGATGCTGGACGATTGACCTCTGGCATCATCAATACCTCTGTTTGGCAATCCGTCGCAGCTTAAGGTGAAGATCGGACAGGCATTGCTCTAAAGCCTTTAATTGTGGTGAGGCCTCAGCTAAACGAGGAATTCAATGGCTTGAACTCTCAGGCCGTTTCCCAATTTGACCATTCGTCTTAGTCAGGCCTCGATCATGTCAGCCGAACTCGCGCGCGAAGTTAAGCGCCGTCGCACTTTTGCCATCATTTCCCACCCTGACGCCGGCAAGACCACGCTTACTGAAAATTTGTTGCTAATGGGGGGGGCGATCCGTGCAGCTGGTGCTGTGCGCGCGCGCGGCGAACAGCGTCGGACGCGTTCAGACTGGATGAAGATTGAGCGCGAACGCGGTATATCTGTTTCAGCCTCAGTGATGACGTTTGAGCATGATGATTGCATCATCAACCTCTTAGATACTCCAGGCCATGAGGACTTCTCTGAAGATACCTATCGCACGCTGACGGCAGCGGATTCTGCGGTGATGGTGCTCGATGCCGCGAAAGGGATTGAGCCGCAGACTTTGAAATTGTTTGAAGTTTGTCGTCTGCGCGATATTCCCATCCTGACGTTCATCAATAAGATGGACCGCGAAGCCCAAGATCCGATGGAGTTATTGGATGAAGTGGCGTCAAAGTTAGCTCTTGATCCCGCCCCCATCTTCTGGCCGCAAGGTTCGGGCAATCGGTTCCGCGGTATGGTAGATCTGCGCAACGATCGGTTTACTGTGTTCCGTCGTCCACAAGTTGGCGACACTGGGCCTTTGGTGCACGACGAGATCGACTTGGCATCGAATGCAATTGCTGAAGTCTTGAGCCAAGCCGAGATGGATGAACTGCGTGGGTCCGCAGAGTTGGTTCAAGGCGGCTATCCAGCATTTGACCTTGAATCGTACCGCGAAGGCCACATGACACCAGTCTTCTTCGGATCGGCTCTGCGCCAATTCGGCGTGCGCGAACTGCTTGATGGTCTGCGAGATTATGCGCCGTCGCCGCGCGACCAAAAAGCCATGGACAAAGGAGTCGAAACACAAGTCCAAGCGGACCGGGATGAAGTGACGGGCTTTGTCTTTAAGATTCAAGCTAATATGGATCCAGCGCACCGCGACCGTGTTGCGATGGTGCGGCTGGCATCGGGCAAGTTTCAGCGCGGCATGCGTTTAAAGACGGGATCGGGGAAGCAGATTGGTGTGCATGCACCGCTCATGTTCGTTGGACAAGATCGCGAGATCACCGATGAAGCTTGGGCAGGCGATGTGATCGGTGTGCCAAACCATGGCGTGTTGCGCGTGGGCGATAGCCTATCTGAAACCGGGCAAGTGAAGTTTGCCGGCATTCCAAATTTTGCTCCGGAAATCTTGCGCCGCGCTTCGGTCAAAGACCCCTTGAAGGCCAAGCATTTAAAAAAGGCCCTTGAGTCCTTAGCAGAAGAAGGCGTTACCCAACTTTTCCGACCCCATTTTGGCTCAGACCTGATTGTAGGAGCCGTCGGGCCCTTGCAATTTGATGTGTTGGTCGAGCGTCTAGCCGCGGAATATGGGCTGCAAGTCGTGTTCGAGGCTTGTGCTTTTAACGGGGTACGCTGGATTGCCGCCGACAGTGCGGCAGACCTTGAGCAGTTTGCCGACCGTAATCGCGCTGGTATGGGCACAGATTTGGATGGCGCAGAAGTCTTCCTGGCCAAGAATGCCTGGGAGATCGGCTATGTTGCTGAGAAATTCCCGAAAATCCGATTTACCAACGTTCGTGAGCGGATGATCTAGGCAGCTTGGGCGGACACATTTGCCCGCAAACGCAAGAAGCGCAAGGCGCGTTGCGCGGCTTCTGGCGGCACATCATTATACATGTTGCCGAGAATTTGAGCTTGACCCATGCCGTCATTGCCCAGAACCAAAACCGCAATTGTTACAAACAAGGCGCGTTCAAAGTTTGCGGCCCGGCACACCATTGCCATGGTGTCGATATCTCTTTTCTCAAACAAAAGCGCGGTTTGGAAATAATCGAGGCCGGTGAAATCGCCAAAGGCAATCATGAACTTTGTGGATTGCCCATTGCGCCACATGGTGGGCAACATGGTTCGGTTGACAGCGTTTGTTGTTTTTTCCTTTGAGAATTCCTTTTGAACCGCTTCAAAGTCAGCAGGTAGCGTGCCGTTGACAATCGCGACCCGCGTTTGGGCGCGACGCATTGCGCGCTCAACTTCTTCCTCAGTGAATTCTGAATTACGTTCAAGAATTTCGCGCCGCATTGGGCCTTCCACAATAGTGTAAAGACGGTTCAAATGCTCTGGCGAGATAACTTTGCGTTGGGCAATTGGACGGTGCAGATCAGGGTTATTGGCCGCGCGATCAACAATCCTGTCGAAAGTCTCGTCAGAAATCTTGGCAGTTTGGTTGCTAACCAAAGAGGCAACCACCAAATCATCACCGTGAGAGACCAGTGCTTCTGACAACTGCTCGCCCACGTCAGGACGTTGCGTCACGATCATTTGGTGCGCGTTACCGCGGGTTTCTACAACCCGTATCAGATCATCTTGGGTTAGTGATGTTGAACGACGCAGAATTGGACCGGCTATGCCGATCTCCTCATCGCTCGCCATCATGACGGCGAGTGTACGTGGTGCTTCACCACCAGAGAAACGCTGGGCCAGCTCTTTGCGGACTTCAGTATCGAGTTCGTAGGCGACCTTAGAAAGCAAGTCGCCAAAAAGTTTCGTTTCTACAGGACTTTGGTTTTCTTGGGAGTCAAAGAATAAGTCTGTAACTTCATTGAGCAGCGTGCGACGTTTATCGCTGGAGCTCTCACCCGCAACTTCCAGTAGCTTAGCGTATCTTTCGCCAACTTGCATTTCGGTTTCCCATTCCTACACCGATCCTACAGGAAAAGCGTAAATATTTGATGGTTGGAATTCATCAAAATGTCTGAGGTTACCCTATAGGACCACCGCTTAAGCGAGGCTCCCGGTCGATGTAGGATGGTTTACGCCCGCGCTTTCTGGTGGCTTCATTCACCGCACTCTGACGGACCCCATTGGACTGCTCCGCACGGGGCATACCTCGTGCGCCCTTGGATTTATTTGAAGGTTTCTGGACCTCAGGGGCCGCTTGATCTTCATCGGAAATTGGATCGGATTCTCCAGGATTATAGCTTGTGCTGGATCTCGCTGACTTTGGTTGGGGTGCTTTTGGAACGGGCACAGTCCCCGCCAGTGGATCTGCCCGCACTTCACCATTGGCAGCAGCACGTTGACGCTCTTCCTCCACCGCTTCCCATTCACGCTGGACTGCATAAGCTGGTTGGCCGGTTGCGCGGGCGGAATTGATTTGAGAGCGGCGCATTGCTGCGGCATCGACCATGCCATCAGCGCCCCTAAATTTCGACAAATCTGTCGCTTGTTGCGGCGTGGCCTGGCTAAGCACTGGTTGCGATATGGCCATAGATGTTTGGGCAGGCGGTCGGGCTATAGGTGCCGCGGCGACAGGATTGGGGGTCTCAAAGCTAGACTGCGGCACAGGTGCAGGTGGCACCTCTGACGGCGAGGCGCGCGGGATTCCGCGTGCACCTGAACGTTCCGTGCTCAAGACGGTTGGTGTCGGTGGTGCAGCATTGGGCTGCGTTGGCAGAAAATCTACCCGCCCAGCAGACGGACTAGACGTCGGCTCAAGCGGCATCGGTCGAGATGCGGCAATTGGCGCACCCTGACTATAGGACGAGGCTGGTTGGGGCATGCGTGCGGTTGGATCTAACCAGGGTGCAGGGCGGACTTCATAATTAGCTGGGCCATCTGCATATCGACCAGTTGGTGTCAAACTACCCGATCTGCGGGGAAGCCCTGATTCAAAGCCTGATTGCCGCACTGGGGTTAAAGACTTTGAAAGTGCGCATGTGCGGGTTGGCGGCGCCATGTCTTTCTTGCGACGGCTGCTTGTTTCAACGGTCGATGCCGTGCCGCCAAAAGACCAAGAGGCGCACATTCTGTCGCTTGTACAAGCAGTCGCGCATGTATCAGCAGTGGCCGCCGGAAACTTTGAATAGGCAGCATTCTCGGCGAAACTGGGACCAGCTAGGGCAAAGGCTAGCCAGAAGGCGAAATCACGCGCACGCATACATTCTCTCCTAATAGAAGAGTATCGGTGCCGTGCGTCGGTTAAGGTAAAATTAAGTTTGAATTCAAATCGCAGGTTTAGCCGTTCGCAGACAAGGATTCTTTAAGTTCGAGCAGAGCAAGCCATTCATCTTCATGGGATTGTAATTGTGCCCGGGCTTGCACCGCCTGTGTTGATGTCTTTTCAAACCGAGACGGATCACGGCTGTAAAGATTAGGATCGTTTAGTGCTTCTTCCAACGTAGCGATTTGAGTTTCTAGTTTCGGGATCAAGCCCTCCAACTCACTCAATCGCCGCTCGTCTTTGTAGGAGAGCTTTTTGGCAGCAGCCCTGGCCACAGGTTCTGAAATGCTAGCAGCGCTTGGCTTGGGCTTGGATGCCTGCTGATTGCCCAGAATAGGGATGCCCTGCCGAACAAGATCGGTCCAGCCGCCCGGCGTTTCAATCCAGGTACCGTCGCCACGAGGTGCGAGCGTGGCAGTCACCACGCCGTCGAGGAAAGCGCGGTCATGGCTGACCAATAGGACCGTGCCGTCATACTCGGCAAGCATATCTTCTAAAACGTCCAAGGTCTCCATATCTAGGTCATTGGTCGGTTCGTCCAACACAAGCACGTTTGATGGCTTTGCCAGTGCTAAGGCTAAGAGCACCCGGTTGCGTTCTCCACCGCTGAAGGATCCTACTGGCTGTCGCAAATGGCGGCTGTCGAACAAAAAGTCCTTCGCATAGGCGGCGACATGTTTGGGACGTTCGCGCACCATGATTTGATCTCCGCCAGCCGGGGCAAAAGTGTCCCACAAAGTTGCTTTGGGGTCGAGGGCAGCGCGCGATTGGTCGAGATAGGCGATCGTTAGATTCTTACCCATACGGGTTGTCCCGGTATCGGGCTCTAAGTTGCCAACCAGCATTTTGATTAGGGTAGACTTACCCACGCCATTTGGCCCGACAATACCCAAGCGGTCGCCGCGCACGACGCGTAGATCCAAGTTTTTGATAATTTCGCCGCGTCCGTCGAAGCCTTTTGACACGCCCTTAGCTTCAAAAACCAATTTACCCGATGTACCGCCGGTGTCAGCCTGCAGGGAAGCTGTGTCTTTGCGGACTAAGGCTGCTTGGCCCTTGCGGGCTTCGCGCATGTCCATCAAACGGCGTAAGCGGCCTTCATTGCGGGTTCGTCTGGCAGTCACGCCCCGTGCCAGCCAACGGGCTTCATCCTCGAGAGTTTTATCTAGCTTTTCCAGTGCTTTGCGGTCTTGCTCTTCGATGCTCGACGCCCAAGACTCAAACTTAGAAAATGGTGCATTGAGGCGTCGTACGACACCATCACGCAACCACAGACAAGACGTAGAAATGGCAGACAGAAAAGCACGGTCGTGACTGACCACCAGCACCGCCCCCGAGAATTGCTTCAATCGGCGTTCAAGTTCTTCAATGGCTGAAATGTCGAGGTGATTGGTAGGCTCATCCAACATCAAAAGGTCGGGGTCGGCTGCCAAGGCGCGGGCCAGGGATGCACGGCGCGCTTCGCCTCCCGACATCCCAGTCACGGGGCGATCGGGGGATAGACCAAAGCTGTGCAGTTCGGCTCCAGCAGCGGCCAAGCGTGCGGCCTCATCCCGGTCATGGGGCACGTCTATGGCGGCCCATTCCAATAGACTTGTAGCCCCGCTAAAGTCCGGCTCCTGGGTCTGGGTTGCAGCATGGGTTCCGTTTGAAACCACACGCTCGCCGGAATCATATTCAAGTTGGCCTGACAGAACTGACATCAGGGTAGATTTCCCAGCTCCATTGGCTCCAACCAATGCTGCCCGCTCGCCACGACGCAAGCTGAGGTCGACCCCTGAGAACACAGGCGCACCTCCGCGCTTCAGCGCAATATCTTTGAGTTGTATGACAATATCTCGGCTCATGCGTGGCAAGTGTCTGCGCCGTGGACGAAGGTCAAGGTCGCCACGCAGATAGGGGCACAATCAGACTGCGAACAGACTACGAACAGACTGCGAAAGTGCGCGGATCGCACTTGTGCGAGGTCACAATTTCGTGTTGCCTGCCACCAGGTACATCGTCAGCCAGAAAGCAATTGCCTTGTCTCTGCGTCATTCAATCCTATCCGCTTCAGCCGTCGCTTTGGCTCTATCTGTTACCTTGGTAGCTGGGTGCGCGACAACTTCTGCCGCGCAAAATGCAAAGCCTTCAGGCGCAGAGCCTGCGGCTAAGCCAAAGGCCACGCCTAAACCCTTGGCAAAGGGCATGGATAGCCATGGTGCACTCGATCCATTCCCCTCCTCTTACAAGCCGTTACCCGGTGTAGCGACGGCGATTGTTGGGGCGACAATCCTGACAGCTGCTGGCCAAGAAATTGAGAATGGTACCATCTTGTTCTCCGAAGGCAAGATTGTCGCAGTTGGTAAAGATGTCGCGATCCCTGACGGGGCAAAGCGCGTTGACGGGCGGGGCAAGTTTGTTACCCCCGGCATTATCGATATTCACTCGCATTTGGGCGTCTACCCAAGTCCCGGCGTGCAAGCTAATTCCGACGGGAATGAAGCCACCGATCCTAACACAGCTGAAGTCTGGGCTGAACATTCGATCTGGCCACAGGACCCAGGCTTTAACCGGGCTCGCGAGGGCGGCATTACCAGTTTGATGATCCTGCCAGGCTCGGCCAATTTGTTTGGCGGTCGCTCGGTGACGCTCAAGAATGTGCCAGCTATCACACAGCAAGGCATGAAGTTTCCCGGTGCGCCACACGGCCTAAAAATGGCATGTGGTGAGAACCCAAAGCGTGTTTACGGTTCGCGTTCACGTTCACCTTCGACCCGCATGGGCAATATTGCAGTTGCGCGGCGAGCTTGGATAGATGCAGCGGACTATAATCGTAAGTGGAACGACTATCGGGCAAAAGTCGCGGCAGGTGAAGCAGCAGGTGACCCACCTAAGCGCGACTTGAAGCTAGAAACGCTGTCGGGCGCGCTTAACGGCGATATCCTCATTCAAAACCATTGTTATCGCGCCGATGAAATGGCTCTTATGATCGATATGGCTAAAGAGTTTGGTTATAAGATCACGGCATTCCACCATTCGTCAGAGGCGTATAAGCTCGCACCAGTTTTGAGAGAGGCTGACATTTGCGCAGCGACTTGGGCGGACTGGCAGGGCTTTAAAATGGAAGCCCTCGACGGGATCGCTGAAAATGCAGGTATCCTGCAGGCCCATGGCGCTTGCACCATCATCCACTCTGATGATGCGACCATGACTCAACATCTCAATCAAGAAGCCGCCTTGGCTATGGGGGCAGCAGCCCGCGCAGGTATTCCCGTGTCCCGCTTGGACGCCATTAAATGGATCACCGCAAACCCGGCTCGCGCTATGGGCATTGGGGCAAAGACTGGTTCTTTGGAAATTGGCAAAATGGCCGATATTGTCCTATGGGATCGTAATCCGTTTTCGTCCTATGCACTTGCCCAAACAGTCTATGTTGACGGCGGCATCGCCTATGACCGTAATGACCCGGCCACCCACGCCCGGTCCGACTTTGATCTTGGTCGCCCCAGCTTGGAGCAAAAATAATGAAACCTGTTGCTCTTGCTCTCGCTTTTGCCGCTTCAGCCCCCGCACTCGCCCTCGCTGAGCCCATAGCCATCATCAATGCCAAGATTGAGACCGTAGGCCCTTCGGGCACGCTTTCGTCGGCAACGCTTGTGATGGATAATGGCAAAATTGTTGCCGTTGGCTCTGCCGTTGCCATTCCCAAGGGCGCACAAATCATTGACGCCAAAGGCGCGGTCGTCACGCCCGGTTTGGTGGCCGCCACCACAAGTCTTGGCATTTCCGAGATCGAGCAAGTACCCTCAACGCGCGACGACGGGGCAGGCGGCCAAATTGGGGCAGCCTTTAATCCAGCCGCAGGGGTTAATCCCGATGCCCCAACGATTGGCTTGGCGCGCCTAAATGGCTTGACGCGCGCCTTCCTAACCCCCGTCGCGGGTCGTTCTGGCAATGGTGCCCATGCCCATGACGATAGTGCCTTTGATACCGCTGGCGGGCATGAGCAAGACGATCCAACATTGTTCGCAGGCCAAAGCATTGGCATCAATCTGTTGGCCAATACGCCGGATCTGATCTTCAAAACCAATGCCGGCATGGTGTTGGAATTTGGCGAGTCGGCTGCGGCTGCTGCAGGTGGCTCACGCGGGGCGTCTTTGATCATTCTCAAGCGCGTCTTGGCCGACGTCCGCCACTTTGCCGCCAATCGCGTTTTGTATGACAAGGGTGAAGGGCGTGACTTGATGGTCAGCCGCCTGGACTTGGAAGCCTTGGTGCCTGTGGTACAGGGCAAGTCGCCTTTATTAATCCGGGTGTCGAGCGCGAATGATATTCGCCAAGTCCTGAAACTTGCGAAGGAAGAAAACCTGTCCATCGTCTTAGAGGGGGCTGAGGAAGGCTGGCGCGTTGCGTCTGAATTGGCGGCGGCAAAAGTGCCCGTCCTTGCCTGCTAGCTTTGAGACCTTAGGTACCCATTTGCGCAACGCCCAAATTCTCTTTCAAGCAGGCGTTCAGGTCTCGATCATGGGCAGCCGTGATTATAATAATCTGCGGCAAAGCCGCATGAATGCGGGCACCGCGGTGGCTCATGGCTTGCCCTATCAAGCAGCACTAGCCGCCATCACTTTGAACCCGGCCAAGATTTGGGGCGTGGATAAAGAGATTGGCTCGATTGAAGCGGGCAAAGCCGCTGATGTGGTCATCTGGTCAGGCGATCCGTTAGAGGGCCAAAGCTATCCCACGGCAATCTTTATCGCCGGGCAATCCCAACCCATGACTAGCCGTTCGACCGAACTCGCCGCCCGCTATAAGCCCAGTACAGATGGCATTGCGCGGCCTGCCTATCGGAATTAGGGTTAGTACAAAAGGCTCGTGTCACCGCACGGGCCGGGACCCCATGCGGCTGCTTGCCGCTGGCGCTGGGCTAGCTTTTGCTGGTCCAGATTTGCCGCGTGCCATTTTTGCGGCCTTTGGCTCTTCTTCGAACAATTCTGCGAGCTTATCGACGATCGCTCCGCCCAATTGCTCAGCATCCACAATCGTTACGGCGCGACGATAATAGCGGGTCACGTCGTGACCAATGCCGATAGCGATAAGTTCAACTGGGCTATAATCTTGAATCTTGGCAATCGTGTCGCGCAAATGCCGTTCGAGGTAAGCACCCGAATTTACAGATAATGTGCTGTCGTCGACTGGCGCGCCATCAGAGATCACCATCAGGATGCGGCGCTGTTCGGGCCTAGCGAGCAAGCGATCATGCGCCCATTCTAAGGCTTCTCCGTCGATATTTTCTTTTAGAAGGCCTTCGCGCATCATCAGGCCCAAATTGCGCCGCGCCCGACGCCAGGGTGCGTCCGCACTTTTGTAGATGATGTGACGCAGATCATTCAGGCGACCGGGATTGGCAGGCTTGCCCGCTTTCATCCAGCTATCGCGCGATTGCCCGCCTTTCCAAGCCTTGGTGGTAAAGCCCAAAATTTCGGTTTTTACGCCACAGCGCTCGAGTGTGCGGGCCAGAATATCGGCGCAGATGGCGGCAATCATAATTGGTCTGCCGCGCATGGAGCCCGAATTATCCAAGAGTAGCGTCACTACCGTGTCGCGGAAATTGGTGTCATCTTCCATCTTGAAGGTGAGGGGGGCCAAAGGCTCTGTCACTACGCGGGACAGACGGGCCACATCCAGCACGCCTTCTTCTAAATCAAATTGCCAGCTACGGTTTTGCTGCGCCATCAGGCGGCGCTGCAGGCGATTGGCGAGACGGCCTACGACGCCTTGCAATTGGGTCAGCTGGGCGTCGAGATAGCTGCGTAGACGGGCCAATTCTTCCCCGTCGCACAATTCCTCGGCGCCAACCGTTTCATCAAAGCTTTTGGTATAGACTTTGTAAACAAAGCCATCGCCGTCGCCGGGCTTAAAGTTTGGTCGAACCGGTGTCGTGCCTTCATCGACTTCGCTGTCATCATCATCGGGCGAGTCGCTATCATCAGCCTCGACGCGCACTTGCACATCTTCCTGCTCGCTGCCTTGAGACTCACCGCGCTGGGTATCTTCTTGCTGCTCGCCGCCTTCTTCCTGCTGATCCTCATTTTGGCTAGGATCGGGCGGGGGTTGGTCGGCACCATCAGGCTCTTCGCCATCATCATCCGATGGATCAGGCTCTGCGCCCAATTCATCGCCCAGATCTAGGTCGCGGATAAGATCGCGGCTGACTTCGGCAAAGGCCTTTTGGTCTGACAGGCGCTCAATCAGGCGGTCAATTGTCTCGCCTGCCTTCGCTTGCACTTCATCGCGCCAAAGATCGGCAATGCCGCGCCCAGATTCAGGTGGGGCGAGCCCCGTTAGGCGTTCGCGCAGCAACAGGCCCAATGCATCAGCCAAGGGGGCCGTCTGGCGATCCATCATGCGGGCATAGCCCTTTTTCTCGCAAGTCTCGATCAAAGCCGCCGTAAGGTTTTGAGCGACACCCGGCATGGCCAAAGCGCCAATCGCCTCAATGCGGGCTTTCTCAGCCACTTCATAGAGCGCCCGGGCGCGCGGGCCTTCTGGCATGGCGGCATTATGGGCGGCTAAATCATGGTGGGCGAGGCGTAGGGCAGCCGCATCAGCATGGCCCCGCAACCGCGAGACTTCTTGCTCGCCCAAGGCACGCGCCGGATGGGGCAAGCCAATGCGATTGCCCGATACGCTCGGCCCATCGGCAGAGAAGCTCACCTCCACCTCCTCGGTCCGCGACAGGGCGCGTGCCGTATGGGTGATCACACGTTTGAAAACGTCTTGAGGGGTTTCTTTGCTCGCCATCGTAAGACTGACATAAGCCGGAGCCGTGTGCCTGTCACGTCTCTGTGTGCGTTGATTTCAGTAATTGAGCGAACCACGCTGGCGTGTGTTACAAACTGTGTCATTCGCAGAACAAAAAAAGGGCCACCTGTGGGGTGGCCCTTCTTGAAATAAAAAAGTGAAAGGCTCTTAAGCTGCCTTCTTCGCTGCCTCGCCACTGAAGCGGCCATAGAAGGTTTCGCCACTTTTCGCCATGTCTTTCAATAGCTTATTTGGCTTAAAGCGCGGGCCATACTTTTTGGCCAGACGCAGCAAGAGCGGCAGCCAAATTAACGGCGGTCGTAGTTTTTCCTACGCCACCTTTTTGATTGCACATGGCAATGATGCGTGCCGGACCGTGCTCTTTGAGCTTGGCCGGAACTGGGAATTCCTTCTTAGAGAGATTCACCCGTGCCTCCAACTTTTTCTCCCATTAGCCTACCGCCGAGCGCGGGGGTGTGAAGACGCAT
>JBEAVQ010000052.1:0-16967 GCA_041160865.1 Pseudomonadota bacterium | reverse complement strand
ACGCTCGGACACGAAACGCCCGGCAAACCGGGTCTCCAGTGCTGCCCAGTCGATCCGGGCAGCCAGCAATACCAGCCGATGACGTGCATCAATGATCGAAGTCAGGCGCTGGCGGAACAGGTCATCGGGCACATCACGGACAGGCGGCTTGGGACGCATCATCAGCTCCATGGAACAGGCCAGCACACTGAATCAGCACTGCAGCCCAAGCGCTGCCCCCCTCGCGCAGCCGCGCACCCAAATCGCAGGGAAATCTGCCAAACACAGCAAAACCTTGCAAATCGGAATACTTCAAAACGCCAAAAACCTGTTCAATGGCAATGGGATGGGGATTGTTCACAGGCGAGCTGATAGAATTAGATGCGAATTCTAGACTAACGAGTTACCGATCCAGGCAGAGTATGAAACGGAAACAACAAGACTAGCCCCTTGCTTTTTCTGTAATCACCCAACCTGTCCTCAGGCGATCAACTGATCCCACACTTTATATATAAGCACAGTCCGCACACAAGCGAGACCTTATTTTGCCGAAGCTTGGGCGAAACTTCCGACACAGCGTCTGCGGGCTTCACTCGTTAATGGCTAGTTTACGGGTCGGCGGTATTGAAAGAACCAACAGGGAGTTTTGTCATGACCAATCTAGTCAAACCATTGGCCTCGATCGCCTGCGCCTTTGCTGTTTTGGCAGCGGGCTCCGCTGGTGCACAATCCCTCCAATTGGAAGTCGACCAAACTCAACCCCTCCGTTTTCAGCGCCCGGTCACTGGCGTTGTGGTCGGCAATGCCAGCATAGCGGATGTAATTGTCCATGATTCAAATGTTCTCTTCGTGGTTGGAAAATCAGTAGGCACCACAGAGATCTTGGCAGTAGATGCAGCGGGAAACACTGTATTCTCCGGCACGATTCAAATTCGCCCGACCAAGGTGCGTGACATGATTACCATCCAGCGTGGCAAAGAAGTTTCTACCGCCATTTGCCAAGACCGCTGCATTCCTAATGTTCATGCCGAAGGGACCAGCGCCGGCAATACGCCGGCTATTACTGCCATCGCTGCGCGATCAGCCTTTGCTGCGGGGTCTGGTGGACGCCGATAGGGCGTCAATCGTCGTTAATAGCTAAAATTTTGAATGCTCGTTTAAGGCGGCTTAAAGGCCTTCCGTGCTTAAAATGGTCGCGGTTAGGGAGTCGACTATGTCTGTATTGCACTCGATTATGGTTAAGCGTTTACGCAAACGTCGTACGAAGCAGGGCAAGCGTGGTGCTGCTGCTGTTGAATTTGCGATGATCGCTACGCCGTTCTTCTTTATGTTGTTCGGCATTTTTGAAACCATGATAATCTTTTTCGTGCAAACAACGCTTGAAGCGGCCATTTCGGAAGAAGCACGTAAAATTCGGACAGGTCAGGCACAATCGCTGGCTGCCCCGATAACGAAGGCGCAATTTAAGGCCAATGTTTGTGCTCGAATGATGGGCTTGGGAAATTGCAGCACGCGCTTGTTTGTTCAAGTCCAGAACCAGCCTGTTTCTGGAACACTTCCGACTCCTTGGGAAGACGGGACACTTACCCCGGGATCAGCCGCGGACGAGCCGTATGAATCAACCGCTGCAAATGGGATTGTTGTGGTCCGTGGATACTATGTTTGGCCGTTAATCACGCCTGGAATTTCCAATGCCCTGCGGAATTTCTCCGATAGTGGTGGGACGCTTGGTAACTATAACCGCATTATTTCCGCAACATCGGCCTTCCGTAATGAACCGTTTAACTAAGGTTGCTTGTAATGTCTGTTCGAACTTCGCTTCAAACCCGCCTGAATGGCCTCTATGGTACGGCTAATAAGCGTGCAGCGCAGCGCGGTGTGTCGGCGGTTGAATTTGCGCTAATTGCGCCCTTAATGCTTCTGATGTTGTTTGGTGCGTCTGAAGTCAGCCAAGTGGTCAGTGTGGATCGGAAGGTAACACTTGCTGCCTCGACTTTGGGCGACTTGGCAGCCCAGACTGACCGCGTGTCATGCGCAGACCTTGCCCAAATTGCAGCTGTGACCCGAGGTGTGTTCGCCCCCTACACAGCAACCACGCCTTCATTGGTTGTTGCCTCCGTCGCACTTAAATCCGGCATACCAAAGGTGGAGTGGAGTCAAGAGATCGATGGTACTGGTAGTTGTTCAAACGTTAATAACAGCCACGAATTAAAGGTTGACAATACAGTTACTGTCGACACGGGCTTGTTTGCCACAAATGGCGGTGTCGTTGTTGGCGAGGTCACTCTCCAATACACGTCCCTTGGCACATCTTTTTCGCCCAATAAAACGACATTGCGTGAGCGCTTCTATTTCAGGCCTCGCAAATCGGAAAAGCTATGCCTGACTGGGGTTTCAACGCCCGGCTGTTAAGACAAGGCATTAGGGCTTCTGGGTACGCATGTTCTAGCTCGTCTGGCTATATCCAGCCGATGTGCTTAATGATTGACACATATCGTTCCGGGCCAGAAGTTAGGTTAGCGCCGCAATAAGTCCCCTATAAAGTCCAAGCTCTGCCTTAAGAACTCGTCCGTTTAAGGAATGGATCGGGCGAACCCCAACAAGCGAATTTGTTAGACACGCGGCCTGGCACATCTCAAGATCAGCGACATGGATCCGGCTCTCGGTAACTAGGCCTGCACGAATCAAACGGCCCCGCACGATCCCGGGCAGCGCACCATCTTCGAGCGGTGGCGTATACCACTTACCATTTTGTTGGATCAGGACATTCGCGCTCGTGCCACACGCGACTGACCCATCGGGTCCACGCATCAGGCCATCATCGGCCCCCATGCTTTGAGCTAGGCTCAAAGCGACAATATTGTCGACATAGGATAGTGTTTTGAAGCGCGCTGAGGGGGCACCCGACGCGCGATAAATGTCGACAAGTCGCACGCCAATCGCAGGAAATTCGGTCGGAACTGTCGCAATCGTCGCCAAAACATTTGGCAGAGGCGTGTCTGGAAGCTTCAATCCACGAGGTCCCACACCGCGTGTCACCATCAGTCGCAAGGCGGCGCGCATAAGGCCACTTGTTTGCGCCAGCGCCAAAAGACCGTTTTCCAATTCAGTTATGGAAAAGGGAATCGTTAAGCCTAACTGGCTCGCGCCATGGCCCAATCGGGCCATGTGGTTTTCAAAAAAGCGAATTTCGCGCCCTGTCCAGAGTAGCGTTTCAAACAATCCATCGCCCAAAGTAAAACCACGGTCGGTCGGATCAATCCGCACCTCGGCTGCTTTAACTAAGTGGCCATTGTGCCAACACATGTCGCCAAGAGAGCCAGTTGTCACAGTACGTCTCCGCCATGTGCTGCGATACGCAGCGCGCGTGCTTTCACCAGAATTTCCTCATACTCTTGCGAAGGCTCGCTGTCGGCCACAATGCCAGCCCCGGCGCGCGCGTCAATGTGCCAGCGGTCATCCTGCTTTTGGCACGCAGCAGTCCGGATCAAGACATTGGAATCGGCCGCCCCATCAAAGCCAACCCGGATCATCGAGCCGCACCAAGGGCCGCGTGGCTCCCCTTCCAGTTCACTGATGATCTCCATGGCGCGCACCTTGGGAGCGCCGGTTATGGAACCGGGTGGAAAACAACTGCGCAATGCGTCAAAAAAGCCAAGCCCAGGCTTTTGTTGGCCCCCAACTTCGGACACCAAATGATGCACCGTTGAAAAGCTTTCCAGATCGCATAAGCGCGGCACCTTGACGCTGCCCGCTTCGCAGACACGTGCAATATCGTTGCGCATCAAGTCGACAATCATCAAATTCTCCGCCCTATCTTTTTGGCTGGCCAGCAGTGCTTGCGCGTTGCGCGCATCTTGGATCGGATCTTTGTGGCGCGTGGCAGTTCCTTTAATCGGCCGGGTCTCCAATAGGCCGGAACCTGTTCGGGATATGAAACGCTCAGGCGAATGGGAGGCAACAATTTTGTCTCCCAAACTTAAATAGGCAGCAAAGGGCGAAGGGTGACGGCCCATCAGGCGGCTGAACAAGTCAAAGGGCGTATCGCCGTGCTCCAGCTGACCTGAAAATCGTGCGGAGATATTGGCCTGAAAGATATCTCCTGCCTGAATATAGTCTATGGCTCGCGCGATTTGACTTTCCACTAGCCCCCGCGATTGCACAGGGTTCAGTGCCAAATTGGTTGGGGCCTCCACTGCCTGCGGCCTCAAGGGCTGTGCGGCTTCAATCAGATTTGCAAGGTTGTGAGCCCGCTGCTTGGCCAGCGCGTGGTCTAATTGGGCTGCTTCGGTGAGCCCCCAAGATAACGCCCAAGCCTGTTGGCTTTGCGCGTCAAAGACTGCCAGCGTGTCGTAAAGCCCCAACCAAACGTCTGGCCACGCATCGGGCCAAGTGGCTGAACTGGTTTCGGGTAGCGCTTCAAAGGCATGGCCGAGCTCATAGCCCAAAAGCCCCGCCCAGCCGCCTTGAAACGGGCCCAAATCGGGGTGTGGCGTCATGTTAGGTGCAGTCAAGGCCTCCTGCAGTCCGGCAAAGGGGTCGCCCCCCATGCTGTGATGCCACACATGGGTTCGAACGGGTTTTGACATAACATAGGACCAGCGCGACAAGGCATGGGCACCACCTCCGATAAATCCAAGGCAACCTTCTTCATGCCCGAAACAGGCCAGCGCTTGCAGCGGGGGCTGCCAGGAAAGGGGGCGAACAAATGGATGCGTCACGTGGATGTCTATAAAGCAATTCCGATCGGTTGTCCGAAATCTAGTAGGTGCCGCTCTCGAGGCGAGGTGGCTGTTTGACAAAAAACATCAGAGCCAGTCCACCAACCAACAAAAGCCCAGTTGATGCCAAGCCGATCTGTTGGCTTTGGAAGGCTTTTGTGAACAAACCCACCAGCATCGGCCCCATCCAAACGGTTGCGGACCCTGCCAAGGAATAAAGGCCAAAGAACTCGCCCTCCATCCCTCTCGGGGCAAGGCGGGCCATTAGGGTCCGCGACGAGGCATAGGCCGCCGTGATGGAGATGGCTATGATAATGGCCCCACACACAAAGACCAGTTCCGGCAAAGTGGTGAACATGGGGGCATTCCAGACCGGTGTGTCGGGGACAATATCTAACCAGAATACTTGGGTCTTCGATTGTGAGGTCAAGATCAAAAGGCAAATCAAGGTCACGCCGATTTCCAAAATAATGGACCATTTGGCCCCAATCCGCGCGTCAACCCTGCCGGCGACCAATCCACCAAATACCGCGAAGATCGACAAGATCACGCCATAGGCCGACATCTCTAACAAGTCCCAGCCAAAAACACCTGCCGCTGTCACCCCGGCGACAATCAGGATCGCTGTTTTACCATCGACATAAAGCATACGTGCAATCAAATAGAGGCCCGCATTCCGGTCGACCCGGAACAGTCTGCCAATTGCCTTAAACATGCCGACTACCCCGTCGATCGCTGCTTTCGAGGGCTTGATGCCAGAGGATTCTTTGTCGCGCGAAAAGAAAAACAAAGGCAGCGCGGCGATGGCAAACCAAACGGCGGCCATAGGTGCCACGATGCGGCTGGTCTCGTATGTTTCAGGGTTCAAGCCGAACAAGGGTTGGCTTGGTACAAAGCTCCAATCAACCCGACCCGGAAACGCCAAGCCCCAGAGCACAAAAATCAGAAAAACAACTGACGCCAGATTACCCAACGCCAGTCCCAGACCTGAGGCATGTGGCAAAGTGGCAGGCGTAGAGGCGGTTGGCAGCATCGCATTGTGAAGGACTTCGCTATAGGCAAACAGGACCCCCAGTGCGGTGGTTAATGCGCCGATCATGACAATCGACAGCCCGCCTTGGCCTGCTGGCAGAGCCCACCATAAGCTAAAAATGGCTAGCACCATGGCAAATGTCACTGCGCCTAAAATCGGCTTGCGATTACCAAAACGGTCGGCAATGGCTCCTAGGAAAGGCCCAGTCAGTGCGACCATGATGCCGGCTAATGTGTGCCAACTGGCAATCGTCGCCTGCCCGACTACCGGGTCTGAAAACACGGTCGTGGCAATATAGGGCGCGAGAATATAGATCGTGCACAAAATCACATAGGGGTTCCGTCCAGCTTCAAAACAAGCCCAAGACAGGCTGGATCGGTCGAGCTTTTCGGCGAGTTGCGGGGCAGAAGTGGTTAAAGGGGTGGTTGTCTCAGTCACAGGAGCATCCTTTAGCGCCATGATGGCGACCCGCCTTATCCACTGGCGTCGCGCATCATGTCCTGCTTAAGCGACATGGTAAAGGGGAGCCCCTTATATGGGTATTGGCACCCATGTCTTTCTTTGGCCGCCCTTTACTTTGGCCAGCCCCCCCGCCATTTAACCGTCAATATCCACAATCGGTTCGGGGGCTACAGCAATGAGCTATGTATTAATTCATAATCCGGGCTGCGGCTCATCCAAGAAGGGTTTAGAAGTTCTGGAGACTGCTGGCGTTCAACCGGAAGTTCGGCGTTATATGCTGGTTGCGGAACGCTTGAGCGTGGATGAACTCAAAGAGATTGCCCGCAAGATGGGCGGCGTGTCCCCGCGTGCCTTCATGCGGGATAAGGATGCTGCGGACGCAGGTCTTGCAGCTGACGCCAGTGACGCAGATGTCTTTGCCGCCATGGCGAAAAACCCCAAGCTAATCCAACGTCCGATTGGCATTAACGGCGAAAAGGCCGTTTTAGGTCGTCCGAATGCTGCGCTTCTGACCATTGTTTAAGTCATTTGCCGGCCGCAGCGCGGAGTTGGGGTGTCGATGCTGATACTGGCAGTAGATACAGCGCTTAACGCCTGTTCTGTGGCAATCCTGCGTTCGGGCGAGGTCGTACTATCGCGCGTTGAACCCATGGCGAAAGGTCAGGCAGAGCGGCTGGCCCCCATGGCGCAGGAGGTATTAGCGGAAGCCGGGATAGCGCCATCGGCACTTGATCGGATTGCCGTAACGCGCGGGCCCGGCGCGTTCACCGGCCTTCGGATCGGCCTCGCCTTTGCCCGAGGCCTTGCGGTAGCCTTGGATCGTCCGTGTGTTGGGATTTCAACATTGGAAGTACTGGCACATGCCGCCAGTGCCCAGCGGACTGCGGCGGCGATTGAAGTTGCTGGCAGCTTGTTCGTCGGGGCTTGGGAAGGGCGCGCCTGCGTACTTGAGCCCAGCCGGCTTAGTGCTGACGATGCGCTTGGGAAACTGAGTGGAGATTGGACCTTGACTGGGCCGGGTGCGCAAACACTCGCGCGGCTTCGCCCAGATTGGCCCTTAGTCTTACATGACCTGCCAGACCCTGTGGTTTTAGCGCAATTAGCTCAGCATCTTGATCCCGACCTTAATCCCCCGACCCCGCTTTATCTCAGAGGCCATGAAGCCAAGTTACCGGGCGGCTTATCTTTGGAGGCTGATCCTCTATGATGTTGCGGCGGGGGCAAATGGGGGATGTGTCTGCCCTTGCAAGGATCCATCGGGCCGCTTTTGATCATCCTTGGTCAGAATCTGATTTTTCAACCTATTTGGCGTCCGACTTTGTGTGGGTCAGCGGAGAGCCAATTGCAGGTTTTCTGCTAATCCGCGCCGTGGGTGATGAGGCCGAGATTTTGACGCTCGCAGTCGATCCAGCCCATCGGCGTGCCGGCCATGCTGTAGCGCTTTTGGATGCGGCAAAGCAGGACCTAGCAAAGACCGACGTCTCGCGTCTCTTCTTGGAAGTGGCCGCCGATAATTTACCTGCTTTAGCGCTTTACGAACGGCAGGGCTTTCTACCGATTGGCATGCGGAAAGGCTATTATCGTCGCGATGCAGGTCCAAATATGGACGCTAAGCTCTTTTCTTGTGCGTTGCCTGCTGCACATTGATGTCAAAGCGCTAGACGAAACAGCGCAAACCTCGCATATCTTCACCATGACGGACGCAACCAACATGCCTGATCGCATTGAAGCCCTTTGCGTGCAAAAAGGACTGCGAATGACCGAGCAGCGCCGGATTATTGCGCGCACCTTGTCAGAAGCAAAAGACCACCCCGATGTGGAGGAATTGCACCGCCGCGCCGCAGCAGTCGATAAGGGCATTTCCATCGCCACTGTATACCGTACCGTGCGCCTGTTTGAAGAAAGCGGCATCTTAGAGCGGCACGATTTCCGCGATGGACGGTCTCGTTATGAAGAGGCAGGTGCGGATCACCATGACCATCTGATCGACATGAAGACGGGCCGCGTGCTGGAATTTGTCGACCCCGAGATCGAGCGTCTGCAGCAAGAAATTGCCCGCCGTTTGGGCTATCGTTTGGTAGATCACCGGCTTGAGCTTTATGGCATCCCCCTTGAGGATTCCTGATAGATTGGCCCCAAAGAGATAGTGGTGCTTACTGCGTTCTTCATCCCCAAAAACAAAGGCTGACCCTATGTTCAAAAAGCGACTGATGTCACTGATGCTGATTTCCTGTGCCGCCCTCATGGCATGCCAGCCTGCAGGCGCCAACCAAGACAAGTCTTTGATGGACGGCGTCGATGGTAAGGCCGCCGAAGCGCCCCTAGATGCCAATGGGCAAGAAGCTAAGGAATTCCTGGAAAAGAATAAGAGCGCGCCGGGCGTCATCACCACGGCTTCGGGTCTTCAATATGCCATTATTTCGAAAGGTCCTGAGACCGGTCCAAAGCCTGCTGTCGATTCCATGGTGCAGGTGAATTATGAGGGCAAGCTTCTCAATGGCGAAGTCTTTGATAGCTCGTTCGCCCGGGGTGAAGCGGCGGAGTTTGAGGTCGGCCGCTTAATCCCCGCTTGGGTAGAGGCGTTGCAGATGATGCGGCCGGGCGATGAATGGACGATTTGGGTTCCCCCCGCCATTGGCTATGGAGCTGAGGGCGGTGGGCCGATCCCGCCGAACTCGCTTTTGATCTTCCGGATGAAGCTGGAAAAAATCGTCGGTGGCCCGGAGTCTGATGCCGGTATTGAGGCCGAGAAGGGTGCGACGCGCTGATTTTTGACGGCACATTGTTCCTTTGCTGAGGAAGCCTGCGCCAAAGCTGGTGACAAGACAGCTTCCTCAGCCTATAAGGAATTAACAGATCGACTTTGATCGCTTGAGGCGGTCAAAGCGGCTCCGGGTCACCGGGGCCGCTTTTTGTTTGTTCTGAAACCTGCCAACCTCACTTGAGGGATGGCGCAACAGATCGAGACCCGCGTGCGCACAACGTCGCCCTATGAAGACAAACTCTTGGCTTTGATTGAGCCTGCTGCCCGGGATTTGGGCTACGAGATTGTGCGCGTGCGATTGATGGGGTCGCGCCGCAAGACGTTTCAGATCATGGCAGAGCGCCCAGACGGCCGCATGTCGTCGGGCGATTGTGAAAAACTGTCGCGCGGCTTGAGTCCGCTGTTAGAAGCCGAGGACCCGATTGAAAGCGAATATGCGCTGGAAGTCTCATCCCCTGGTATTGATCGTCCTTTGACCCGCTTTATTGACTTTGACCGTTGGATCGGTTGGGAAGCCAAGCTGGAGCTTGATCGGGGCATCGAAGGCCGGAAGCGCTTTTCGGGCGAACTGGCCGGCACCGAAGATAACAACATTTGCATCAATCTCGAAGGCGAAGAGGATACAGCCCTTATCCCCTTTGAGTGGATCGCCAGCGCCCGCTTGGTGCTGACCGACGATCTCATCCGTGAATCCCTGCGCCGTCGCGGGGCCGACGAAGACGAACTCGAACAACTGGAGAAAGCTCTGGATGATGATCAGGTGGAATTTGTCACCGATGATGTCCTGCCAGATGCGGACCCAGACCTAACCTAATCACCCCATTCCGTTTCAGAAGGAAGATATCTATGGCCATTTCCGCCAATCGGCTTGAACTTTTGTCCATCGCCCGCTCGGTCGCCTATGAAAAGAATATCGACGAGTCGATCGTGGTAGAAGCGATTGAAGAGGCGATCAGCAAGGCTGCCCGGGCTCGTTATGGTGCTGATCACCAGATTGATGCCCGCATCAATCCGAAGTCTGGCGAGCTGACTTTGAAGCGCAAGCAGACCGTGGTTGCCACGCAAGATGAAGTCGAAAACCCCAGCCAGCAAATCCCGCTGTCGGTTGCCAAGCGCATCGACCCTAGCGTGGAAGTCGGCCATGTCTTTGAAGAAGATCTGCCCTTGTTCGACTTTGGGCGCGTGATGTCCTTGACCGGTAAGCAAGTGATCACGCAACGCGTTCGCGAAGCCGAGCGCGACAAGCAGTTTGAAGAATACAAAGACCGGGTGGCCGATATCATAAATGGTATCGTCAAGCGCGTTGAATATGGCAATGTGATCGTCGATCTGGGCCGTGGCGAAGGTGTGATCCGCCGTGACCAAACTTTGCCCCGCGAAAATCTGAACATGGGCGACCGCGTCCGTTGCTATATCTACGACGTACGCCGCGAACCAAAGGGCCCACAAATCTTCCTGTCGCGCGCCCATCCAGGTTTTATGGCTAAATTGTTTGAAGCCGAAGTGCCCGAAGTTTACGACGGCGTAATTGAAATCAAGGCCGTGGCGCGTGATCCTTCTTCGCGCGCTAAAATTGCCGTGTTCAGCCATGACAATTCGATTGATCCTGTGGGTGCCTGCGTCGGTATGCGCGGTTCGCGGGTTCAGGCTGTGGTTGGTGAATTAGGTGGCGAGAAAATCGACATCATTCCTTGGTCGCCCGACCCTGCAACCTTCATCGTGAACGCGCTTCAGCCTGCTGAAGTGACCAAAGTGGTTCTCGATGAAGATGAAAACCGCGTTGAAGTGGTCGTTCCTGATGAACAATTGAGCTTGGCTATCGGCCGTCGCGGTCAAAACGTTCGCCTCGCCAGCCAATTGACGGGCTGGTCAATCGATATCCTGACTGAAGAAGAAGAGCGTTCGCGCCGCGAAAAAGAAGCCAACAGCCGCACTGAATTGTTCATGGGTGCGATTGACGTCGACGAAATGATGGCGCGTCTCTTGGTTTCCGAAGGCTTCGAAACCATCGAAGAATTGGCCTATGTCGAATTGGGCGACCTGCTTCAGATTGAAGGCTTTGACGAAGACGTCTCGGCAGAACTGCAAGCCCGTGCTCGTGACTTTATCGAGCGTGCTCAAAACGAACTCAATGCCAAACGCGCAAGCTTGGGCGTGGAAGACGAAGTTCTAGGTCTGCCCGGCGTCACCTTGGAAGTCGCTATTAAACTGGGCGAAGGCGGCGTGAAGAATGTTGAAGATGTAGCAGGCCTCGTCTCTGACGATCTTCGCGGCTGGTTTGAAGTCAAAAATGGCGAAAAGACCCGCTTCCCTGGCTTGCTTGAAGGCATGAGCATGAGCGCCGAAGACGCCGACGCTTTGATCATGGCAGCGCGCGTCGCCATGGGCTGGGTCGAAGCTCCCGTGGTTGAGGAAGCCGAAGCAGAGGCGGAAGTTGCCGCCGATGGACAAGAGTGAGCGACGTGAGGGCGCTGGACGTGTCCGGCGCTGTGTAGCAACCGGAGAGGTCCAGCCTGAAGCTGGCCTCATCCGATTTGTGGCCGATCCTGATGGCTGGGTCTTTCCGGATCCGGCCGCACGGGCTCCTGGGCGAGGCGTTTGGGTCACCGCAACGCGCGACGCAGTTAGTCTAGCGATTAAGAAGGGTGCGTTCTCTCGCGGATTAAAGCGCGAGGCCAAGCCACGCGAAGATTTGATGGACAAGATCGTCGAGGGTTTGAGGCAACGTTGCTTGAGCCAGCTCTCCATCGCCCGAAAAGCGGGTGAAATTGTCCTCGGTAATGATCAGGTAGCGTCTGCTTTGCGCACGGCCAAGCCTGCTTGGCGTATTGAGGCCGTTGACGGATCGCCCGACGGACGCGGCAAGTTAGACGGACTTTCCCGAGCATGGGGCGGGGTGCCAACTGCAGGCTGTTTCACCGGGGTGGAAATGGGCATGGCGTTAGGACGCGATGTTGTGATACATGCTATCTTAATGCCAGGGCGTTTAGCAGACAGCTGGACGACAGACATCAGGCGCTTAGCGGGTTTTATTCCATTAGTGCCCGATGATTGGCCAAGGGACGGCACCTATATATAGGGTGCAGGACCATTTGGAACTGGACGAAGCCGATCTTGACCGGCACAGAACGCCCGGGCGGTAATCCTGCTCGATCGGCGGTTTTTGTGCTTTCTGGACCTAATTTTGGGGCCAAAGGCCGGTTGAAATTTTACGACGCGCCACTGAGTGCGCAAGGATGAGCATGAGCGACGGTAACGACAACGAAAACCAATCGGGGCGCAAGCCTCTAACCCTTTCCCGCAATGTGGGCGCTGGCACGGTTCGCCAGAGCTTTTCGCATGGGCGCACCAACCAAGTTGTGGTAGAGGTCAAGAAGAAGCGCACGATCGGTCCAGGGGATACGCCTGCGGCCGGCTCTCCGGGAGCTGTTCCCAAGCCTGCCTTCGCGCCGCCGACCCGTCCTGCACCAGCGCCTGTGGCCGCTGCGCCTGCGCCTAAGCCTTCAGCACCCGCTGAAGAGTCACGGCAAGCACCCGCGCGTACCACCAAAACACTGGGTCTGTCCGACAGCGAAATGAAGGCGCGTATGGCCGCGCTCGAGCGGGCCCGCGAACAAGAACAAGCCCGCCGCCAGCAGCAATTGGCTGAAGCGGAGCTGCGTCAACGTCGCGAAGATGCGGATCGCCGCCGCGCGGATGAAGAGCGTCAGATCGCTGAGGCCGAAGCGCAACGCAAGCGTCAACTAGACGAAGAGCAAAAGGCTGTTGAAGCCCGCCGCACTGCCGCACAAGCCACAGCCGACGCGCAATCGGGTGGACCCGTGCGTGGCCGCGAAGAAGCCGCACCTGTCTACGAGCCTGAAACACCTGTTTCTGGCGCCGCTGGTGATGAGGATGCGGGCGAAGCCCCTGCAGGTGAAGAAAGTGAAGACGGTGACTTGCTGTCTGAATTGGGCGGTCGTGTAAAACGACAAAAGGTTGCCGTGGTACGTGCACCCCCGGTTTCGCGTGCCAAGGGCGCGCAACAACGCCGTTCGGGCAAGCTGACCATCACTTCTGCCTTGGGTGACGATTCCGACCGTCAGCGTTCGCTCGCGTCGGTCCGCCGCGCCCGTGAAAAGGAACGCGACCGTCGTTTGCGCATGTTGAAGGGTCAAGAGCAGACCAAGCAAGTGCGCGAAGTCGTCGTGCCTGAAGTGATCACCGTGGCCGAATTGGCAAACCGGATGGCAGAGCGTTTGACCGACGTCATCAAATATTTGATGAAGCAAGGCCAAATGTTGAAGGGTGCCGATAATCTTGATGCCGATACCGCCGAATTGATCGTCACCGACTTTGGCCACAGCGTGAAGCGCGTTGCTGAATCTGACGTTGAAATTGGTCTGGAGGGTGAGGCCGATACCGACACCAACCAAGTGCCACGTCCGCCTGTCGTTACCATCATGGGTCACGTTGACCATGGTAAAACCTCGCTTCTGGATGCGATCCGCTCTGCCGACACAGTTAAAGGTGAAGCCGGCGGTATTACCCAGCACATCGGGGCCTATCAGGTTCGTTTGGGCAGCGGCGAGCGCGTGACCTTCTTAGACACGCCGGGACACGCTGCCTTCTCCAGCATGCGCGCCCGTGGTGCCGGCATCACCGACGTCGTGGTTCTGGTGGTTGCAGCCGATGACGGAGTTATGCCTCAAACCGTGGAAGCCATCAGCCATGCAAAAGCTGCTGGTGTGCCAATCATTGTGGCCGTCAACAAAATCGACAAGCCAGAAGCCAATCCGCAAAAGGTTTTGAACGAACTTCTCCAATATGAAGTTCTGACCGAAGCCGTCGGTGGTGACACCTTATGGGTGCCTGTTTCGGCTAAAGAGCGCACCAATTTAGATACGCTGCTTGAAACCATCCTGCTACAGTCAGAAGTATTGGATCTCAAAGCCAATCCAGATCGCGCCGCAGAAGGTACGGTCATCGAAGCCAAGCTCGACAAGGGACGTGGCTCTGTTGCAACCGTTCTGGTGCAGCGGGGCACGCTCAAGCGTGGCGATTTGGTGGTTGCTGGAACGCAATGGGGTCGCGTGCGCGCCCTCAGCGACGAGCGCGGCCAAACCGTGCAATCGGCAGGCCCATCGCAGCCAGTTGAAATCCTCGGTCTCGACGGCACGCCAGAGCCCGGTGACGTGGTTGTGGTCGTAGAAAATGAAGCCCGCGCCCGCGAGGTGACTGACTATCGTATCCGCATGAAGCGGGAGAAGGTCGTCGTACGCCAAACCGCGCGTTCTGGTCTGGAAGCCATGTTGGCGCGCATCAAGGATGCCGAAGTCAAGGAATTCCCGCTCATCGTCAAAGCCGATGTGGGTGGGTCTGCCGAAGCCATCACCGCAGCGCTCGAAAAATTGTCGACCGAAGAAGTCCGTGCGAAAGTTATCCATCAAGCCGTTGGCGGGATCACCGAGAGCGATGTTCTTTTGGCGAAGTCTTCCGGTGCACCCATCCTCGCGTTCAACACACGTGCACCCAAGCAAGTACGCGACCTGGCTGAACATGAAGGCGTTGAGATCCGTTATTATTCCATCATCTACAATCTCTTGGATGATGTGAAAGACATTCTCTCCGGCATGCTGGAGCCAGAGCGCAAAGAAACCTTCTTGGGCTATGCCCAAATCTTGCAGGTGTTCAACATCACCAAGGTTGGCAAAATTGCTGGCTGTAAGATCAATGAAGGCAATATCAAGCGCGGTTGCGGTGTTCGCTTGCTGCGCGATGATGTCGTCATCCATGAAGGCAAGCTCTCCACTTTGAAGCGCTTTAAGGATGAAGTCAGCGAAGTTTTGGCTGGCCAAGAATGCGGTATGGCATTTGAAGGCTATCAAGACCTACGCGAAGGCGATCTGATTGAGTGCTTTGACGTGCAGATCATCAAGCGCTCGCTCTAAGCTATCTATCTTTTAGAAAAATGCGTGTGGCAAAGCGGAATATGTCTTGCCACACGCTCTCCATCCCTCCGCCTTGACTGGACGAAGCCAGCATGTGCGCATCAGGTGAAACTCATGGCAAAACGTTTCGATAACTCATCTGGCCCGACCCAGCGGCAATTGCGGGCGGGTGAAAATATCCGTCACGTGTTGGTCGAAATTTTGCGCCGCGGCGACATTCGTGATCCGGCCTTGGTTGATAAAAGCATCACGGTCGGCGAAGTGCGCATGAGCCCAGATCTTAAGCATGCTAATGTTTTTGTGGCAGCGCTCGGCCTTGAGGATGCTGAAGAGATTGCCAAGGCACTCAACCGCGCGTCCAAGTTCCTGCGCGGCGAATGCGGGCGGGCGCTGGAAAGCAAGTTTACCCCAGACCTGCGCTTCTTAGCCGATACGTCCTATGACGCGGCCTTGAAAATGAATGATCTTTTCAACGATCCCAAGGTTCGCGCTGATTTGGTCAAGCCGGCGGATGAGGTCTGATGTCGCGGCGTAAGAAGGGCCAAGACATCCATGGCTGGATTGTTCTGGATAAAGATCTGCACCTAACCTCCACCGATGCAGTCACCCGCGTCCGGCGGGCGTTTGATGCCAAAAAGGCCGGCCATGCCGGCACGTTGGACCCATTGGCGACGGGTATTTTGCCAATCGCGCTTGGGGAAGCCACCAAAACCGTCGCTTGGCTGATGGAGGCTGAGAAATCCTATCGTTTCACCGTCGAATGGGGTGCTTCAACCGATACCCAAGACCGCGAGGGCAAGATTATCGCCACATCCGAGGTGCGGCCTAGCAAAGAAGCGATTGAGGCGGCTCTGGGTGGTTTTATTGGCGAGATCCAACAGGTCCCGCCAATCTATAGCGCGATTAAAGTCGCAGGTGAGCGGTCTTACGATCTGGCCCGCGATGGCGAAGTGCCTGAACTCAAAGCGCGCACGGTTTTGCTGATTGAAGCGCGATTGGTTGATGTGCCCGACGCTGATCACGCCACGATTGAATGCCGCTGTGGCAAAGGATTTTACGTCCGCGCCTTGGCCCGCGACCTCGCAACTGCCTTGGGTGCTGAAGGCCATGTAAGCGCGTTGCGGCGAACTTCTGTCGGCCCATTCCACGAGAGCGCAGCAATAACACTGGAAAAGCTGCAGGAAGTATGCAATAGCGACGCCGCGTCCGACAGCCTTTTGCCAGTTGAGACCGCGCTGGACGACATCCCGGCGCTGGCCGTAACAGCGGAAGAGGCTTTCAGGTTGCGGCAAGGCCGCGGGATTGTTCTTCTCCCCCACCAGGTTGAAGAGCTGCGCTTTAAGCGCAGACCCCGTGTTGTATCCGGCGAAGACATGAGCCGAGCAGCACTGGCAACCCTACAAGGCCAAGCCGTCGCTATAGGAGACGCACGCGCGGGACGGTTTGAACCGGTCCGTGTGTTTCAACTCAGTGCGAGCGATTGAACCCGCCGCCAACCCAAAGGGAACCACGATGTCGGTAGCACCAGAGCGTAAGCTCGAAATCATGAAAGAACATGGCCTCGCCCCAAACGATACGGGCAGCCCAGAAGTACAAATCGCGATCCTGACAGAGCGTATCGTGAACCTGACTGAGCATTTCAAAATGCATAAGAAGGACAATCACTCCCGTCGCGGCCTGTTGGCCATGGTGTCTTTGCGTCGCCGTTTGCTCGACTATGTAAAGTCCCGCGATGTGGCACGCTATCAGGCCATTTTGACCAAGCATGGTCTGCGTCGCTAATGCGTCGTGACAAAACCAATCAGGGCGGTGCGAGATGCGCCGCCCTTTTGCTATTTGCCTCTCACCCGAAATCGGGGCCGGAAATCGGCAGGCGGGGCAAGATGAAAGATGGCTCTCGCATAGGGTGAGGGCTTTCTCCGGCAAGGACGCCGGACCCCTTGGTTCAGGAAGGCCTGTTCCAAGTTTTGTAGGCGGCGGCATGGGGAAGGCCCCATGATCTGCCAGAAGGAATGATGATGTTTGACATAAAGACTGTTTCGCTCGAATGGGGCGGACGTACGCTGACACTGGAAACT
>JBEAVQ010000051.1:0-17216 GCA_041160865.1 Pseudomonadota bacterium | reverse complement strand
TTGCGTCGTAATCCGGGTCAGTCCGTAAATCTGGCCCACCTCTTTTGGCACACACCACGCGCCCTGGCCCCTCTGCTTCTTAAGGAGGCAACAAGGTGCTCCCCTGGTGGTTTTCTGCGCGGGGCTGTTGGTGCTGGTGGTGAAAAGCCCCTTCAGTCCCTTCGGGAAACATCGGCGCATGCGCCGATACCCCGCAAGCAGGGAAGCGGCATGTCCCATTAGATGCCGTTTCCGCTTCCCCATTTATGTGGAAGCTCCAGCGAAGCCGGTGAAGGGATGTTTCACCCCCAACAGTCGCCCAATTGATCTACCCCCGAAAAAAGAGGAGGGAAAAGACCTAAACGTCGACTTCAGCTTCCAGCGCAAATTCTTGGATGAATTCGCGGCGTGGTTCCACGATGTCGCCCATCAGACGGGTGAACATGCCATCTGCTGTATCGGCATGGTCGACAAACACGCGCAGAAGCGAGCGGGCCTCTTTGTCCAAAGTGGTTTCCCACAATTGGTCAGCATTCATTTCACCCAAGCCTTTATAGCGTTGGATGGTGATGCCTTTACGGCCGGCAGCGCGGACTGCTTCCAACAAAGCCAAAGGTCCGTGGATTTGGGTTTCGACTTCGCGGCGTTTGATCTTGGCCAAGCCGTCATAAGCACCAGCCATCGCTGCGGCTCGCTCTGCCAAGCGGCGGGCGTCCGATGAGCCCAAGACGTTTTGATCCAGCTTGATGGTTTCCGCAACGCCGCGCACTTCGCGCGTCATCACAAGGCCCGACGCATCAATCATGACGGTCCAAGTATCTTCGCCTTCATCCGCCAGCTCGTTCAGCCGTGAGGCTAAACGTTGCGCTGAATCTGGACCAGCACCAATCACCAATGCACCCGCTAGGGCGGCTTGTTCAATTGCAAATGCGGGGAAGCGGGTGGCAAGACGGCGGACGGAGCCTTCAAACCCTTCGGCATCTTTCACCGTCGCGACCAAGTCGGCCCCAAGGCGGCCTTCGCCACTGGACAAAGTCAGAATGGCATCAGTTGTGCCTTCTTCGATCAGATAGGCTTCAAGCGCAGCGTCGTCTTTCAAATAACGCTCTGACCGGCCTTTCGATGCCTTATACAAGGGCGGTTGCGCGATGAACAAATGCCCACGCTCAATCAACTCAGGCATTTGTCGGAAAAAGAAGGTCAAGAGCAGGGTACGGATATGAGCGCCATCGACGTCTGCATCCGTCATAATGACGATCTTGTGGTACCGTAATTTGTCTGGATTAAAGTCATCTCGACCAATCCCGGTGCCCAGTGCGGTGATCAAGGTGCCGATTTCTTGGCTCGACAACATCTTATCGAAGCGCGCACGCTCGACGTTCAAAATCTTACCGCGCAAGGGCAGAACAGCTTGGAAACCCCGGTCGCGACCTTGTTTGGCCGAACCACCTGCCGAGTCACCCTCGACGATGAAGATTTCAGACTTCGCAGGGTCGCGCTCTTGGCAATCGGCGAGCTTGCCGGGAAGGGAAGCGATATCGAGTGCGCTTTTCCGTCGGGTCAATTCACGAGCCTTTTTAGCCGCTTCACGGGCGGCTGCGGCTTCGACGATCTTGGCCATAACAACTTTGGCGAGGCTTGGGTTTTCCTCAAACCAAGCGGCCAGAGTTTCCCCAACGGTGTTTTCAACCGCCGGGCGGACTTCGGAAGAGACAAGCTTGTCCTTGGTTTGGCTTGAGAACTTCGGGTCAGGGACTTTGATCGACAAAACGCAGGTCAAGCCTTCGCGCGCGTCATCGCCGGTTATGTCGACCTTCTCGCGTTTTGAAATACCTGATTTTTCGCCGTAGGCATTGATCACGCGGGTCAATGCACCGCGGAAGCCCGCCAAGTGGGTGCCACCGTCACGCTGAGGGATGTTATTGGTGAAGCACAGCATATTCTCGTGATAGCTGTCGTTCCATTGCAACGCGGCCTCAACCACAATGCCGTCCTTCTCCCCCTTCACGAAGATGGGCTTTTCAGTGACGCTAACGCGGTTTCGATCAATATGCTGGACGAAGGCTTCAACGCCGCCGTCATAGCGCATGATCTCTTCATAGGGCTCTGGCCCACGCAAGTCGCGGAAGCGCACGGTGACGCCGGAATTCAGGAAGGCCAATTCGCGGAGGCGGTGCTCCAACGTCTTTCGGTCAAACTCCACCATGGTAAAGATGGTGGGCGAGGGCCAGAAGCGGACGCGTGTGCCCTTCTTGCCCGCTTCAACCGGGCCGACCAGTCGTAAAGGCGCTTTGGCTTCACCAAGGGCAAAGTTCATCGTGTGCTCAACACCATTACGGAAAATGGTCAACTCAAGCAGGTCTGACAAAGCGTTCACGACTGAGACGCCCACGCCGTGCAAGCCGCCAGACACCTTATAGGAGTTCTGGTCGAACTTACCGCCCGCGTGCAATTGGGTCATGATAACTTCAGCGGCAGAAACACCTTCTTCGCTGTGAATATCGGTCGGGATGCCGCGTCCATCATCTTCCACTTCGGCGGAGCCATCGGGATAAAGCGTGACGTTACAAATGGTTGCGTGGCCGGCAAGGGCTTCGTCAATCGCATTGTCGACGACTTCATAAACCATGTGGTGCAAGCCAGAGCCGTCGTCGGTATCACCAATATACATGCCAGGGCGCTTACGTACCGCATCCAGTCCTTTGAGGACCTTGATGGAATCCGCGCCATAAGAGGCCTGCCCATTGGCATCTCGTCCATTCTCGTCAAAGCCTTCGGCATCAAAGACGCGATTATCTTCGACTTCAGTTGCGTTTGGCTTGGCTTCTGGCTCGTTATTGCTGGGAAGATCGCTCATGTGGCGTCACACTTCTTTCACTGCATCAACCGGACTGATCCCGGTGAGACTTCAAACTGGGTTGCGCGCGAACCAAACTCTTCAAACAGATTCTGATCCGTGCCCGTTAGCCAAGATTGCCCCGGAAGCGCTAGTAATTCCTCACAGAGTGCGGCGCGTCGGGCAGGGTCAAAATGGGCTGCGGCTTCGTCTATCAAGACTAGCGGATTCGGCCCAGAAAAGCCCGTACTTTTTGCCGTTGGCAGCCCAGAAGCGATCCGCCGCGCTTGGGCTAAAATCAGTGTAACTACAAGGGCTTTCTGCTCTCCCGTCGAGCATTTTTGAGCGGGCATGCCAGAGGGGGCGTGGATCGCAGTTAAATCCGAACGATGCGGGCCATCTAAGGCCCGCCCAGCCGTCGAATCACGGGCCCGGCAATCATGTAATTGGCGGGCATATTCGGCTTCTGCCTGTGCTGCGTGGCTCGCTTCGCGCAGTCCGATTTCGAATAATCCTTCAAGGGCAAGAGTTGCCTTGGGAAAGGCACCATCAGGCCGCTGGGCAATCTCACTCTGCAAGGCATCAACCGCCTCAAGTCGCGCGAGACCCAGCGCTACGCCCGCCGCCGCCGCTTCAGCTTCAACCACGCCCAGCCAGCGCGTATCCGGTTTAGGCTCCTCCAACAGGCGTGTGCGCTCGCGCAGCGCCTTTTCAAACTGGCTGGCCTGCTGAGCATGTTCTGGAGCAATTGCAAACACTAGACGGTCAAGGAACTTGCGCCGCTCACCGGCGGGGCCTGCAAAAAGGCGGTCATAGGCTGGGGTGAGCCAGAGCAACCGTACCGTCTCTGCCAGATCCTTGGGGCCCGCATCCTTGCCATCAATGCGGGCGACACGTCTTTGCCCTGTAGCCGTGCGCTCAAGGCCGACACCGATGCGCCGCGCATCATCACCTAGTTGGATCAGGCCTGTAACAGCAAAGGGGCCACCGTCAGGGCCTTGGCGGGCCATTTCATCGAGGTCTGCCCCTCGCAGGCCGCGCCCCGGCCCCAAAAGCGAGAGGGCTTCGAGAATATTGGTCTTGCCGGCACCATTGGGGCCAAACAAACAGACGGGACCGTCGCCTGTCTCCAGATCAAGTCGTGGGTGGTTTCTAAATTGGGTTAGATTAAGCCGCTGCACAAAGGCGCGCGGGGTCGCGATAAGGTCAGACGTCACACGCGCAGCGGCATCAGCACAAAGAGCGCATTGGGATCATTACCGTCGCGCACAAGGGTGGGCGATGCGGCGTCGGCAAACTCAAACCGCGCTTCGCCAGTACCAATTTGGCCCGCAATATCCAGGAGATATTTAGCGTTGAAGCCAATCTCAATTGTCTCAGCGCTATAGTCTGCTTCCACTTCTTCGGTCGCCGCGCCGGTTTCGGGGCTATTGACCGCCAAAATAACTTTCGCATCGCCAATGGTCAACTTGATAGAGCGCGACCGCTCTGCCGCCATGGTCGCAACCCGGTCAACAGCGCGAGAAAACTCATCATTACGCACTGTCATAATACGCGAATTCCCCTTTGGGATGACGCGTGTATAGTCTGGGAACGTACCGTCGATTAATTTTGAGGTCAGCGTTGTGCGGCCAAATGAGAACTGAATCTTGGCATCCGAGACCGCGATCTCGACATCTTCAGCCGCATCATCTAATAAGCGCCTCAACTCTTGCACTGTTTTGCGCGGAATAATGACTCCGCGAACAGCCGTCGTGCCTTCCGGCTGTGGGTAGTCGGCGAGGGCGAGGCGGTGGCCATCGGTGGCAACAGCACGCAAGGCGGGACCTGAATCCCCGGTCGCCGAATGCAAGTAAACGCCGTTCAAATAATAGCGCGTCTCTTCGGTCGAGATGGCAAAGCGTGTGCGGTCAATCAAACGGGCGAGGGCCGCACGCTCTAGAGTGAAGCGAGAGTCAAAGTTGCCGCTGGACATGGCGGGGAAATCGCCAGCTGCCAACACCGGTAGATTATAGCGACCACGGCCTGCGGTAATGGTCACGCGCGGGTCGTCCGGCGATAAATCCAATCGCACTTGGGAGCCATCAGGCAGTTTGCGGACGATTTCATACAGCAAATGAGCGGGAACCGTGATGGCACCCTTTCGCTCCACATCGGCCTCAGCGCCATCAATAATTTCAATATCAAGATCGGTCGCCGCAAACGTCACGCTGCCATCGCGCGCTTCGATCAGAACATTCGACAAAATGGGGATTGTATTGCGCCGCTCAACGACACTTTGCACATGGCCCAGAGCTTTCAAAAGCGCTCCACGTTCGATCGTTAGACGCATAGCCGAACCCGCTCCCCGAGAAAATCTTCAGTCAATGGCACTCGACATTCCATCCGTGGGCTACAAAGGTCACGGACAGGCAGAACGTTATTGATTCTGGCCAAGTTGAATATTTATTTTGCCCGATTTTTATCACCTTGCGCAATGACTTTAGGCTCTATTCGGTGATCTTCCGGCCAATTTCCTGCAATTCGGCTGCAAAGGTAGCATCTTGAGCAGCCAATTCTTCAATCCGCTTCACCGCATGCATAACAGTGGTGTGATCGCGCCCACCAAATCTTTGGCCAATGTCTGGGAACGATCGACGGGTCAGGCGCTTGCAAAAATACATCGCCACTTGGCGCGGCCGAGCCACGGCGCGATGACGACGTTGAGATACTAAATCTTCCAAAGTCATATCATAGAAAGCTGCGACCCGACGCTTAATCGTCTCAACCGGCACTGACTTTTCTGGTGGGCTCCAATTACCCGATAACGCTTCAACAATAACTTCCATACTTGCCTCCCGGCCAATCAAAGCTGAAGCCGCAAACACCTGCTTGATGGCCCCTTCAACTGCACGCCCTGTTCCCGTGATGCGCGCTGCAATCAGATCTATCCCTTCGTCGGGCAATACAAACCCACCCCGACGTGCATTGAGTTCGCTTGTTTTGCGCTTGGCAATAGCCCGCCGCAATTCAAAATCAGGTTCATTGATTTTAGCGATAAAGCCGCCTTGCAGCACGCAGCGCATCCGGCTGTTGAGGCCTTGCAAGCCGTCAATGGCTACGTCTGCTGTGCAGACAACTGTGCGTCCGCGTGAGATTAGATCGTCTAAAGTCTGGAAGAATTCGTCCTGAGTGGCGGACTTGCCGCAAATGAGTTGTAGATCATCGATCAACAAAACATCTGTCCCGCGTAGGGCCGCCTTGAATGGCCCTGTCTCGCGGTCGCGAAGAGCTGATTGAAATTCGTTCAGGAAGCGCTGTGCTGTCAACAGCAACACGCGCTTTTTTGGCGCGGTTTCGCGCAAGCGCGCCGTTACGGCTTCTAGAAGGTGGGTTTTCCCAACCCCATGCAAGCCATGAAAGAATACGAGATCACCTGTGCCTGGCCCTTCAGCAAGGCCCCGGGCGATTGCGACGGCAACCCGATTGGCTTCGCCTACTTCGTAATTGGAGAAAGTTTTGGCCGAGCCGGATAATTCCACGGGTTCTTGCGAGGCTTCCGCAACGGCAAGTTCTTGGGCTGGCTCAAGGTCTTCATCCGCAATCACATCCTCAGATGCAAGCGTCTCAGAGTCAGCCACAATCAAGCGCACGCGGCGGCCGGCTGGATCCAGCGAGGACCAGCGCGCTTGCAGGCGGTGCAGATAATCTGTGGTCAGGCGGGCTACGGCATAGCCATTCGGGGCTGCAAATGTGACCGAGGCCAAGTCAATCGCGATAAGGCGCAAAGGCTCAATCCAAGCCCGGAATGCGTCAGGGCCCAGCTCTCCGCGTAAACGAGGCAGAGCCGTTGCCCACAATCCCCGAGCCGAAGGCAGCTCAAGATCTGAAGCCAGGTTGGCTAAACCCGATGTCGCCGAAACGCTTGTATGCACCCCATAGACCATTGCTCAAACCACCCCGCCAATTATCTGTCCCAAAGGACTACTCAATTTATACCCGGTGTCCCAGACACACTTCCGCGCTCGCCATTTGGCGTTATTCGCTGGAAAAGATCCAAAACTGGGCAAAACGCCATCCCTGCTGGAAGCAAGAAGACCGACGTCGTGGCCAAACTAAAGCCTACACAGCGCCAGTACGCAACAGCAATTTCATGCGTTTGACATCTGTTTTTTCTGCTGCTGCGACACCTGATTCGCTTGACAGGTGAAGATTCTCAATAATCAGCGGGGCTTATGCAAAAACTAATAAGATCGTGATACCTCACAACTCTGTGGATAAAATTTCAGAACCAACAAATTCATAAAAAACTAAATTTAAACATATATTTAACGAAGTCTTGGGAATTTAAAAGCAAATAAACCCTATAAAGACAAACAGCCGCATACGGGCGTATGCGGCTGTAGATTAATTGACTTAGAATGTTCCGTGTACCGCGCCGATTTTGGCTGCACAACGGTAAGGCATTTGGCACAAATTATCTTCGTGGGCCACCAAAGTCCAAAAACCTAAAACTGAGGTATCTGGCCTGTCTTAATCTTCAGTTCGTTCGCGACAATTGCGAAGCCAACAAATTAAGCTGGACGTGCAACGGCCTTCACGCGCTGAGCCAAACGCGAAACCTTACGAGAAGCGGTGTTCTGATGGACAACGCCCTTCGACACTGCGCGCATGATTTCTGGTTCCGCAACGCGGAGGGCTGCGGTTGCTGCTGCGCCGTCACCAGAAGCGATTGCTTCTTCGACTTTGCGGATAAAGGTGCGCATGCGCGAGCGACGGGCGGTGTTTACCAGCGTGCGGCGCACGATCTTGCGGGCCATTTTTTTGGCCGAAGGCGTATTGGCCATCGTTTAATCCGATTTAACGTGTGAAAGAGGCAGCCACGTGGCTACCGGAGAGGGGCCGGTGTATGCCCAAACAGGGGTGAAAGGTCAAGCAATATTGCCTATGTTTCATCAGCGGCCTGTAAATTGCGCTGGGCGCTTTTCACTAAAGGCCACCATGCCTTCCTTTTGGTCCTCGGTGCCAAATAAACCGTGGAAGATCCGGCGTTCAAAGCGCACCCCTTCGCTCAAGGGAGTCTCGAAAGCGCGGTCAACGGCTTCCTTGGCCGCCATAACAGCCAGCTTACCATAACCGGCAATGGCTTTAGCCACTTTCTGGGCCTCCTCTAAGAGGTTATCTGAAGGCACAATCCGTGCAACAATCCCACAGCGTTCGGCCTCGACAGCATCCATCATGCGCCCAGTCAAAATCATGTCCATCGCTTTTGCTTTACCTGCGGCGCGGGCAAAGCGCTGGGTGCCGCCTGCGCCTGGAATTACACCAAGCTTAATCTCTGGCTGGCCAAACTTGGCCGTGTCTGCGGCGAGGATCATGTCGCACATCATGGCCAGCTCACAACCACCCCCCAAAGCAAAGCCTGCAACAGCTGCGATAGTAGGCTTTCGGCAGCGGGTTATGCGCTCCCAATTAGCGGTGATAAAGTCTTGGCCATATACGTCTGCAAACGTCTTGGTCGCCATCTCTTTGATGTCCGCACCGGCAGCAAAAGCCTTGGCAGAGCCGGTGATGACAATCGCGCCGACATCCTCCCGGGCTTCAACCACATCGAGGCAGGCGGTCAGCTCGTTCATCAATTGCTGATTAAACGCATTGAGGGCTTCTGGGCGGTTGAGGGTAATGGTCGCAACCCCGTCGGCAACTTTCAGAAGGATGGTTTCATAGGCCATGAGTAACTCCAGTTACGGATTATAATACGGGGTGGTGTCAGGTCTGACAGGTGGGGCAATAAAAGCTGGATCGCCCCGACTGCATAGTCCGATGAATCGGCTCATGCGGCGTACCCACAGCCGGGCTGCGCGGGCAGGGCAGCCCTTCGCGGCCATATACGTCGAACCTTTCTTGAAAACCACCCAGTGAACCATCGGCCGCAGCAAAATCCCGAAGCGTAGACCCACCCGCCTCGATGGCTTCGATCAGAACCGCGCGGATAGCCTCAGTTAGGGCAGCGATGTCAGACCCGGTCAGCGTATGAGAGAGGCGCAGAGGGCTGATGTTGGCGCGGAACAAGGCTTCACAAACATAAATATTGCCTAAGCCCGCAACATTACCTTGATCTAATAAGGCTGACTTGATCGGCGTCTTCTTTGTGGCGAGCGCTTTAGCCAAATGATCGGCCGAGAAGTGATTGCCTAGGGGCTCGGGGCCCATCTTGGCAAAATGCTTTGATTGCTCAAGGCTGGCTGTGGGGACAATATCCATAAAGCCAAAGCGACGGGGATCATTGTAAATGACTTTCGCACCCGTCCCGACATGCAGCACGACATGATCATGCTTGGGGTCTACCCCCGTGTCATAAGCATAATCATCAAAGGCCAGCACACCGCGTTCATCGACAATCGAAAAGCGGCCCGACATGCCCAAATGCATGATCAGGGCTTCTTCGGTGCTGAGATAAGCAATGAGATATTTCGCGCGCCGGTCGAGGCTCTCCACTGTCGCCCCCTCTAGACGCTCAACAAATCGGGATGGAAAGGCGAAGCGCAAGTCTGGTCGGCGAGCCTCTACGCGGACAAGGGTCTGGCCCTTCAATGTAGGCTCAAGGCCTCGTCTAACGGTTTCGACTTCGGGTAATTCAGGCATAATGACGCACTAGTAGATATGGCGGACAAGAGTGCAAGGCGCTATGTCGGTAGAATGACTGACTCCAAGACTGCTTCCTTCGGTTTTCAAGATGTGCCGGCACATGAGAAGGCCTCACGCGTCCGCGGTGTGTTTGATGCTGTCGCCAGCCGCTATGACTTGATGAATGATCTAATGAGTGCCGGGATGCACCGGGCTTGGAAAGATGCTGTGGCCGCGCGTTTGAACCCGCGCCCAGGCGAACGCATCTTGGACCTCGCGGGTGGTACTGGCGACTTGGCGCGCCGCTTTAAGGCTCTGGCTGATGCCGCACGCACGCGCTCTGGCGGTCCGCCGTCTGAGATCATCGTGGTCGACATCAACGTGGAGATGATCGCAGCAGGGCGGGAGCGTGGCTTGGACGGGCTTGGCTGGGCTGTGGGGGACGCTGAAGCCTTGCCGTTCCCCGACAATTCAGCCGACGGCTATGTCATTTCCTACGGCATCCGCAATGTGACCGACATCCCCAAGGCCCTGCGCGAAGCTTATCGCGTCCTCAAGCCCGGCGGTCGTTTTTATTGTTTGGAGTTTTCTAAGCCCACCACTGGCGCACTTGAAGCCTTTTATGATGCTTGGTCCTTCAAGGCGATCCCGCCGATTGGCAAGGCCGTGACTGGGGATGCAGAACCTTATCAATATCTGGTCGAAAGCATTCGCCGCTTCCCAGACCAAGAGGCCTTTGCGGCTATGATCCGCGATGCAGGTTTCAACCGTGTCGAATATACTAATTTCTCTGGTGGCATTACCGCCTTGCACGGGGGCTGGAAGGTTTGATTGACGCGTTCATGCGGTTGATGCGGGCCGGTTGGACCTTAGGACGCTATGATGCGATCCTGCCGCGAGAATATTATGACCTGCTACCCTTGCCCGCCCGTATGGTGGGGCGTGTGCTTCGGCTGGGGTCACGCCATATCAGTGGCGACCCCGGCGCGCGCATGGCAACAGCTTTGGAGAAGCTGGGCCCGGCTTGGATCAAATTTGGCCAGCTTCTAGCGACCCGACCCGACATCGTTGGCGACAAAGCCGCTGAAGGCCTCTCGCGCCTCAAAGATCGGCTGGAGCCTTTTTCGCACACCATCGCCCTAGAAAGCCTCGATGCCGCATTCGGTGAGAAGCGTGCAGCCCTGTTTCCAGATTTAGGTCCTGTAATAGCCGCAGCCTCGGTCGCCCAAGTCCATCAGATGACGTTGGCAGATGGGCGCAAAGTGGCGGTCAAATTGTTGCGGCCGGGCATTGAGAAGGAAATCGCGGCTGAAGGCAAAGCCATGGCCTTGGCTGCCAAGCTTGTTCAAGCCCTTGTCCCAAAATCCCGACGCCTCGAGCCGGTGGCCTTTGTCGATACCATTCGCACCGCGCTGGAGAAGGAGCTCGATCTGCGACGCGAGGCAGGTGCCGGCGATGCATTTGGCGAGATTGTTGCAGCCGATGGCTATTTGAAAGTGCCTAGCATCGATTGGGAGCGGACCGCGCGTCGTGTCCTGACCACGTCTTGGGTCGAGGGAACACCTTTGACTAAGTTCGGTGCGCTCGAGGGCGCAGACCGCGCTAAGCTCGCCAATGCGGTCACCTGTGGCTTTCTGGCAGCAGCGCTGGATCATGGTGTGTTTCATGCTGACATGCATGAGGGCAACCTCATTTTGGGTACAGACGGTGCGCTCTGGGCGGTGGACTTTGGCATTATGGGCCGGATCGGCATGGCCGAGCGACGGTATCTCGCTGAAATCCTCTTCGCCTTCCTTCGTCGCAACTATCGCCGTGCTGCCGCTGTCCATATCGAAGCCGGCTATGTATCCGCCGATCATGATGAAGGCGAGTTTGCTCATGCCTTGCGCTCGGTCGGGGAGCCGATTTGGGGCAGGCCAGCCCGTGAAGTCTCTATGGGTCGTGTGTTGACGCAACTTTTTGACGTGACTGAACAATTTGGCATGCACATGCGGCCCGAATTGGTGCTGTTGCAGAAGACCATGGTGCAGGTTGAAGGCGTTGCCCGCAATATCGACCCTGATCATGATATTTGGGAAGCCTCCCGCCCGGTGGTGGAGCGCTTCATGCATACGGAATTGGGCCCTGAAGGCGTCACCCGTCAAATGTTTGCTGACGTTTCCAACGCACTCACAACCGCGCGTAAGCTGCCCCAATTGGTCGCGCGCATGGAGAAGCTTGTGGAGCGGGCAGAGCGGGGCAAACGCTAGGGGATAGGACTTCTCACACCCTCTCGCTTTAGGCTTGATTGATCCGTGCGCGCGGTTTAGCATTTTGTTATGACAAATCCTGCACCCTCCAATACCCCCGCTACAGATGCTTTCTGGATGCCGTTTACGGCCAACCGCCGCTTTAAGGCTGGACCACGATTGATGGTCTCGGCTACGGGCATGTTTTATAGAAGCCATGATGACCGCGAGATCCTTGACGGCACAGCAGGCCTGTGGACGGTCAATGCAGGTCATGGGCGGCAGGAAATTGTCGATGCAGTGGCCCGCCAGATGGCGACATTGGACTATGCGCCGACTTTCCAAATGGGCCATCCGATTGCCTTTGAATTTGCTGAGCGTTTGGCCAGTATTGCGCCGGATGGGTTTGACCGCGTCTTTTTTACCAATTCCGGTTCTGAAAGTGTCGAGACGGCACTGAAGATTGCTTTAGGCTATCATTATGCCCGGGGCGATCATCGCCGGACGCGCTTGATCGGGCGTGAGCGCGGCTATCATGGGACGAACTTTGGCGGCATTTCGGTCGGCGGTATTGTCACCAATCGCCGCGTCTTTGGTCCGGGCCTGCCCGGCGTGGACCATCTGCCCCATACCCATGGTTTGGCCGAGAATATCTTCGCCCAAGGCCAACCGCCCCAAGGCGTGCATCTGGCCAAGGAATTGGATCGGATTGCTGCGCTGCACGGCCCTGAAAGCATTGCTGCTGTGATTGTTGAACCGGTTGCTGGTTCCACCGGGGTGTTGATCCCGCCCGTTGGTTATCTCGAAGAATTGCGCGCAGCTTGCGATCGGATCGGCTGTCTTTTGATCTTTGATGAGGTCATCACGGGCTATGGCCGTTTGGGAAAGGCTTTTGCCACCCAAGCTTTGAGCGTGCGGCCTGATCTTATTTGTACCGCCAAGGGCATCAATAATGGCGCTTTGCCCATGGGGGCGGTATTTGCCCGCCGCGAAGTCCATGATGCCTATATGACGGGGCCGGAGAATATGATTGAGCTGTTCCATGGCTATACCTGCTCGGGCCATCCAGCCGCCTGCGCAGCCGGGCTTGCCACGATGGACATTATGGAGCGCGAAGGCCTGATGACGCGCGCGGCCGAGATCGGACCGTATTGGCAGAAGCGCCTGCATGAACTCAAAGGTGCACCCCATGTCATTGATATCCGTAATCTGGGCCTGATCGGCGGGATTGAGCTCGCGCCGCGTGATGGCGTCGTGGGTGCTCGCGGCTATGACGTGTTCATCAAGGCCTATGAAGCCGGTGCCCTGATCCGCGTAACGGGGGACATAATCGCCCTGTCTCCGCCGCTGATCATTGAAGAAAGCCATATTGATCGACTGGTCGATACGATTGGCGAGGCCTTGCACGCGTTGGATTAGGGGGTGGCTAGTGGCGGCCTTTGCGGAGGCTATCCCTTCACCGCCTTCGACGGCGCTTCCCCGTTTACGGGGAAGCTTTCCCGAAGGGACCAAAGGGGTATCTCCACAAGAGCGCTTTGCTCCATGAGTGTAAGCCCCTCACACCCCGTTTACTTGACCTTTTGGTCTCGCGCTCATACCTAAGCGACATGACCGCACGCCCTATTCTCACCGTTCCGAACCCTATTCTGAAGCAAATCTCTACCCCAGTTTCGGCGGTGGATGATACCATCCGCGCTTTGATGGATGAGATGCTGGAAAGCATGTATGAAGCAAAGGGCATTGGTTTGGCCGCAGTGCAGATTGGTGAGCCCGTCCGCGTGATCGTGATGGACCTTGAATGGGGCAAGGCCGACGCGCCAGACCATCGGGCGCCGCGCTTCTTTGTGAACCCAGAAATCATTTGGCGCAGCGACGATTTGGCCCCTTATGAAGAGGGCTGTCTGTCTGTCCCCGAATATTATGATGAGCTGGAACGCCCAGCCAAAGTGCGCCTGCGCTATCTCAATCGCGAGAATGATCTGGTTGAAGAAGATGCTGAAGGTATGTTCGCGACCTGCATTCAGCATGAGATGGACCATTTGGAAGGCATTTTGTTCATCGATCATCTCTCGCGCCTGCGCCGGGATCGCGCCTTGGCCAAAGTAAAGAAGATCAAGCGGGCTGCGTGAGCCCGAGGTGACCACTGCTTCACCCCTTCGCCTAATCTTTATGGGCTCCCCCGATTTCGCGGTGCCAACCTTGGCGGCCTTGGTTGAAGCGGGTCATGAGATCGCTTGTGTTTACTCCCAACCGCCTAAGCCCGCCGGGCGCGGCAAAACGCTGCGGCCAACGGCTGTGCATGCGTGGGCCGAAGCGCGCGGTATCAAGGTGCGCACCCCCGCGAACTTAAAGGCGGCAGAGGCGCAAGCGGAATTTGCCGCTTTAAGCGCCGATGCGGCGATTGTCGTTGCATACGGATTGATCCTACCGAAAGCCGTTTTAGACGCGACCCGCTTAGGCTGTTTCAATCTGCACGGGTCGCTTCTGCCGCGTTGGCGTGGCGCAGCACCGATGCAGCGGGCCATTGAGGCGGGCGACGTTGAGACCGGCGTGCAAGTTATGGCAATGGAGGTCGGTTTGGACACAGGCGGCATCTATGCCACCGCCCGCACGTCAATAAGCGCGCAAGATACCACAGGCACCCTGCATGACCGCCTTACAAGCCTCGGCGCGGCTTTGATGGTTGAGGCTTTGCCACAGATTGCGGCAGGTGCATTGCCCTGCGTGCCGCAAGCTGAGGACGGTATCACCTATGCAGCCAAGATCGACCGGGCTGAGACGAAGATTGATTGGGCAAAGCCTGCCCACGTCCTAGACCGCGCCATTCGCGCCTTTTCACCCGTTCCCGGCGCTTGGTGCCTTTTGCCTGATGGTGCACGGGCAAAAATCCTCTTGTGCCAGGTCGAAGCAGGTGAGGGCGCACCGGGGACTGCGCTGGATGACCGCATCCTTATCGCCTGCGGACAAGGGGCTTTGCGCCTTTTGAAGGTCCAACGCGAGGGCAAAGGCGCTTTGGATGCGACCGATTTCTTGCGCGGAAATCCGGTTTCTGCCGGAGATATATTCTCCTAAAGCTCCCGCTCAAAAACAAGTTGCAAGACTCGTAAATCTTACTTAGGCTGTGCTGCATTACTGCCCTTAACGAGTTATATTTTTAGAGCAATTTTTATGGGGGTGAATATGCTTTCTCAAGCGGCGCGCTTTTTTTTAGGCGTCACCTGTTTGGCTTTCAGCGTTGGGCCTGTTCTCGCTGACTCAACCAACTCAACGTCCAACGATCCTATGGTTGCCTACCGTGCCTATGATCAGGCGGTGGCTGAGGGCAAGCTGACCGACGCTGCCGCTTATGCCCAAGTGGCCTGGAAAAATGCGGAGGCCACTTGGGGCCCCACGAATGCCAATACGGCAGGTTTGGCCTTTAACGCAGCTTGGTCGCTGGCCCTGATCGGAAAGGCGCCAGAAGGGCTGGAACCCGCAAAGCGTGCGGTTGAACTCGCCGAGGTCGGGGCTAAAGCCTACCAAGCCTCCGAAGCGCAGTTTCTTTTGGCCTATGCTGAGTTTGAGGCCGCAGAGAAAGGTGAGCAGCGCAAGAAACTGGATGTGCTAGATAAGGCAGCGAAAGCCGTCGAAGGCTCATGGGGCGATATGTTGGTAGCAGACGCCCTCATGAAGGCGTCCATTCTTGCCTCTGTAACAGCCCAAAGCACCAAAGGCGCAAACTTGGCGGAACGAAGCTTGGCAGAGGTGACGCGTTTAAGTCCCAATCAAAACGACCGCTTGTCTATGGTTTACTTGGCGCGCGCACTTTCTAAATTGGGTGATAAAAGAGCGATGCGTGCCGCATATGAGGACATTGTCAAAGCCCGAGTGCTTTACGGGCAAAAAAAAGCTCCCGAGGATCGAACGTGGGGCATGCTCAGTGCTTGGGAAATGGTGGCTCGAGGTCTGATTCAATCCACCTCAGGATCGTCTGAAGTTGTAGGCACGCGAATTGGTCGACCAAGTAGTGAACCAAGGCAATACACAGAAGAGGAGAGTGCGAAAGTCTTCACCAAAAGGCCTGCTGAATGTGACGGCATTTCCAAGCTCAAGCGAAAGCCGGTTGGGCGCGATATTGAACCGATGCGTGTCTCGTATTTTTCAGTAAACTTGGGTGGCGTCCATGCTGTGATTGATCTTGGCCCAGATGGCCGTGTGCTCAATCCACGCGTGACTGGTGTTGTGCCCGACCAATCCTACGCTGAGGCTACTTTGAAAGGCATCTCGACCTGGCAGTATGAATTGCCAGCAAATGCCCCAGCTGCCTGCTTGAAGGACTACAACATCACCGTGGTTTTCTCGATGCCGAATTGAGGCATCACCTCAAGCAATAATATCCGGCGTCAATTGGTCTTCCCAATGCGCGATTTCGTCTTTGAGCGCGAGTTTGCGGCGTTTGAGGCGCATGATGCCAATTTGGTCATAGGGCGCGGTCTCTTGTAGGGCTTGGATCGCACCGTCTAGGGCGCGGTGTTCCTCACGCAGGGCGAATATTTTGGCCTCGAAGCGTTCTGCATCGGCATCTTCGGAAGGTGAAGTCCAGTCGCTTGCCATAAGGCTTCCTCATTCTGAGCGCGTGCCAAGTTATCAAACCGATTGGCCAGCATGGGCGAGGCGCTTCAACAGTGCGTCTAGCGCCGCGTCAAGAGGGACGTGGGCGGCACGGACGCATTGGATCAGGCCGTCATAGCCATTTAAGGGCTGCCCCTTAATTTCGCTTAAATGTAAAATCTGCAAAATCGTTTGTTCGGAGGCCAATTCAGCAGCCAACAATTGAACCCGGATTTCGGCGACCAAGGCGGGGGCCTCAGTCTGGGGTTTGGACTTCAAGGCGCGTCGTCGCTGGCGCGCAGGCGTCACCAGCTGGCGCGTTAGCTTTTGGGCCAAGTGCTGGGTATCGGTGGCTTCAAACCCTTGCCCAAGGCGGGCCCGATAGAGGGCAAAGATGAGATAAGTCACGTCCAGCCCATAGCGGTCTTGCGCTGTCAGGCAATCCGCTTCCACCCCATCTTGGGCGTAGAAGGCCAGCGCAAAGTCCCAGATGGTGAGGCTTGGATCGCGCTTAGACGGGCCCGACATCTTCCCCCCAACGCTTGATGCCTTTGACCTCAAATCCAAGCAAATCGAGGGCACGGCCTACCGATTGGGTGACGACCGCATCAAGGGTTTCCAATTGGGCATAGAAAGCAGGCACAGGCGGGAAGATGATTCCGCCCATTTCGGTTACGGCTGCCATCGTGCGAATATGACCCAAATGATAGGGCGTCTCGCGCAGCATCAGCACAACGCGCCGACGTTCCTTCAATTGAACATCGGCTGCCCGCGTTAAAAGGTTGGAGGTCACGCCGGTGGCAATCTCGCCCATGGTACGTACCGAGCATGGCGCAATCAGCATGCCATCTGTCTTAAACGAGCCTGATGCGATCGACGCCCCCACATCGGCGATCTTGTGCACGTAGGAGGCGCGACTCTTCAATGCGGTGGAGTTGGGCAAGCCCTCTGATGCGAGAGTCAGTTCGGCCGCTTTG
>JBEAVQ010000145.1:0-4871 GCA_041160865.1 Pseudomonadota bacterium | reverse complement strand
AATGCCGACCCGCTCGAAGCACAGCCGCTATCGGCCACCAGCACGGATTCGCGCGAGCAGGCGGCAAGAACTAAGCTCAAATCGTCCCTCGACTCTTTGCCTCGTCCGGTACCATTTCGCTAAGGGGAAGCCGCGCTTTAGCTGGACCGCTTGAGGGCAATGGCGGCAATCTCTACGAGATAAGCAGGTGTCGCCAATCGCGCCTCAACCGTTGCCCGCGCAGGGGCATGGCCGCTAGCGACCCATTTGTCCCAGACGGCGTTAAAGGCTTTGAATTGGCCGATATCGGCAAGCCAGACAGACACGCTAACAAGATGGGTGCGGTCAGAACCAGCAGCCTCTAGCAAAGCATCTATGCGCGCCAGAATTTGCTCGGCCTGTGCGCTGACCGAGGGCGCGGGGTCTGGGGCGACCTGCCCGGCCAGAAAAACAAATCCACCGGCAGCAACGGCTTGGCTCATGCGGGCACTCTGCTCAAAACGTTCAATCATCAAAGCTTCCTTCCTTTAGTTCTGACGTCGCCGTAAAACACGACCCGCACGCAGCCCGGTCGACGCGCCGTCTCGCCAAGCAAACCGACCATTGACTATGACATGGACAATACCCTCACTTTGTCGCTTCGGTGCTTCAAAGGTAGCGCGATCAATTACTGTTTTGCGGTCCAGCAAAACTAAATCGGCTAAGGCACCGGCGCGCAACACACCACGATCCTGAAGGCCAAAGGTCTGCGCGGGCAGTTGCGTCATGCGACGGACCGCTTCCTCAAACGGAAACAGGCCAAGCTCTCGCCCATAGTGACCAAGCACCCTTGGAAACGTGCCCCATAAGCGCGGATGTGGATGTTCGCCTGGAATTCCGTCCGAGCCAATCATCGCCATGGGGTGGGCCAGAATCCGCTGCACATCAGCTTCATCCATGATGAAGTAAATGGCCGTTCCGGGGCTTAAACGCTTTACCGCTTCCAAAGGCGTGCAGCCCATGCTTGCGGCAATGTCCGCCAATTCCTGCCCCGCAAGCTCAGGGTGTGAAGCGCTGGAGGCAAGGATGACCTTTCGGGCTACTTGCACCAGTCCCTCATGCAACATGCTCGCCCCGGCGGTATAGGGATAGGCATCAAAGGCAATTGGCCCAAGAACTGCTGCTGCCTCAATCAATGCGAGCGTCTCCTCCGATCGCCCAAAATTGCTTTGCCCCATGACCTTGTGGTGAGAAATGACAAGTTGTGTGCCGCCCGCTTGCGCAATTTGGATGGCCTCGTTGATCGCAGCGATCACATCGTCGGCTTCGTCACGAATGTGGGCGGCATAGACACCAGACTCAGGGCCCACCAAAGTGACCAATTCGGCGACTTCGCGCCAATCCGCTGCTTGCGCAGGCGGGTAGTAAAGGCCTGACGAAACCCCAATTGCCCCTGCCGCCAGCGCATCCAAACAAAGGCGTCGCATCGCTTCCATTTCTTCCGGGCTCGCCGTACGCGACAAGTCGCTCATCGCTTCGACCCTTAAGGAAGTGTGGCCAACCAAGGCGGCAACATTGGTAGCAGGCTGGCTTTGATCAATTGCGTCCAAGAAGGCTGCAAAATCACGAAACTTTGAAGCCCCGACGAGATCATGCAGAGGGCTTGGCAAGGTTTTTTGGGTAAGAGGTGCGAGGCTTAAGCCACAATTGCCAACAACGACGGTCGTCACTCCTTGGCTAATCTTTGGGATCATGGCGGGATCTTCGATGAGTTCCCGATCATCGTGGGAATGAGCGTCGATGAACCCCGGGCAAGCCGTGAGACCATGGGCCTCTAACACCTCTTTCGCTGCCCAAGCCTTGCTCACACCAATATCAATAATGCGGTCGCCAGCGATGAGAATGTCGGCTGCATATGCGTATTGGCCGCTGCCATCAGCAAGCTGCGCGCCGTGTATGATTAGGTCACCTTCAATCATGGCTGCTGATTAACCGGCTTGGGTCCAAGGCGACTTTTAGGACTGGATCGACTGGCCCACCCAGACCGATCGAGGCGGCAATGCTGGCCAATGCAGGCGCAATCTGGATGCCATATCCCCCCTGCCCTGCGAGCCAGAGGAATCCGTCAATCCGGGGGTCTAAACCCACGACGGGTGTTCGGTCCTTAGCAAAGGTTCTCATACCCGCCCATCTATGGCTGATGTGCCGAACCTGTTGGCCCGTGGCGCGCTCATAGCGATCAACAGCGTGCGCAATATCGATCTCTTCAGGCTGAACATCGCTTGGTGCACAGGCCGTCTCGTCGGCTGGCGAGATCATGAGCTTGCCGCCTTCGGGCTTAAAGTAGAATTGCTCTTCCGCATCAAGAATTACGGGAAGCCGCGAGACCTCTATCGCCGCCGAAGGCTCAACTATCGCAGCACTGCGCCGCAAAGGAACAAGCCCTAGTGGGGGCAAGCCAGCCAAAGCCGCCAAAGCATCCGCCCAGCCCCCGGCTGCGTTGACGACCAGAGGTGCGGAGAACGAATGGTCGGCCGCTTTCACTGTCCATTCTGAGCCTGAACGGGAAAGGGCCTCAACACGCGCGCCCACCACAATTTCACCGCCGCGGCTCAGGAGTTGACGGCGATATCCTTCGGTCAAAGCATGAACGTTTATGTCACCGCAGTTTCGATCCAAAAAGCCAATCTGGGCATAGCCCTGGCGTAGCAAGCCACCGGCGGCGGATGGTAGATCGGCGGCTTCAATGACTTCCATCTTAGTTGGCAAAGACCGCCAGCGTGCGGCGGCTTGCGCCTGATCTTCCCGCGCAATGATCAGCCATGGTCGGGGCTTAAAGAGCGCTTGATCGGTGAACCCCTCTGGCGGCGCTTCAAAAAAACGGGCCGCCATCGCATTGAGTTCGAGAATGGTGGCATTGCCATAGCTTCGCCCGAAGACCGCGCCCGATCTCCCTGTTGAATGATAGCCAAGCGCCGTTTCCGCCTCCAGCAGCAGCACGTGCATTGTGGCAGCGAGCTCTGCCGAGACGGATAAACCCGCAATCCCGCCGCCGACGACAAGGACGTCAAAAGCCTTCATGTCATCACCCGTATCTGGACACCGAATGTCATCATGCCAAGGTCATTCCGCCATCTATGACGAGCGTGGCACCATTTATGTAAGCGCTCTCAGCGCTCGCAAGGAATAAGATGGCGGCGGTAATCTCGCTATAGCGCCCTTCCCGGCCTAGCGGCACTAAAGCTGTCGCGCTTGCAGAGCGAGCGGCTAAATCTGTTTGTGAAAGACTGCTTGCCCGGTCGCCCATGACGGCTTCTAGAAAACCGGGGCAGACACAATTTGACCGAATACCATATTTCCCAAAATCAAGGGCAAGAGAGCGAGAGAGTTGGATCAAGCCGGCCTTTGACACGCTATAGGCCGCTTCTTCTGGCGTAGGCCGCAAGCCACTGATCGAACTTGTATGGACCATGCTGCCACGCCTTTGACCCTTCATCGGCCCCAAGACGTTTTTCGCAAACAGGAATGCACCGCGTAGATTGACCTCCATCACTTGGTCCCACAAGGCGACAGACGTGTCTTCAATGCTGCCGGCATCAAGGGGGTCAATGCCCGCATTATTGACCAAGACGTCGATGCGCCCGAACGCCTTCATGGCTAACTCAACACTTTGGAGCGCGGTCTCTTCTTGCCCCACATCACCGGCGAACAAAATTGAGGTTTTGGCTGGAAGCTGCTGCCTCAAGGCGGCCAATTTTTCGCCGTTGAGATCGACGAGCGCCAGTAAGGCGCCTTCAGCCGCAAAGGCTCGGGCACACGCTGCCCCTAAACCGGATGCGGCACCCGTTATGAGTATAGATTGCCCTTGAAACCGCTCCGCCAATGCTTGGATTCCCTACTCTCAGGCTCATCTTGTATTTTTCAAGTATACAGGATTAGGGCAACGCAACCAGAAAATCAAGCAAGATTCTGGGCCTTTCCCAAAGTTCAGCAAGATGTCGCGCGCGGCGGATGTTAAACGGCACCTCTTGCGGCTTAGTCGCCGACTTTGGTCAACCGCAGTTCGCCTGAGGGTTTAGCCGCGAACCAAGCCAACATTTCAGACGAAATAATGGCTGCATCGCGCAAAGCTGCGGCTTCGGCTGCATCAGGGTCCCGGTCCTCAATCGCTTTGACTAAGTCAAAATGGTCATCCAAGACGTCTTGCGCGATATGGTCGCCTTGGATGTGCAAATAAAGCCGCAAAATCCGTTGCCCATGATCCAGGATTTGCTTCAGCCAATCGACGAAGAAGGAATTGCCGCCGGCCTCAGCAATCGCAAGATGAAACGCGTGATTCAACGCAATCATCTCAATCGCGCGGTCGTGCTTGGTTGCTTCTGCGTGCGCATCTTTGAGCTTAATGATCTTTTTCAATTGCTCTGGAGAGCGATTTTTCGCGGCCAAACGCGCGGTGAGGCGATAGAGTAAAGTTACCGCGTCGAGATAGCTTGGCACGCCAACAACATCGAAGGGCGCGACGATCGAGCTGCGATTGCGCAAAGTCTTGACAAGGCCCTCAGCAGACAGCCGGATCAAGGCCTCGCGGACGGGCGATCGAGACAGACCAAATCGTTGAGCAAGCTCGGACTCGTCCAAAAGCATGCCCGGCTCAATCTCAAGCTCCAATATCTCGCGACGTAAAACTTCGTAAACAGAAACGGCACCCAGACCGCGCGCGCGCTTCGCTGGTACAGCCTGCCCCGCTTTCGCCTTTCTATTTTCCACAGCCAATGCAAACCCAACCTGAACTCGAACTCTATCGGGCGAAAATGCCCTTCAGTTCCTTAGCCTGATTTCAGGGCTGAGAAAGCCCTGAAATGACCTGCAGGCTAGTGATCTTTGCCCCGCGGGGCAAAGATCAACATCAGAAG
>JBEAVQ010000050.1:0-17315 GCA_041160865.1 Pseudomonadota bacterium | reverse complement strand
AGCAGCTGGCTGCTGCGTGCATGCTTTCGGTTCGGCGCAGCTGTACGATCCTTGATCAACGCCAGGCGCGCAACACAGAGTTCTTTCATTTCATCAATGGCTTGGCTGAGAATTGGCTTGGGTTCAAGGCTATGCTCATGGCCCATGCGGGCGAGCATGGCCGCGTCCACTGCGTTAGTCTTGGTACGCTTCCCGCGTGAGTTGACATAGCGGCGGGCCTGCAGCGGGTTGATCTTGCACAGCGGTAATTCCGCTTTGCCCAGCGTGCGTTCAAAGTCTTGGTGATAGGGACCCGTCGGCTCAATTACTACCCGCATGACTTCAAAGGCAGCCAGCCATTTCAACAGGTCTTTGACCCCGTCTGGTGTATGTGGTGCGCTGCAGGCTTGTCCACTGGGGTAGGCGTAAACGTCCAAAGTGGCTTTGGAAACATCTACACCGATGCTCTGCGCACCAGCGAATTTTAAGTAGGTTGATCCATCTTTTCCGGTCCTATGCTTGTCATGCGTGCCTCAAGCACGCGTATCTGTTCAGACCTTCTGGAAAATAGAGGGGTGATCACACTCTAACGCGGAGCTCATTCCTCCAGCGCGTTTACGATCCATCCCCTCCCGCTGTTGGTGGTGTTTGAGGCCACCAACGGCGCCATCTTCTTGCCGCAAAAGGGCAGGGTCGTGATAAGACAAGCGCGTTTTGATCCATCTGGATCAAAGTTGCGCGCCAAACAAGGATTAGCGGGGCTGGCTGTGATAAATCGGTTCCAGCCTGTCGCGGCGACTCGGCAATTCTGCGGTGATGGTAGCGCGCTGGTGTGGCGTAAATCGCATCCATTGGGCGATCTCTGGCAAAGTACGGTAACAGCCCAAGCAGAGGCCTGACTGAGGCTCTACGCAGCATACCTTAATGCAAGGCGTGGCGATAGATTCTGCCACTCTAGGCCCCAAAACCCGGAATTAGTGCCACAATCCCAGCCAATGCTCCAAGTTCTGCTGCAATGGCGCTGGCACCCAAGGCGTCGCCCGTCTGACCGCCCAAATGTTTGCGGGCAGTCAACGCAATCGCCCCAGCCCCCAAGACGGTGCCGATGACGGCACCAACGGAGGGTCCGACAAAGCTCAGTTGAAATGCTAGGATCACACAGACGCCGCTGATCACGGCCCCCATGATGGTCGCGGTCGTTGCTTCAGTCGCAGTCGGTTGTCCCGCAGACGCGGAAATCCCGTCGTCAGTAGCGGGCTTCAATAGCGTCATAACATGGACCAATGCGGTGCGTGCCAAAGTCCCGCTGATGATGAGGCACAGACCTGCCTGCCAAGGTTGGGCAATCTCAGCAACCAGAAAGATTTTGAGAATAATCGCCAAGAGAAGGGCAACGCCGCCAAAGGTGCCGATACGGGAATCGCGCATGATGGCGAGGCGTTCCGTGACGGTCTTGCCGCCACCAACGCCATCAAAGAAATCTGCAAAGCCATCTTCATGGAACGCACCGGTGGTGACGACTTGGGATGCTACAGCCAAAGTCGCCGCGACATGGACACTGCCGTTAAACAACCACATCGCTAACCCATAGGTCAGTGCACCGATCATGCCGGTCACAAGACCCGCAACGGGAGCAGCCTGAAAAGCCCGCGTAATACGCTCTCTTGGCAAGTCTTCCGGCCAAGTCACCGGCAAACGTGTAAAGAATATCAAGCAAATTCTGGCGTCATCAATAATGCGCATGGCGCGACTCAACTTTGGCTTATTTTGTTGGAACGTCTTTTGGATCTTGTAGCCGAACAGTTTGAAAATTCGAGATGATAATACTTAATGTCTGAGTGAGGCTAGTAAACTGTGGCGCCGAAGTCGCACAGGGGGTAACACCACTCCTGCTGTCTTTTACCTCGTATCATGGCCTTTCTCGTAATGTGATTGCGCGCTAGATCATCTACATGCCCCATGATGCTTGTGCGCCCCCCAAACAGCCTTTCGACGATATTCGCGCCTTAGTGCAGGACCTGCCTAATCGAGATGAGGAGGCGAGTGCCCGCACAGCTTGGCGCGAAAACCAATTGATTAAGCCACCAGGTGCCTTGGGGCGCTTAGAAGATATCAGCAATTGGCTGTCAGCATGGACGGGCAAGAGTCCACCCCAGGTGTTAAGGCCGATCATTGCTGTCTTTGCTGGCGATCATGGTGTCGCCGCACGGGGTGTGTCTGCCTATCCTCAAGAAGTCACGCGGCAGATGATTGAAGCGATGGCTGCTGGCGGTGCAGCTGTTTCCATCTTGGCACAGCAGGCTGGCGCGGGCCTTAAAGTCTATGATTTGGCGGTGGGGACACCTACCCCAGATATTGTTGAAGCCGATGCCATGACAGAGCAGGAATGTGTTGCCACCATGGCATATGGCATGGAAGTCCTGGCCGAGGGGACCGACCTTTTGGTCCTCGGTGAAGTTGGTATTGGCAATACCACGGTTGCTGCTGCTTTGGCCTTGGCTTTGTTTGGCGGTGAAGCTCGCGAATGGACTGGCCCCGGGACTGGTGTTGAAGGCCAAGCCTTGGCGGCAAAGCGTGAGGCAGTCAAAGCTGCTGTGGCGCGCTTGGGTGCTGATCGAGATGACCCGTTGAAAGTGCTTGCGCGCATCGGTGGGCGTGAATTTGCAGCCATTGCTGGCGCAATTCTGGCAGCACGTTTACAGCGCGTCCCTGTCGTGCTGGACGGTTTTATGGTTGCTGCTGCAGCTGCAATTCTCCACTGTATGAATCCCGAGGTGCTGGATCATTGTATTGCGGGCCATGTGTCGTCGGAGCCAGGCCACCGCGCGCTTTTGGCCCGCTTGGGCAAACAGCCCATCTTGGACCTTGGCATGCGCTTGGGTGAGGGGACGGGTGCGGCCTTGGCTTTACAAATTATCAAGTCAGCCGTTGCGTGCCACACTGGGATGGCAACTTTTGCTGAGGCCGGTGTTGCAGGGCCTGCCGCCTAATGCCAGTCTCCAGCGCCTACCTGCCCGATCCACGATTTGCAGCCTTAGGCCCAGAGTTTGCCGATCCCGTTGCCGCGGCAGACTTTCCGATGCAACGGCTCGTCTGGCGTGATCAGCGCGCTGCCCAAACTGTCGGCCTAGAGACGTTAAGCGATGAGGAATGGGTTGCCCATTTCGGCCGCTTTGAGTCCTTGCCAGATATGGCACAACCGCCCTTGGCCATGCGCTATCATGGCCATCAATTCCGCACCTATAATCCGCAACTGGGGGACGGGCGGGGTTTTCTCTTCGGCCAGTTGCGCGACCAAGCTGGACGCTTACTCGACCTTGGCACCAAGGGCTCTGGCCAAACGCCTTGGTCGCGCCAAGGCGACGGTCGTCTAACCTTGAAGGGCGGCGTGCGTGAAGTGTTGGCCGCCCAGATGTTAGAGTCGCAAGGCGTCACTACGTCCAAGGCCTTTAGCCTGATTGAAACTGGCGAAAATCTGATCCGCTCAGATGAGCCTTCGCCAACGCGCTCTGCGGTCATGGTACGGCTGCAACACAGCCATGTCCGCTTTGGTACGTTTCAGCGCCATGCCTTTCTGGAAGCCCCAGAACGACTGACCGCCTTGGTCGATCATTGTGTGGCGGTCTACTATCCGCATTTGCAAGAGCTGGAAGGCCCCGAGCGGGCTGCAGGCTTGGTTCGGGAAGTGGCAATAGCGACGGCCGATATGGTTGCAGGCTGGATGGCCGCAGGCTTTGTGCACGGGGTCCTAAATACAGATAATATGAATGTGACTGGCGAGAGCTTTGACTATGGCCCTTGGCGATTCTTGCCCGTTGCAGACGGCAACTTCACCGCCGCCTATTTCGATCAAACCGGACTTTATGCCTATGGCAGGCAACCCGAAGCGGGCTTGTGGAACCTCAAACAATTGGCGGGCGCTTTGACCCCGATTGGGGACCTAGACGGCCTGACCGAGGCTGTACGGGCTTATCCGCCCGCCTTTGCGCATGCCCAACAGGCAGCACTTCTTCGCCGGCTTGGCCTCATGTTTGCCTCGGAGGCGGAAGACAATCGCACCATGCTAGATGCCATGTTTGCGTTCATGGCCCGATCTGGCATCTCCTGGGACGGGTTCTTTCATGATTGGTTCGGTGGCCTTGCGAGCGATACGCGCGCTCAAGCTGGCCCGCGTGCCACCTTCTATCAAGGTGAAGATTTCATGGCTTGGTTCAACTGGCTTGACCGCTTTCAGCCAGAGCGCCCAGATCGATTAAAGCACTCCTATTTCCAAGCGGCAGAACCGGTCAGTCTGGTGATTGAGGAAGTTGAGGCTGTGTGGACCAAGATTGCAGAAGATGATGACTGGTCTGGTTTTCACCAAAAGCTGGCCGATATCACAAGTTTGCGAGAGGCTTTGGCTTAAGCACGATAGTGCTGATACCGGGAACGAATTCAGCTGGTCTCCCGCGGGTTACATAGCATTTTACCTCGGCCTTTAGGACCTTTGTAAGCCGTCGCCGCCATACTCCCAATTTGTTGGGATGACGACCGGGGCTTAAGTTATCATTCAACCCACTTCAGAAGAGCGCTTGGGCTCTTTTTGTACGTGGGAGCCATCAAGAAGCGTGAATGATTTGTCGCCTTACTACCCCTGACGCACAATGTTGATTTTGTCCGTGACCAAATTTTGGCAAGGTTGAATGGCTTGTTCCCATCGCTGACGTCCAAGTTACGTGTTGTGCGGGCCGGTGGCTTTGCGGATGGCGGAGAGGGGGTGCCATGCTTTTTAGCGATTGATCCGAACGTTATTTCTGTACATCTCCATACCGGCCCTGCAAATCTTGGGACAAGCGAAGACCTCGATGTGGTTTGTTCCACCGTGGTTCGGCTTGTGGGCAAATCATCCCAAAGTTCATTCCCATATGATCGTGCGGTCAGAACAAGATGTAACCACACTGCCTAAGCGCTGGCTGCTGCTGCCGTGATCATGCTTGCCGCCGCTCTGATTTCTATTGTCCCGGTTGAAGAAATCATTTGGAAGACAGGGCAAGTCAGTGTCGAGCCGCATGCATTCCAACGTGCGGCCCTGCGGCTGATCGTTCCAGAAATCAAAGTTGGTCATTGGCTGACCTCGCGCAGCTTTGAGTGGCCTCCAAGCCCGCAGGGAAGGCCGAGCGTGATCCTTGGTTCAAAGGTGCTCGCACCCTTCTTTGGTCGCGAGTTTGAAACAGTCGCCTCCATTCTGCCGCGGGCGGGGGTTGAGAAGCGCGCTCTGGCCGTGACGGACTTTCTGGTTTTGCATGGGCCGCCACTGTTTAATGATATGCCGCTTTGTGTCCCTGATCATGATTTTTTGCATTTGCGCCTACGCGATCGTGGTCTCATGAATCTCAAACCCGTTCTGCTCTTGCGGATTGAGGCTGGACCCGCACCAAATGAAGGGTTGCGCAAAAGTCATGGTCTGCCAGATAAAGGTGGCTTCGGCAGGCGGGCTATGACCTAGGCAGCCGTCAACGCGCAGGATTATCGGACTTCCCTTTTCGCAAAACTGGTCCATGTTCTGATCCTTGTCGTCTATGGCGAACCAAAGGGGTAAGGCATGGAACTGAAACGTCGCGAAGTGGTCGCCGGTATTGTTGGATACAGTCTGGCAAGCCCTGTTCTTGCACAACAGGCCCCACAATCCCCTACTGAAACCGTAACCGTGACGGGGCAGACCCCGATCGTAACTTTGCAGACTTGGATTGATCTTTATGGTCGCCCGACGGCAGAGGTGAAGGTAAACGGCCAAGGTCCGTTCAAATTTGTGGTCGATACCGGCTCCAACACCTCGGTGCTAAGCCCTCGCGTGGCGAAGACCTTGGAACTTCCTGAACTACCGATGCGAACGGTGCATGGCGTAACGGGAAGCAGCGAAGCCCGGTTTGTCAGCGTCCATCAGATTGAGACCGGACGCAGCGTGTCAAACAATCTGTCTGTGGCGATTATTGATGCACCGGCTTTGGATAAGCTCGACGGCATCCTCGGCATGGATATGTTTGCCAACCGCCGGGTGCGGTTCAATTTCAGCCGCAAGACCGTTGACCTTGAGCCCGCAAACTCAAGGCGTCCGCGCAGATTGCCGATCTCAGTCGGGGTCAAACTGCGCCATGGCCTTTTGATTGAAGCCGATGGCAGGGTCGGCAGCGTTCGTTCCAAATGCATTCTAGACACAGGCGGGGATACGACGATTATCAATATGCCGATGCTGGCAGCCCTCAATGCGCGCGCACGACGCCGGCCTAGATCTGAGGAGGCACCCGTTATCCTTGGTGTCACGAATCAACAACTGAACGGGGTCTGGGCGAACTTGCCTCAAGTTGATCTGATTGGCCTAATCATTCGACGGCTTACGGTCGTGGCCGCGGACGCGCCGGTGTTCAAACTGTGGGGTCTTGAGAGCACGCCGGCCATGTTGGTGGGCATGGACATCTTGAGCCAGGTTGATACATTGGTGGTTGATTATCGGCGTCGTGAGGTAGAGCTACAACTGCTCTCCAATCTGGTCGGTGGCGAAGCGAATATCTATCGGGGCTAAACCCGATCGAGAGGTAAAAATCTTGACAAAAATTCTGCGCTCTAGCCGCGATTCCGGCTTTCTGCGCCATTTTGGGCTGATATGTCTGCTAGTGCTCTTGCTGGCTTCCCCGCACTTAGCCCAAGCGCAGTTTAAGTCTACCAAACCTGAAGCTCGCGTTGAATATTGGCAGAACCGCTTGGCTTCTATGGAAGCGCAATTGGCCAACAAACAAGGGCTATCTCAGTATCGGCTTGTATTCTTGGGCGATTCCATCACCGACTTTTTCCTGATGGGCGAGAATTTGTGGTTTCCGGGCGTGAAGAATGGTCGCAGCGTTTGGGATGCGACATTTGCAGGAAGCGACCCCGCCTTGAAGGCGATCAATCTCGGCATTTCTGGCGACCGTATTGAGCACATGCTCTATCGCATCCAGCCCACGGACCAAGGCGGCCTCGGCCAACTGGATCATAAAGGTTTGAAGCCAGACTATGTGGTCATTCTGGCCGGGATCAATAATTCATGGGCTAGTGAAACCCCGGGCGATGCCAGTATCATCGCGGGGCTGAAGGCCTTGGTTGCGTCCGTCCATGCGCGCCAACCCAAAGCACGGATCATTTTGCAGACCCTGATGCCAACCCAAGAGGTGTCGCGCACCAAAGATATCGTCATCCCCGTCAATCGTGAACTCAAGGCCTTTGCCGAGCAAGGGCCCCAAAAGGCGTACATCACCTTTGTGGACCTCTACCCCCATTTCCTGACTGCAGAGGGGCGTCAGAATAGCGCACTGTTCTATGATGGCCTGCACCCTTCTGAGGCAGGCTATGTCGTCTGGCGTGATGTATTGGTGGCAGCTATTGCAGCAGATCGCGCCCGCTAAAGCGGGCGTTTAGGATGTGAAGCGGAAATGCATGACATCTCCGTCTTTCACAATGTATTCCTTGCCTTCCAACCGCATCTTGCCAGCTTCTTTCGCTCCGCCTTCGCCCTTAAAGGCAACATAGTCCTCATACGCAATAGTTTCGGCGCGGATAAAGCCCTTTTCAAAGTCGCCATGGATCACCCCGGCTGACTTTGGTGCCGTCCAACCACGATGGATGGTCCAAGCGCGTGCTTCTTTGGGGCCGACCGTGAAATAGGTTTGTAGGCCCAAAAGGCTGTAGCCCGAGCGTATCAACTTATTTAGGCCGGGCTCATCAAGGCCAGCCGCTTCCAGATATTCGGCTGCCTCTTCATCATCCAGCGCAGCAAGTTCTGCTTCCATCTGCGCGCAGATGACCACGGCGGTGGCTTTATGCGCTTGGGCATAGGCCTCCACTTTGGCGGAATATTCATTGCCGGTCGCAGCAGAGCCTTCGTCAACATTGCAGACATAGAGGACGGGTTTAGCCGTCAACAACTGCAACATGTCATAGGCTTTTTGGTCTTCCTTGGCGGGTACGAACAAGCGGGCGGGCTTGCCTTCATCGAGCAATTTCTTGGCTTCGATACATAATTCCAGCGTCAGCTTCGCGTCCTTGTCGCTTTGCTTGGCCTTTTTCTCGAGATTTGGAATGCGCTTTTCAAGGCTCTCCAAATCCGCCAACATCAACTCGGTTTCCACCGTTTCGAGGTCGGCAAGGGGGTCGATGCGGCCTTCGACATGGGTGATATCGTCATCGACAAAGCAGCGCGTGACATAGGTGATGGCATCGCACTCGCGGATATTGGCAAGAAACTGATTGCCCAAGCCTTCGCCCTTCGACGCTCCGCGCACCAGACCTGCGATATCGACGAAATTCATCCGCGCTGGGATGATTTCCTTCGACGTTGCAATTGCGGCCAGCGCGTTTAAGCGCGGCTCTGGCACGGCCACTTCACCCACATTGGGCTCTATCGTGCAAAATGGATAATTAGCGGCCTGCGCGGCTGCCGTCTTGGTGAGAGCATTAAACAGGGTGGACTTGCCAACATTGGGCAGGCCCACGATGCCACATTTGAATCCCATGATGGAGGTCTTTCTTATCAATGATGGCGCGCTGAATGACCGCGCGAGAAAAGCGTGCCGTGTCTTAGACAATTTGGCCCTTAAAAGCATCCATCAATGGCAGGGCTTATGCAACCGCGAACGTCCGCCACTTGCGCGCGCCTGACTGGAAATGGCGGGGAACGCGAGATAGGCGCACGTCGAACTCTTGTAGCTCGCGCAAGGCGTCTACGTCTTTGCCGACATGACGCAGAAAGCGGATATAGCGAGCATGGGCCTCCAGTGTCGGGATGCGCGGTGATGCAAAGGCGTAGGCCTCCTCTGCATCTTCAACTTGCCCTAAAGCTTCAGCAGCACGTGCGAAGACGAGCGCCTCAGCAGGACCCTCGCGGCCTAAAACACGCAATTGGTTGATGCGATTAAGCGCTTCTTGGTTGCGACCAAGTTCGACCAATGTGCGCGCATGCCCGAGAAGGACAGTGGGATCGTCAATAAATTGTCCTTCTAGGCAGTCCTTATAGAGCCTTTCAGCATTGGCAAAATCCCCTATTTCGACGCTAGCATCGGCGAGGCGAAGACGATTGCCCACGGTTGGAGTTAAGTCAAAAGCTTCTTGAGCAGCCCGCAATTCCCGAGTCGGGTCCAAGGCTTTAATCACCTTTTGCTCGGCTTTGCGAAAAGATGGAAAAATGCCTGTACTGGGTAAAATCTCCATCAAGACATAAATGGCTGAGCCAATTCCAGGCGCAAAAAGAATTAGGAATATCCACCCGTTGGGGCGCCCAGTTCGGATGACATGCATGATCAAAGCGATCTGAATAATAATGGAAAGGACTACAATCGGCATGGCGCCATACATCCTCAATGATAGGACATAAAACTAATACAACCTAACTTTTATCTAGCAAGATGTCTTATCTGCGCAAAAGCTCTTGCCTAGCTTTGATCACCCGAGCCACCGCGCAACCAAGCCGGTACGGGCGGGGGCGGGGCGAGCGTGGAGACCTTGGTCTGAAAGGCGTCGTGCTTGTCTTCCAAGAGCAGCGGTGTTGTTCGAGCGACCGCGTCGCACAAAGTATCGACCCAGCCCATTTCCGCGCTGGAGAAGTCATCCAGCACATGGCTCAACATTTTTTCTCGCCCGGGATGGCCAACGCCAAGTCGCACCCGCTTAAAGCCTGCGCCGGATTGGGCGACGATGGAGCGCAAGCCATTATGGCCCGCCGTGCCGCCGCCCACTTTTACCCGGCAGCGACCAGGTGTTAGTTCCACCTCATCATAATAGACAAAGACTTTGGCCAACGGGATTTTGTGGAAGGTCATGAAGCCACCCACACAACGACCGCTTTCATTCATGAAGGTCTGGGGCTTTACCAGAATGATTTTTTGTGGACCGGCCTCGGTCTCGATAACGCCCTCGCGGGCAAGGCCCTGCAGGCGGCTGCGTTCGGCCCCGAAACTATACTGGCGCGCAATCTCATCGACGGCCATGAAGCCGATATTGTGCCGGTTCTTGGCATATTTGGCACCGGGATTGCCGAGCCCAACCAAAAGAAACATCTGATCACCCCATGATCAAAATAAAAAAGCCCCGGACGATGCCGGGGCCTTTATCACGTGCATCCAAAGAGGCTTACGCTTCTGCGGTTGCGTCGCCTTGCTTGCCACCGCGCCCAATCAGGGTCGCGACGGTAAAGTCGCGGTCACGGATGGTTGGACGTGCGCCGTCTGGCATACGAACTGCCGAGATGTGTATCACATCGCCGATGTCGCGGCCAGCCAAGTCGACGACCAATTCTTCCGGGATTTTGCCAGCAGGCACATCCAGAGCCACGGTGTGGCGAACCACATTAAGCGTGCCGCCCTTTTTGATGCCGGGGCAGGTGTCTTGGTTCAAGAAGTGCACAGGCACCTCAACCGAGATCACCGACGCTTCATCAACCCGGTACAGGTCAAAGTGGACCGGCAAGTCGGTGATGGGGTCCCATTGCACGTCGCGCGGGATCACAGGCTGGCTTTCGCCGCTGTGGTGCAGGTCAACCATGTGAGCCAAGAATTTGCCTGAGCGGATCGCCTTCAGCAGTTCCTTGCCAGAAGCTGCGATAGCCACAGGGTCTTTGCCGCCGCCATAAAGGATGCCGGGCACAAGGCCTTCACGGCGGGTCTGGCGAGCGCCACCGGTACCAGTGCGTTCCCGCACTTCAACATTGATCACGATGCCGGTCATCCCCGGTCTCCGTTCGTTGGTGTGTAAAAACTGCGCCGCCTACATGATGCAGGCGGCGCATGAGATTTCATGAAGGCGGGGCTATAGGGGAAAGATGAAAAGAACTCAACAGTGGCTGGCAGCTTTAGACCAGCATGCTACTGAATAAATATGTTCCTATCCCATATCCCCTGCTTTAATGCGATATTCCAAGGTCGAAGGCTTTTTATGAATCGCTTGGTTTCGAGCTGATCGGCGATGCCGCCCATTATTGCCGGTTCCGCGCCAATCTAGACGGGCAGGGCAGCCAAACCCTGTCGATCTCTCACAGTCAGGGCCCCATTGGCCATTCTTGTCATGTAGGCTTTGAGTTTGTGCCGCCTGAAGCGTTGGACGCTTATGCTGCTTTATTGCAAAGCCGAAGCCTTATCCCGTCAGAACCCCCGCAAGATCGCGGTTGGCTGTGGCGCGATGTGATTCTCCACGACCTAGACGGCCAAGAATTCCTGCTGCTTATGCGGGCGACAATAAGCTTAACCCGCCGTTGCGGGTCGGGCGGTGACGAGAAACTCTGTATCCCGTCACCAGCTGATTTTCTTTTACTTCCGCAAAATCACGCGCATCGACTCATAGCCCTTCACAAAGGCCGAGCGAATGCGGGTCGGTTCTGAGACGACCTGAATGTCAGAAAAGCGCTTCAGGGCTTCTTCCCAGACAATCCGCAACTGCATTTCTGCTAAGCGATTGCCGACGCAGCGATGGATGCCAAAGCCGAAGGACAAGTGGTTGCGCGCCCGTGGCCGGTCGATCCAGAAGTCATTTGGCCGCTCAATCATTTCGTCATCGCGGTTGCCTGAGACATACCACATCACGACCTTGTCGCCTTTTTTGATAAGCTTGCCACCCAATTCGACATCTTCAAGAGCCGTACGGCGCATGTGAGCCAGCGGGGTCTGCCAGCGAATGATCTCTGATACCATGTTTGGAATGATCGAAGGGTCGGCACGTAGCTTCTTGAATTCCTCGGGATTTTTGGACAAGGCATAAAGCCCGCCGGTCAAGGAATTGCGCGTGGTGTCATTACCGCCGACGATCAACAGGATTAGATTGCCAAGATATTCCAACGGCTCCATGTTGCGGGTGGCTTCGCCATGGGCGAGCATAGAGATGAGGTCATTGCCACCGCTATTGTTGACCCGCTCGTTCCACAAATTGGTGAAATAGGCCAAGCATTCAAAGAGTTCTGCACGGCGCTGGTCTTCGGTTTCAATGATGCCACCTGGAATAGGTTGCGCCGTGGCCACATCTGACCAGCGGGTGAGTTTGCGGCGGTCTTCCCAAGGGAAGTCAAACAAGGTCGCCAACATTTGCGTGGTCAATTCAACCGAGACTTTATCAACCCAGTCAAACTCTTGATCGATGGGCAATTCGTCGAAAATCAGATTGACCCGCTCCCGGATCGTGCTTTCCATTTTCGCCAAATTGTCTGGCCCGACGATGGGCTGCACGACTTTGCGCTGGGCATCATGCTTGGGTGGGTCCATGGCGATGAACATCGGCAGGATGAAGTCTTCATCAAAGCCGACGATCGTGATTCCACCCAAGAAAGCATCGGACGAGAATTGATGGTGGTTGGTGTCAACCGCCATAATGTCCTTATAGCGCGTCACTGACCAATAGCCGCCGACCTTTTCCTCTTGGCTGTCACACCAGTGGATCGGGTCTTCTTTGCGCAGACGCTCAAAATAGGACCAATGACAATCATGGGTCCAAAGCTCTGGCACGGCGACATCTATCTCTTCAAGCGGGATAGACCAAGCTCGTTTGGCGTGATGTTCTTGAACAGACTTGAAATCTGCAGGATTGAAGTTGCCGTCGGCCATAGAAGTTCTCCCAATGTCGAGACCATTCGTGCTAAACTCGTTACCGGCATGGGGCCACATTTTGAGGCTTTTGTCACCCCCTGACGCATGCGTCATGTTTGAAAAATTCTTGAGCAGAAGACTTTAACGCAGCGCGTGGCCGTTTCGGCCCTATTTCCAAAACCCCTACAAGCCTTTAGCCTGCCTGCCGGCCAAGCGGCCGCTTCGTAATGCTCCACAAAAGGACCCCGGACATGGATCTGAATATGGCATTGATGCGGGCCACGTTTAAACTGGACCAACGTCAGGAAGACGGGGTTACTACGATTGGTACAGGCTGGTTGGTGCGTCTGCCAGCGGCAGACGGTCAGGGCAGCTCTTCGCGCATAGCTTTTGTCACTGCAAGTCATGTATTGGACCGGATGAAGCATGAGCAAGCCTCGGTTCATTGGCGTCGGGTGGATGCGCAAGGGCGTTGGCACCGCGAGCCGGCCCCTGTCCAGATCCGCAGTGGAGCGGGTGCCCCACTTTGGGTGCGCCATCCCGACCGCGACATTGCGGCTTTATCCATCGACCCACCGAGCCACGCGCATGATTGGGCGATTGGCTTTGAGCAATTGGCTGATGATGCGGCTTTAAAGGCTTTTGACGTTCAGCCCGGCGATGAAATGCTGGCGCTTGGTTATCCGCGCGGTCTTTCGGCCAATGAAATCGGTTTTCCGATTCTGCGCGCAGGACGGGTAGCCTCCTACCCCTTATGGCCTAGCGCAGATTTCCCGACTTTTCTGATGGATTTTGCCGTCTTTGTCGGCAATTCCGGTGGCCCGGTCTATATGTCAGACCGGGCACGCAAGCGGGTTGGCGCACGCGATTTTCATGAAGCGCAATTTGTGGCGGGCCTTTTGGCCCAACAAGTGGTTTTAACCGATGAGAGGCTGGAGATTGGCATCGTGCTGCACGCAGCCTTTATCCGCCAATGTCTTTTGGCCTTGAATGAAAAGCTGGACGCTTAGCTGCCCTAATCTTCCTTGGCTTGAAACACGAGGACAACGCCATTGATGCACCAACGCTGACCAGTCGGCGCAGGACCATCTGGGAACACATGGCCTTGGTGGGCACCACATGTCGCGCAATGGCATTCTGTACGAGGATAGAGCAGCTTCCAATCAGTCTTGGTTGCAACGGCATCGGTCGTGATCGGCTGGGTAAAGCTCGGCCAACCTGTGCCAGAATCAAACTTGTCAGCGGTTTTCCATAGAGCGGTGCCGCAGCCAATACAGTGAAACGTGCCGTCGCGCTTTTCGTCATTCAGGGGCGAGGTAAAGGCGCGCTCGGTGCCTTCTTGGCGCGCAACCTGAAACTGAGCGGGCGTCAGAATCGTCTTCCATTCGGCATCGGTTTTTTGGACGGTGAAGCGGTCGGACTTGGCCATGATAATCTCCTAAGTGCCTCTTTACGCAAGGCAGACGCGATTGGTTGCAGTCTAGGTGTGTCACATGCCGGTCTTGACGACGCCTTTTCCATAGCGCGCATGCACTGAATCGAGTGCACGCTCTAGGGCTGCGCGCTTTGGCGCATGCGTGTTGAGGAGGTCGCCCTGATCGGCCCCCTCTAATGTGCTGAGGTCCGAAAGCCCAACTCCGATCAGGCGGAAGGGGCCCTTTCTGATTTCCGCGCTCAACAAGGAGCGAGCGGCGTCAAACACTACACGCCCGGTGGCGGTTGGTTCTGGCAGTGTTAGCCGCCGCGTGACTTGTTTGAAGCCAGAGGTTTTGAGTTTGAGGGTCACAACCTGGCCCGCGTGGCCCTTGGCCCGACTGATTTCCCCGACCTTAGCGCACAGCCGCTGCAGAATGGTTTCCAATTCGTCCAAACTTTTCAGGTCATAATGGAAGGTGGTCTCGGACGAGATTGACTTGCGCTCGCTGTTGGGTTCCACGCCGCGATTGTCGATCCCACGCGCCATATAGGCTAGCCTTGTTCCCCCGTCGCCATAGCGGCGCGTGAGGTCGAGGGGGTTTGCGGCCGCTAAGTCACCGATAACTTGATAGCCATCGCGATTTAGCGCTTTGGCGAAAGCTGGGCCCACGCCATGGAGAAAGCTAACAGGCTTGGGCCACAAAATCTCGGGCACATCCTCGGGCCCCAGAATGGCAAAGCCGCGCGGCTTGTCGAGGTCGCTGGCCGTTTTGGCCAAAAATTTATTGCATGACAGGCCGATGGAGACGGTTAGCCCCATCTCCGTTTGGATTTTGTGCTGAAAGCGCGCCAGCGTCAGGGCAGGGACACCGTGATGCATTTGTGTAGTGCCTGAGAGGTCCAGATAGGCCTCATCAATTGACACGGGCTCGACCAAGGGAGTCAGCGACTGCATGGCTTGGCGGATGGCTTTTCCTTCCCGCGCATATAGGCTCATATTGGGTGGGATCACGGTCGCATCCGGGCAGAGCTTTAGCGCCTTAAACATCGGCATGGCCGAACGCACGCCTGAAGCCCGTGCGATATAGCAACACGTCGCCACCACGCCACGTCGCCCGCCACCTACAATGACGGGTTTATCGCGCAGTTCGGGCTGATCACGCTTGTGGATCGCTGCATAAAACGCATCGCAGTCGATGTGGGCAATCGAGAAGTTTTGAAGGTTTTTATGGCCAATCTGCCGCCTAGAGCCGCAATTAGGGCAGCGCAGCGCCTGTTCGCTACCCTGTAACACTTCCTGATAAAAACAATCACGGCATAGACTTGGCAAGGCTCGATTAACTCCCATGCGATACAAGCACACTTCAAGCTTGGGGTCACTCTAAGCAAAAAGATTGGAGCGGAGTATGGCGGCGTCGGTCGCAACTCATGAAACGGAACAGCCGTTGGCAGAGCCAAAGGCCCAAAAAACCGTGATGATTGTTGAGGATAATGAACTCAACATGCGGCTGTTTCGTGACTTGCTGGCAGCCTTTGGCTATCGCACGGTGGAGACCCGCGATGGCTTGATGGCGCTGGATTTGGCGCGCTCTGAAAAGCCAGACCTGATCTTGATGGACATCCAATTGCCAGAAGTTTCCGGCCTCGACATCACACGATGGATGAAGGCTGATGATGAATTGGCCGGCATCCCCATCATCGCGGTCACCGCTTTTGCGATGCGGGGCGATGAAGAGCGTTTCCGCGAAGGCGGCTGCCAAGATTATCTTTCAAAACCCATTTCCGTCGCCACCTTCATCGGTGCCGTGCGCAAGTTCATAGGATAGCCCGATGACTGCACGTGTCCTGGTTGTTGATGACGTCGAACCCAATGTTCGCTTGCTAGAAGCTAAGCTTCAACATGAATATTATACCGTCATCACTTCCAATTCTGGCGAAGATGCCATCGTGAAGGCCAATCGTGAGAATCCCGATGTGATTCTGCTCGATGTGATGATGCCAGGTCTCGATGGGTTTGAGACCTGCAAGCGGCTAAAAGATGATCCCGCCACCCGCCATATCCCGGTGGTTATGGTGACCGCCCTCGACCAGCGGGAGGACCGTGTCAAAGGTCTCGCCGTTGGGGCTGATGATTTCCTTTCCAAGCCGATTGACGACATTACCTTGTTTGCGCGGGTAAAGTCGCTGGCCCGGTTTAAGGCGGTAGCCGATGAACTTCGCTTACGTGAAGCCGCTGGCCGTCGCATGGGTGTTATTGAGGGCGGTTCTAACCGTGAATTGGGCCTCAACGCCCGCATCTTGATCGTGGAAGATGACCCCCGGCGCGCTGCGCGATTGAAGCGCACGTTAGAAGCCGAACAGCGCCCGATGCTGATGCAGGATTCCAATGAATTGGGACCCATGGGTCAATCGACCGTGGAATTGATGATTATTTCTGCCTCTGGCGTGACCTTCGACGGCCTGCGCCTTGCCGCCCATGTGCGCGGCCAAGAAAGCACCCGAAGCTTGCCGATCTTGGCGATTTGCGAGCCCGAAGAAAAAATCAAAGCGCTGCGCGCTCTGGACGTAGGCGTGAACGACTTCATCTATCGTCCGATTGATGACGAAGAATTGCTGGCCCGCACCCGAACCCTTATCAAGCGCAAGCGCCACATTGATCAGCTGCGCCTGACCGTGGATTCCAGCATGGAATTGGCCGTGACCGACCAGCTGACCGGCCTGCATAACCGCCGCTACATGGAAAGCCAGCTGAAGTCTTTGTTAGCACGCTCCTTACGCGGTGGCCCGCCAGTCTCGGTCCTGATTGCCGATATCGACCATTTCAAGCGCGTCAACGACTTGTTTGGCCATGATGCGGGCGATGATGTGCTCCGTGAGTTTGCGGCGCGCTTGGCGTCTAACTTCCGTCCGCGCGATTTGGCTTGCCGCTATGGTGGGGAAGAATTTGTGGTCATCATGCCTGAAACCAACACCAATGACGCTAATATGATTGCTGAGCGTCTGCGCTCATCCATCGAAGAGGCTGCCTTCTTCCTCGGCTCCGCGCGCGACACGTTGGAAGTAACCTGTTCGGTTGGAGTCGCGGTCGCGAAATCCAACGAACTTGACTACGAAACCCTCCTCAAACGCGCCGACGAAGCACTGTATGTGGCCAAGCGGAGCGGTCGCAATAAGGTTGTTTCGCAGGCGGCTTAATCGACGCCACCCTCTCAGTCCGCTTCGCGGCCAAATCGGCGCATGCGCCGAGGGTCATGAAGTACGATTGATCCCGGCCCATTATGTGAAGCCCTATGTGAAGCGTGGGAAGAATGATGTGGCGGATGCTGAAGCGATCTGTGAGGCGGC
>JBEAVQ010000144.1:0-9926 GCA_041160865.1 Pseudomonadota bacterium | reverse complement strand
GCCATGGCGCTTTCAAACGGAACACCTTGGGCTTGCAAGAAGGAATGTAGGCCCATGATGCCCAAACCAACCGACCGCTCGCGGAAGGCCGAATAGGTTGCACGCTCCATCTCATCGGGTGCGCGCTGGATGAAGTCTTCCAACACATTGTCGAGGAAACGGAAGATATCCTCGATAAAGTTTGGATCGTCCTTCCACTCCATATAGGTCTCAGCATTCAGCGACGACAGACAACACACAGCCGTGCGGTCCTTGCCCAAATGGTCCTTACCGGTGTGCAGCATGATTTCGCTACAGAGGTTTGATTGACGGACCTTGAAGCCCAGCTTGCGCTGGTGGGCCGGCATGGCTTTGTTGACGGTATCGACGAACAGCAAATAAGGCTCGCCCGTTTGCAGGCGCAGGTCCAAGATTTTCTGCCAGATTTTGCGCGCCTTGACGGTACGCACCACATCATTGGTCTTGGGGCTGATCAGGTCGAAGTCACCATCGCTGCGCACGGCTTCCATGAACTCGTCGGTGATGTTGATGCCATGATGCAGGTTCAAGCTCTTACGGTTAAAGTCGCCCGAGGGCTTGCGGATTTCAAGAAACTCCTCGATCTCAGGGTGGTGCACGTCGAGATAAACGGCAGCCGAACCGCGACGCAACGAACCTTGCGAGATCGCCAACGTCAAAGAATCCATCACGCGAATGAACGGAATAATGCCGCTGGTATGGCCATTGGCCCCGATCTTTTCACCGATAGAGCGCACGCCACCCCAATAGGTGCCGATGCCACCGCCATTAGAGGCCAGCCAAACATTTTCGTTCCAAGACTGCACGATGCCATCAAGGCTGTCGTCCACCGAATTCAAGAAGCACGAAATAGGCAAGCCGCGCTCTGCCCCGCCGTTAGACAGGACTGGGGTGGCCGGCATGAACCACAATCTGGAGATATAATCATACAGGCGCTGGGCGTGGGCGATATCGTCAGCATAGGCGGTCGCAACGCGGGCAAACATATCCTGATAGCTTTCGCCCTGCAGCAAATAGCGATCTTCTAGGGTGGTTTTGCCGAAGTCTGTCAATAGCGCATCGCGCGAGCGATCGACTTTAACGCTTTCAACGATCCGAAGCTGAACGGCCTTAGGCTTGCCACGATGGACCGCACGGCGCGCTAGTGCCGGTGCTGCGCTGGCGACAGCTTCAATGGCATTAGCGGTGGCTGCATCATTCCCGTTCATTCTTCCTGCTCCCAAATCGTTACCCGGCCCGTCAGCCCTTCAGAACACCCGATTCCCCAGCCTTTGAACAGCCCCTAATGTGGCGGTGCACACAAGTTCGTTCGCACAACCCACATCTTTGCGCAGAGTGGGATGATTCGGCGTTCTGCCTAGAAGTTGCGCCAGCCCCCTGAGCAAGACACTATATATAGTGGATGTGGCTTGCAGCGGCGGTCAATGGGGTTTTTCACGCAAAATGTATTTTTCAGTTAAGGAGACGTTAACGCAGCCAGACAGCCGGTAGAGATTCTTCATGAAGATGAAGAAGATTCCCGCAATTCTAGTCGTTTTATTGGGGTGTCAGTGGCCCTTAGGGCTGGCTGACGGTAGGAAAGGCATCCACAATTGGTTGCAGCCACGCATCCAACGTATCCCAGCCTGATTCGTCGGTCATGAGACCTAAGCGGACAATCACCAAATCCTTGGAGGGAATCACCCCAATCCACTGCCCTTGGAAACCGTGCGCCTCAAGCGAATCATAGGGGCCATTCTTCAAGGTGCCTTGCTTGTTTGGCAGGCTCAGCCACCAATGGGCACCATAGCCAGGTGTTCCCTCTGCGGTGGTTGGCGTCCGCAAGAAATCGACATAACCCTTTGGCAAAATGCGTTTGCCGTCCCAAACCCCGTCCCGCAGATGGAGCAGGCCATAACGAGCCCAGTCTTGCGCGGTCGCATGCATCAAAGAGGATGCATAGAAATTTCCGGCCAAATCAAACTCAGCAGCCACATTGTTCATACCAATGGGTCGAAACAGCCGATCATACATGAAGTTACGGTAGCCCTCAGCCCCGGTTGGATCTTTCAGGCTTCGCGGTGACACCGCACGGGCGACTGCAGCTGAAACCAAATTCGTGGTGCCAGAGGAATAGCGCCACTTCTCGCCGGGCTTAAACTCCGTTGGACGATCGGTCACATAAGCAACAATGTTCTCTCGACCCGGGCCAAACAGCATTTTTGCCGCATCGTTAGAGACAGGATCGGCATAGCCGTCCTCGCGCCAGCGCAGCCCGTCACTCATATGCAAGGCCTGACGGATGGTGATGTCGCGGCGGGGATCGCCATCATCCCATAAAGGATCGTTCAGGGGTTGATCGAGTTTGAGCTTGCCGTCCAACATTGCGATGCCGACAAGGCTAGCGGTCACGCTTTTGGCCATAGACCAAGAAACCAGCTTCGACTTCTCATCAAAGCCTGTTGAATAACGTTCGGCGACAACCCGTCCGCCTTGAACAATGATAACCGCGCGCGTCTGACCCATGGGGGAATCAGAGCGACTGAATGCTTCGTCGAACTGTGTCTTGATCACACGGGCGGCAGCTTCTGGTGCTTCCCCCTTCGGCCAAACTTCGGTTGGGAAGGGCACGCCCTTTGGCTGGGGCGGTAAGGGCACCAAAGGGGCCTTCGCATAAGCCGCCATTTGCGCCTTCTGAGTGTCTTGGGCGACGACATAAGTGCCAACCCCTGTTGCGATGGCTGCACAAAGTGCCAAGCCAAACCAAATGGGGAGGGACAGCGCGGGTAAATTTCTGCTGGGACGCATGGCGCGGCGCATCATAAGCCTCTAGATGAACTGAACAGACCGGATTAGGCTGGTCTCTAACGACTCTCTTTATAAGGTTCTATGGCCTGTGCGCAAACTGCCTTCTTTTTCTACGATCGTTGGCATCGTCCTTGTTGCCATATTCGTCATCGTTCTGGCGGTTGGCTTCCAAGCCCGCAAGTACGGTGAGATTGGTGCGGGCTTTGTCGCGCGCCAGATGTGCAGCTGTCTTTATGTTCAAAACAGGGACGAGAAAACCTGCCGCATCGAAATTGGCCCACAGATCGATCGAGCACAGATCGTCTATATGGATGAGCGGGTGATTGTGAATTTCTCCGGCCTTAATCAAGCTGAAGCGCGCCTAAAACCAGGTTATGGCTGTAATGTGCAGACATTTGTTGGCACCATGCCTGCTCCTGTCTTGAAAGACCCAGTGAATAACTAGGCTGTGCTGGAAGGCCTCGCCACAAGAACCAACTGAAGGAGCGTAGGATGATCGTAACCACAACGGATTTTGTTGAGGGCCGCAAAGTAACTCATTATCTAGGTGTTGTTGCGGGCGAAGCTGTAATCGGAGCAAATGTGTTCCGCGATTTGTTCGCGGGCATTCGCGACGTCATCGGTGGACGCAGTGGTGCTTATGAAAAAACCCTCCGCGAAGCACGCCAAGTGGCGGTTGACGAACTGATGATTGAAGCAAAATCCTTGGGTGCGGATGCCGTCATTGGCGTATCCATCGATTTCGAAGGAGGCGTCCATCAAGGCACCATGATGATGGTGGCTGCTAGCGGCACCGCCGTCCGCCTCGGATAAGTAGGCGTGGCAACTTCCCCTTTTTTGGTCGCCATCAGCGGTGGTTCAGGCTCTGGCAAGACGACAACGGCTGCCCAATTGGTTGGGCTCTTGCGGCCGCTTTCGGCGCGCATTGTTTCGCAAGACGATTATTACAAGGATAGTCGCTCTCTACCGGGATTTGATCCTGCCACCTATGATTTTGACACGCCTGAAGCGCGCGACCATGTTTTGCTGGAGCAGCATCTCAAGGCTATCAAAGCGGGCGAAGCCGTCGACGTCCCCATTTATGACTTCACGATCCACGGACGGCGCGAAGCCACGTACCGGCTACCTGCCTGCGATGTGGTGGTCCTCGAAGGCACGCATACCCTATGCGACAGCGCAATCTATAATTTGTGTGACTTAAAGGTCTTTGTGGATACGCCGTCGGACATCCGGCTTCTGCGCCGTCTGTTGCGCGATATTCACGAGCGCGCGCGGACCCCTGAAACGGTTGCGGCCCAATATCTGTCTTCCGTGCGCCCCGCTTATGAACTCTGGACAGGGCCTAGCCGAATGAATGCAGACATGATCGTCTCCGGCGGCACCGGGGTACAGGGCGCTCAATCTGAATCCGCCTTTGGTGCCGCAGCCCAAATCGCTGCAGCGATTCGCAGGGCTCTCGGCTTACCGACGGCTTGAATGGCAGTAGGCCGTTGAAGCTATCGGCTTGACCAAGCGCCAGACTTGAAAATCCTTCAACCGCGACTCAAGTCTATAATGTTCAGCCATCCAGCGATTAGTCGCTGGGTCCTCGCGCAAAAATGCCATACCTTCGGTCTGGATTGGCTTTCGGCCTTCAAATTGTTCACTTTGAGAAATCAGAACATTGGGCGCGAAGCATTGGATGTCTTCGAGATAGTCGCGGCGGACGCGTGCTAGTTGAGCCGTCGCTGCTTTGGCGGTCTTTGGATCCTGCGCACGAACCATGAGACCTGGCACCATCCACATTGAATAATGGCGTGCACCAAAACCTTGCCCTTCCCGCACCAAAACAAAAAAGCTGTTCTGCGGGACAGTCGATAAGATCATAATGCGATTTGAGGGCGGCTCTGACTGGATCAGATAGCGCAGATTCTCTGAAATCGGTGTTGCGCCGGTTTTGATGACCGTTTGCAAAGGGCTGACGATCATCGAAACAAAGAAGCTAAAAAGCCCCAGTCGTACCAAAAGACTGTCCAGCTTAGACATCGGCTCATCTCGCCCAAGCCAAAGCATCAGAATCAATCATCACGCAAACACCCTTGAGGGCGATGTAGTGATAAAAGAAGCCCTTCATTTGGCCGACAATGATCAGGAGGAAGAGGAGGCTAAGTCCAAACAGGCCTAAAATGATCGGCCGCTTATCCCTTAGTCGAAGCGCAAGCACCAAGGGTAATAATAGAAATTGCGCCGGCCCGATGATCATCAAGACCGCATACCAAGTCGGCTTCCCCGTCCAAGCATTGAACGCATCATAGGAAACAGCCGCCATGGGGACGATCTGCGCCAAAAACTCCGGCGCAAAACGAATGACGACAACCGCATAGACCAGCGCTAAAGCCGCCAGACCCAAGGTCTCGGGTCGCAGCGGTCGCCATTTCTTGCCAAGGCGCAGCGCCAGTGCGGCTTCGACGACAATCGGAATAAGGACAAAATAATGCTTGAGCGCAAAACCATATGCGCTAAAGGCAGCAATGCTGACAGCTAGGGGAAGTGAAACCGGTAGCTGTGCGTCCCGGCGAAGCGCCAAGACCAGCCATAAAAGACTGGCAATTAAGGCTGACTGCTCACGCTGGCCAACATCGGCGGCCGCGACCCACAAGATAGCGATGAGAAACCCCAATAGGGCTGCGCCACGCTCTGATTTGCTGAGCAGGCCATCGATGGCTTTGGCAAACATCCATAAAGCCACCAAGCTACTAAGATGGGCCAAGGCCATAGCGACAGCCTGGACATTGATGCCGAAAACTTCACCAAGCCAAACAAAGGGAATAGCTGCCCAAAACCAAAGCGGTGGATTTAGGTCGATGATGTCGCGGTAAAGTGTCTTTCCATCGAGAATTTGGCCTGCGATAAACTGACGCCAGCTTATGTCCGTCGTCGGCTCAAGAATCAAAGCCAGAACCAAACTACTCAGCCAAGCCAGCGTAAGGCATGCCACCAGAACAACCGGATTGGCAAGGTAATCTGTAAGCTTTTTAGTTGGCATAGGGGCTCAGATGCGCTCAAACGTATCAAGAAACCCCATATTTAGCCTGGTCAGCTTAATAATTCGCTGATCATAACGACTTGACGATGGCCTCGGTCATCTTCTTGGCGTCTGCGAACAACATCATCGTATTGTCGCGGAAGAAGAGCTCATTTTCCACGCCTGCATAACCAGAACCCATGCCGCGTTTGATGAACAAGACAGTCTTTGCCTTTTCCACGTCCAAGATGGGCATCCCAAAGATCGGGCTTTGTGGATCAGTCTTGGCAGAGGGATTGGTGACGTCATTGGCACCGATGATATAGGCAACGTCGGCCTGACCAAATTCCGAATTGATGTCTTCGAGTTCAAAGACTTCATCATACGGCACTTGGGCTTCTGCCAATAGAACGTTCATATGGCCCGGCATACGGCCTGCGACTGGATGGATGGCATATTTAACTTCCACCCCTTCAGCCTTCAGTTTATCGGCCATTTCTTTGAGGGCGTGCTGGGCTTGAGCCACCGCCATTCCATAGCCTGGCACGATAATGACACGCTCTGCATTCTTCATAATGAAGGCCGCATCTTCGGCGCTGCCCTGCTTAACCGGACGCGTCTCGACCTTGCCACCACCAACAGCCGCACCATCAGCCGCACCAAAGCCGCCCAAGATGACCGAGATGAAGCTGCGGTTCATGCCCTTACACATGATGTAAGACAGGATCGCGCCGGACGAGCCGACCAATGCCCCGGTGATGATCAGCGCATTATTCTCAAGTGTGAAGCCCAGAGCTGCCGCTGCCCAACCAGAGTAAGAGTTGAGCATGGAGACCACGACCGGCATATCTGCGCCGCCGATGGGGATGATCAAGGTCACGCCCAAAAGGAAGGACAGGCCAACAAGTGCCCAGAAAGCCCAGAGTGCTGAGCCTTGGGTTGCGATCAATACCCCGATCAGTGCAATAATGCCAACCAGGATCAGAATGTTCAGAAGATGGCGGGCTGGCAGAATGATGGGTGCGCCACTCATATTGCCATTGAGTTTCGCAAACGCGATCAACGACCCCGTAAAGGTGATCGAACCAATCGCAATCCCCAAGCCCATCTCAACCAAAGAGGCGGTTTTGATGCCGCCGCCTTCAGCCGTAATATGGAAAGCCTCCGGGCTATACATGGCTGCGCCCGCAATCAACACCGCGGCAAGACCGACGAGCGAGTGGAACGCCGCCACCAATTGGGGCATGCTGGTCATAGCAATCTTGCGGGCAAGCACCGCGCCGACACCGCCGCCAATGGCGGTTGCTGCGAGGATCAGGCCAATGGTCGTGACGTCAAGCTTGACCGCCAAGAGCGTTGTGACGACCGAAATCGCCATGCCGACCATGCCATAGGTATTGCCTTGACGGCTGGTCTCCGGGCTGGAAAGGCCGCGCAGGGCCAGAATGAACAAAACGCCTGAGACAAGATAAAGAAGGGCTGCAATCGATGGGGTCATCTTAGTGGCCGCCCTTTCCTGGAGCCGAACGCTCCTTCTTCTTATACATCGCCAACATCCGCTGGGTCACAAGGAACCCGCCAAAGATGTTAACGGCGGCCAATGCCACGGCGAGCGCGCCCATACCACGCGACACCCAGGTCGCCCCATCAGCTCCGCCATCTGGCAGCGTCGCTGCGGCCGCGATCAAAGCGCCAACAACGACGACCGAAGAAATGGCGTTGGTAACGGCCATCAAAGGCGTGTGTAGGGCGGGAGTCACGCTCCACACCACATAATAGCCAACAAAAATCGCCAACACGAAAATGGCGAGGCGGAAAACGGTGGGATCAACGGCTTCCATGTTCAATCCTCATGCTGCTGTCAGGGAGGGGTGCACGACCGCGCCATCGCGGGTGAGTAGCATGCCCTGAATGATATCGTCGTCAAAATGGGGGGCAAAGGCCTTGGTTTCCGCATCCGTCAAGAGCGGCAAAAGGTTGAGCAAATTCTTCGCATAAAGCGCGCTGGAATCCGCTGCCAAGCGACCGGGCAAATTAGCAAAGCCTGCAATGGTTACGCCATTTTCGGTAACCACCAATTTATCGGCTTTGGACAGCGGGCAATTGCCGCCTTGCTCCACCGCCAAATCAACAATCACGCTGCCAGGTTTCATGGCGGCAACCATTTCTGGTGTCACCAAAACCGGGGCCGGACGGCCGGGGATCAGAGCCGTGGTGATGACAACATCTTGTTTGGCAATATGTTCGCCGACAAGGATTGCCTGCTTGGCCTGATATTCCGCACTCATGGGCTTTGCATAGCCAGCCGCGGTTTCAGCAGCTTTGAATTCCTCATCCTCGACGGCGATAAACTTGGCGCCAAGCGAGGCGACCTGTTCCTTAGCGGCGGGCCGCACATCGGTTGAGGTGACGATGGCGCCAAGGCGACGCGCGGTTGCAATCGCCTGAAGGCCGGCCACACCGGCACCCATAACAAAGCATTTCGCTGCAGCGACAGTTCCAGCCGCCGTCATCATCATCGGAAAACCACGGCCATAAAGCGCCGCACCCTCGATCACGGCACGGTAGCCTGCCAAGTTAGCTTGAGACGACAAAGCATCCATCGCTTGGGCGCGGGTGATGCGCGGGGTGAATTCCATCGACAAAGCGACCACACCAGCTTTGGCGGCCGCTTCAATCAGCGCCTTGTCGCTATGCGGGCTCCAGAAGGCTACCACGCCAGCGCCCTTTGGGACCAGCTCCAGCTCAGCCGCACTGGGTCTGCGCACCTTCAAAACAAGGTCAGCCCCTTTCAGCGTCGTCTTGGCATCTGCCGCGATTTCAGCGCCTGCCTCAACGAACAGGCGGTCAGGCGAGGACGCGTGATCACCGGCACCGGTTTCGACAACGATTTGATGGCCCGCCGCCGTGAGTTTTTTAATCGTTTCTGGCGAGGCCGCCACCCGGGTTTCCCCGTCGCGCGTTTCCTTCAGTATTGCTATTCGCATGAAGCTTAATCTCCCCTGAGCCCCTGCTTATGGTTAGTTCGCACGATGGCTGACCTACCGCGCTGACGCAAGCCCATTCCTTGCCTAGGCTTGGAATCAACTGCGCCACTTCAAGCTTCGAGGACTAATAGGATTAGAGAAATGCCGCCCCTCGGCCCGACTTTGCGCCCATTCCCGCTTGAGTTTGTTGTACCACTTAGCTTGCCATGCCTTTTGTAAAAGGCAGTCCTTTATTCTGAAGGTCCACCATGCGGCCATCTTGGTCCAAGAATTCGCGGGCTGCGGGGATCAGGATCGGCTTTATCAGATCCAGCAACGGCGCGGCCGTCCAATAGCTGACCTGAGTAATGAGCGTCGAATTGCCATCAATCGGTGTCAGACATGTGAGAGTAAAGAACTGGCTCTTGTCATTCTCAACCACTTCCCAACGGAAGCCCGGCACCATGAAGACAATCTCGGTCGTCACGCCCTCACCGAACAACAGGCGATAGGCCAGGGAATTAGACGACGGCGCATGGCGGGCAATGGCCCAGCCGTAGAGCCGGGGCTCAAATTGCTTTTCTTTGAGCTTCAGCCCAACAGACGGCGGACGCCACCACCATTGATTATGAACAAAGGGCACATGGGCGGGGTCCATCAGGCCCACCACTGCATTGTCCATATGGGCTTCAAAGACCCGACTGACGACAAATTTAGGTCGATCGGCTTTGATGCCAAAGTCAGGTGGCGGCAGATCGGGTGTGCCATCAAACCGGGGGTCGGATGAGATATAGATAAAGACAACGCCATTGCGCTCCGCGTGCGGAAAGCGACGAACCTTTACCTTGGCCGGGTCGTAGGGCTGTCCCTCGACCAAAGACGGCATCAACTTGCATACCCCATCGCCACCAAAGCGCCAGCCGTGATAGGGGCATTCGATTGTGGCTTGCCCGTTGGTTTCAACTTGACGCCCTGCCGACAAAGGAACCGCCCGATGTGGGCAGACGTCGCGCATGGCCAACACCTCACCCTTGGCGGTGCGGCCAAGCAAGATCGGCTCCCCCACAATCATGCGACGGAATTGTTTACCTGCCTTCAGCTCTGCCGAGGTTGCGGCAAAATACCAGCAATCCAGCAACAGCCCGTCTGAA
>JBEAVQ010000143.1:0-6683 GCA_041160865.1 Pseudomonadota bacterium | reverse complement strand
CAAGCCCTCAGCCGAAATCCCCATAGCCACAGCCCACAACACCAAAGATTCGTTCTTCGGATACTTTCGTACGCCCAAGAGCGCCCGAAACTCTTCACGAAAGGAGATGGTCTGCTTTGGGCGTCGATGAGGGTGAAAGCGGTCGTCTGTTCAAAAGGTAAACTCTAGCGCCTAATAGACCGAATTCAGTGGCACCTCTCACAGGCAACAAGCACATAAGTTGAAAACTTCACTCTGGAGCTAGTTCCCACTCAATGTGCATTACTCTGGGCGTCTGAGCCTTTGACAAGTCTGTCAAGGCGACGACGTAAGTCATCTTGGAGTTTCGTAGGTGCTTTTTGCGGTAGAAGATTATTCAGTTCATGTGGATCGCGTTTCAAGTCGTAAAGCTCGTCCATTCCAGAAAGAGAGCTATACCGAATAAACTTATACCGGTCTGTTCGAATTGCTTGGTAGCCCATGTTCTGAAGACGCGGAAATTCCTTATCCGTGTAATACTCAATCAAAAATTCGTTGCGGATTTTTGAGGATGGAGACTTAAAAGCTTTGACCAAAGACCGCCCGTCTAAGTTTGTCGGCGCGGGAACCCCTGTGAGCTCTAGTAAAGTTGGTGCTACATCGACATTGCTCAACAGGGCATTAGGCCTCGAACCCGGACGCGCTAGTTCTGGATAGCGCACAATGAACGGAATTCGTATGCTGGGCTCATAAGCAAGCCGGCGCTCTTGAGCCAGACCAAACTCGCCATAGAAAAAGCCCTGATCACTCGATACAATGAAAATGGTTTGATCTAGAACGCCTTTTGCCTCGAGGGTTTCGAGGAGTTTTCCGATGCTTCGATCAACGGCACTGAGCATGCGCAATCGATCTTTGACAATAGAATCTGGAAGCCCACCCGCTGGACTGCGGGGGTCGCTGAAGTCAACGGGCCGCATGAGAGCGGGTTTACCCGTCATCGGAGCTCGCCAGCTAGGTAGTCTTGGCAGGACTGCGCCCTCGTAGAGTTTTTCGTCACCGGGCCCTGCAGGAAAGGTACGCACTTGATTTGGATGAACCTCCGGATGGGAGGCCTTCTGGGAGATAAATGCAAGGAATGGCTTATCTTCAGGTGATTTTTCGATGAAAGAGATGGCGTAATCGGTCAACACATCAGTCATATAGCCAGTGGCTTGAACCCTTTGTCCATCTACATTGAGGAATGGATTGAAGTATACGCCCTGTCCAATAAAGCTCACCCAATTATCAAATCCAGGCCGTGCTGTGTCGTCGTCATGGCCCATGTGCCACTTACCAAAGAAGCCGGTCCGATAGCCAGCATCATGAAGGAGTTTTGGAAACGTAATAATCTTATGGCTTTGCTCGGCCCGCTCACCATTGTCGATAATGCCATTTTTATGAGGATATTGCCCTGTCATAAAAACCGCCCGGCTTGGCGAACATAAGGGTGCCGACGTAAAGAACCTTTCGAACGATGCGCCTTCGCTAATCACGCGCGAAAGGTTAGGTAAGCGAACAAATGGGTGGTCAATTAGATCATCATAGCGGACGTCATCGAGCAAAACGAAGACTATGTTGGGTCGCCGGTTAGGCTTGCCCTTCATGGTAAGTCCAACAGATGTCTGGCCAACATGTGCTACCGGGAAGCTCATGTTCGCTCCGGGAGAATAGGTGCCAAAGTGAGCGCACAAATCAACGCCAACGCGCGCTGGAGAATGGTACCGATTGATGGCATTTTACTCCGCCTCATTCTCGATGAAAAAGCACTGCTTGCCGCTTTTAATTGCGTAGCTCTCGCAGGTTCCACGAATCTTTTTTAAGGTTGGTCTTTGCTTGTTGCCAATCCAGTCAACCAATGTTGCGAGCGTTGCTAGATATTGGCTATCTGAAAGCCCGCTATGTTGGTCTTCACTTGTTAGAAGTTGAAACAACAAATGTGACTGACCTGCTTGAGCCACAACATTTTTAAAATGGGCCTGTGCACGGTAAGAGACGACAGGATCATATCTCGCCTGAAGCGTTATGGTCGGCGCGACCAATGTTCCATGAACATCGGAGTCAAAGGAGATCAGATCGCGAGCTTGGACATCGCCCGAAAACCGTTCCACGCCTCGATTAAGCGCATCGTCGTTGCCGGATCCACGATACACCGTCATTGTGTTTGTGAATGGGTTTTTGCCGCCGAGAAAATTATGGACAACGTCTTGAAATCTGAAAGTCGTGAGTTCCATTCGATGCGCGAATTCTCGCTCAGTTAGTTTTGTAGCCCCTAGAATTGCTTTAAGGTGCCTCGCTTGCTGAACAGTTCTGGCCTCGGCCTTTTGATCAACACCTGTGCACTCATTGACCCTTTTGCGAGCCTCAGACCGCGGACTTGTTGATTGTTTGGGCAGGCCCTGCCAGGCGGGATATTGCTCTTCATTTGGATAGGGCAGGTTCTTGCAAAAATACTGATAAATGACCCTCAAGTTGATCAATTGGTCATAGGTGTCCAACCGCTTACCTACGGCACCACCGGTCAGCATAACACCATCGTAAAGGACCTGGCCTTTCTCATTGAGCGCCGCTGACTCCGCCAGCTTTGCGACGACATTTCCACCATAGGATTGGCCATGCAGAATGGTCATTTTTGGGCGGCCAAACTGCGTCCAAAAGATCTCACGCGATACATCGACATCTTTAGCCGCCAATCGCACACCATAGCCGCCAGTCCGATAAGTAGATCCAATCCAAGAATAGCCTTCCTTTACCATGGTGGCATATCGCGTCAGGTCATCATCTGATCCATCAGGAGCAGGGTCCACGTGCCTTGGACCCCCATGCGCATGAACAATCAAAATTCCATTTGGCACTTTCGGACGGGCAATTAGGAAGTAGGCACCATTATGGTCCTTCCCCCCATAGCAAGTAGCCAGTGCATCTAGATCGGCAGGGCATACGCGCTCAGACATACTTTCAGGCGCAACCTTTTGCTGGTTGTCCGCCTCGGTAGCGTAACTCGTGCTTGCCAAAGGCACGAGTGCTAAAACCCCCAAGCCGATCGGATACAAAATTAGGTTGCACATGCGCATAGGCTGGCTACCTGCTTAATATTTTAGCCCCAGGCCAACATAGACAACCCGGCCACGTGGCGAATGCACCTGTTCGTCAAAGCCCGGACGATTGTCGCCGACGTTTGGTGGGTCATTATCAAAGATGTCTTTGACGCCAATTGTTAGTTTGGTGTCGGCCCCGAACATCTCTTTAAACTGATACCCATATTGCACGTCGAAAGTCACAAACTTCTTGATCCTTGGAACGGTAACCAGACCGACTGGATCGTCGTTTCGGTAAGCACTGGTGTAGCGCGCGACAGCAAAGAGATCATGGCTCCCGCGCTCGAAAGTGCCTGTAATGTTACCCCGCCACCGCGGAAGCGAACCAAACGAACCGCTCAGAAAGTTACGCGTGCCAGCAAGTTCAGCAGTAGTCACGCCAGTCGTGAAAGCAAACTTGTTTACATAAGTCAGCGAAAGTCGTGCACCGACTTTCCCGAAATCTGTATCGGTCCGATAACTTAGAGCGAGATCGACCCCGTCGGTTAATGCTTCATCTGCATTTTGCAATGCCAGGATTATCGAAGTTGGTTGCCCATTAGGTTGGCGCGTAATCGACGTGGACACCTTTGGGGGTTGGCCAGTAGCGACGCCTGCGCAGGACTCATCCAAAATAGCTTGGGCATTTTGGGTGTTCACAATTAGGTTTGAATAGCTGTACCGCCAATAATCGATGCTTGCATCAAACTTGCTGGGCTGGAAGACAAATCCCAGATTGGTGTTCTTGGCTGACTGGGGCTTTAAACTGCCGACCGGACGGCCAACTTGTGCAACGATAAAGCTTGAAAGTTCCGCCCCACCACAAGTCGCGACGCCGCCAACGGTTCGGTAATTGACCGAGCCGCTTGTGACAATACCGCCTTGCTGGTTTGATGATGGAGCTTGGAACGAAGTGCCATAAGAGCCGCGAAGCGCGATCCAAGGCATTGGCTCGTACCGGACAGCTACTTTCGGGTCCAAAGTGGTACCCACCACCTTACCATGGTCTTCATATCGAATGGCGGTTTGGACTTCCAGATTGTCTTTGAAAGGCAATGCAAGTTCTGCAAACGCAGAATTCACATCTGTCTTACCCAAAATCGTGGGGTCAGCTACCGCGCCATCTGTGTTGGGATCTGGATCAAAGCGGAAGGTCTCGCTTCTGCGCTGCAACCCCAACGCGATACCGGCTGAGCCACCTTCAAGAGCAAACAATTCGCCATTGCTGACCAGCACGTCATAAGTAGCCTGGGTTGCTTTTCGTTTGGTGACCAAAGTCGTCAGAGCGCCATAGGCAGCCAGCTTATCATAGTCGTTGCCGGCCAAGATCGCCGGGTTCTTAAGCGATGTCGCAGTCGGATTGGCTTCCGCGCTACCGAACGGATTGATGATGCCCTCATTGAGAGCCGCCTGAAGCCGCGACCTTACAAAGTTTCCTGGAACAGACCGCGACGATTCATGCGAATGGTACTGGGCCCAAGCGCTGACGTTCCACTTCCCGTAGTCCGCATTTAAGCCCAACATTGCGCGTTGGGAGTCGTTAGTGAAAATTGAATCTACTGGAGCGTTGCGCCCAGAGACGCTGGCCCCTAGAGGCCGGATCTGATCCCTGGTTGTTACTGCAACGGGGACACATGTGCCGCCTTCGTTTCCGACAACAGTATCAAAACAGCCAGGTGCCCAGCGGATACTTGTGCCGCTTGCGACAAAATAATTGAACGGGTGATTGGCTGGGATCGTGTATTTGCCGCCAGTTGGGCCAGCCGGGGCAGTCAGTGGCCCGGCTGCCCGGTTCGCGGTATTTTGGGTTACCCCGACTTCGCCAAACACCGACATACGATTGCTGCCAAGCAAATTATTGGCGAGCTCATATCGAAATTCTGCAAACCCAGAATAACGTTCTTCGCCGGAGATCGGGCCTGATTGTTCGGCGAAATCATACAGGCAATTCGGGGAAACAACATATCCGCCAGCTGAAGCACAATCAGGATCAATCACTGCTGTGCCAGTTGGAATACCAGTCGTGAAATTTCGATATTCGTCGGGTGCACCCGAGGTCGATAAAAAGCGGGAGTTAACGAGAGCACCATTGGCTGTGGTGTCGACAAGGCCATCACCATTGCGATCAATTAAACGATCTACAAGGAAATCAAAGTCGGTATTGAAAGTCTTCTCAGACTTATAGTAGCTGCCATAAACCGCAAACGCGCCACGATCATTTTTTGCGCCATAGGCCAAGTCAACACCGTGGCTGTCGCTAATACCAAAATCCGCGCGGGCATTTAGTTCAGCACCCTCAAAGCCAAGCTTGGTAACAACGTTCACAACCCCAGCGACCGCTTCCGATCCATAAATAGCTGAGGCACCATCCGTTTGGATATCAACCCGCTTCACGACCGCTGTCGGTAACGTGTTCAAATCAAAGAATTGGTTGCCAAGCGCATCTGCCAATGGGCTTTTGCCCGCACGCCGACCGTTTATCAAGACAAGGGTGGAACCCGCACCAAGGTTTCTCAGATTGAAATTGGCAGCCCCGATAAGATTGGGATTCTTGGTCCCAACATTTGACAATTGACTGCCGGCGTTAGCGGGCAGATTTCCAACGAAATCGTTGATCGTCGCCGCGACCGCAAATTCAGGAGCACCAGCTCCGAATACCTGAACCGGCGCCTTTTCATTGTAACCGCTACGTCGAATATTCGAGCCCGTGACAATGATGACGTCCACATCCTCTCGTTCGGCAACCGCAGAAGCATTGGCAGAAGGTGTTGGCGCATTTTGCGCTACGGCCGACCCAAACGCGCAGCTCAATAATGCAGTTGATCCCAAAAGGAATATCGCTTTTTCCATCGTGGCAGCCTCCCAAATTTGTTTTTTCTTCACTGAAACGCTCACACCGATTGCCTTACTGGTGGCAACACTTGTCGGGGTTAGCTAAGAAAAATCATGAGACCACGGCTCGAAAAATCACACCCGTGGGAGGGGGATCATTCGAAAGTGATTCCTGATAAACAGCCCCCCAAACAGGATGTAAGCATCGAGCGTTTGCGAAATGAGGCTAACTCGAAACCTGCGCAAGTCAAAATGAGCCCTGTAAAAATAAAAAATACAATAAATCAATATTTAAAAATATTCTCGCACTAGATCTGTGTGTTTTCCCGCACATAAAATCCGCGATTTGTGCGAAAAACCGCCAATCAACTCGAGCTGCCCTGTGTCGAACTAGAATGGTTTTGCCATCCGAACTGCCCCCCATAACCAAGCCAAAAGTTTGAAATATTTCAAATCAAAGTGAAGTGCACTCACTCGTCTGTCTCCTAAATGTCTAGTTTAGAGCCTAGGTCAACATTGCCCGCTTGACCTAGTTTGGCGCATTTTAGACCGGCGGCATTTGGGCCCCAAGTGTCAGGTGGCAGCTGCACGCGACTGGCTGGCCAAGCGACAAGAGGACCTATTGCCCATTGGCTATTTCCATGTGGTCTTCACCCTGCCCAGCGAGATTGGCGATATCGCGTGGTACAACAAGACCGTCATCTATGACCTCTTGTTTAAAGCTGCCTCGCAGACGCTGATGGCGATTGCCGCTGACCCCAGGCATTTGGGGGCCAGGAT
>JBEAVQ010000142.1:0-5025 GCA_041160865.1 Pseudomonadota bacterium | reverse complement strand
CCTTTAAGCCGCGCCCTTGGGCAGCGCGAGGCACCAATGTCACCATCGCGATCATCGATTCGGGGATCCGCCGGGACCATATCGACTTTAATGGCGCGATCACCGGCGGCTATAATGCTTTCACAAATCTGGCTGGAACAGCAGCGGTCAATGATACCAGTGGCCATGGGACCCATGTGGCCTCTCTGGCAGCGGCGCGCGCCAATGACAGGGGCATGGTTGGGGTTGCCTCCAATGCCCGTATCTTACCAGTTCAAGTCTTCCAAGGGGCATCAACTTCGGACTTTTTTGTCGCTCGCGGCATCAATTACGCGACAAGCCAAAGAGCTTTCGTCATGAACTTAAGTTTGGGCGGGTCAAGCGTGAGCCCGACCATTCGCACCGCTTTGCAAGGTGCGCAGGCGGCGGGCCTTTTGATGGTGATTGCGGCCGGTAATGAAGGCCTCGCCAATCCATCCTTCCCTGCCCGTCACGCTTCTGAGGCTTGGGCCAAGGGTCAGATCATCGCCGTTGGTGCCGTTGACGCGAATAATGTCATCGCCAGCTTCTCGAACCGGGCAGGTGACGCACGCAACTTCTATTTGGTGGCACCGGGCGTCAATTTGATCGGTGCTTACTTCACCGCCCCCAACGCCTATGCCTACATGAGTGGCACCTCAATGGCCGCTCCCGTAGTCGCAGGTGCGGCTGCGGTTGTGAAAAGCGCGTGGCCTTATCTTACTGCGCCGAAGGTCGCCGAAGTCCTGTTCGTGACTGCGACAGACTTGGGTTTGAAAGGGATCGACCCGATCTATGGTCGCGGCCTCCTCAATCTAGAAAAGGCGCTGCTGCCCGTTGGTACGGTAACGGCGGTCAGCTCTGCCGGCACAACCCCACTCGCGCTTGCGCCTTCCACCAGCGGTGCAGTGGCCATTGGTGCAAAGTCTTTTGCAGGTGACGCCGGTGCCCTTGAAGGCGTGGTATTTGACGCGTTTGGTCGTGATTTCGCCTATGATTTTGCCACCAAGCTAGAGGATTTACGACCAGATTCAGTCTCCATCCTTGCGTCAACCCTGTCGAACCAGATGCAGGCTACCTTGGCCAGTGTGGCAACCCCCAGTGGCACCTTGTCCTTGGTCGCAACACCCGCGCAGTCGGTCGGCGGCGACACCAGTGGCGGGCTCCATTTTGTTGGTAACCAAGGCCAATCTTGGGCGGTCGCCATCGGCCAAGCTTCCCCCATTTTGGGTGCAAGCTTGGCGACAGGTGCCGCGCCGACCGCGCGCCTCTTGGGCTTTGCCGATCACACCGCCCTGTTTGAAGGCACCACTGCCAGCGTTGCCAGCCTTCAGACCATGGACAATGGTGTCAGCCTGACCTTTGGCGTGCGCTTACAGGGTGAGCAATATAAGCGCCGTGGCCTGAATTGGACACCAAATGCCACCAGCCAAGCCAGCAGCGTGGAAGCGGCCCTCAGCCGTCAGTTTGACCGTTTAAGCCTTGGCGCAAGCGTGGTGGCCATCCATGAGAGCCAAGGTCGCTTGGGTGATGTGGATAGCGAATTATTTGGCCTGTCGGGCCCAGCACGCACCTTTGCGGTGCAAACCGATCTGGCTTGGGCTTTGTCTGACAAAGCCTCGCTCAGCGCGCGGATGACCCATTCTCAAACCGCTTCGCAAGTGGGTGCAGGTGCCAGCTTGGTGAGCTCGATCAGTGCAACCGAAGCCACAGCTTACGCGATCAACTTCGCCCAGCGCGACCTGTTGGCCAAGGGTGATCAGCTTGATCTGGCCATCGGCACCCCGCTAACCAGCAGCAGCGGCATGATGAACTTGTTCTTGGCGACAGGTGCGGACGTTGAAACCGGTGCGCCCATCATGACGCGCCGCGCGGTCAGCCTCGCATCCAAAACGCCAGAACAGCGGTTTGAAGCGGTCTATACTAGGGCCTTGAGCCAAGATTCCACCCTCGCCTTCGCCGTCATGGCGCGTCAGGATGCGGATGGCATCTCGGGCAAGAAAGACCAAGCCGTAATGGTCCGCTATCAGACCAGCTTCTGAGCTAAGCGTAAGGTTCCCAAACCAAAGCCCCCGCGATTGGCGTGCCCAGTCGCGGGGTTTGTTGTATTTAGGCTGAATGGATTGGTAGGGACGGCCGGACTTGAACCGGCACGGATTGCTCCAACGGATTTTAAGTCCGGTGCGTCTACCTATTTCGCCACGTCCCCATCTGGGTGCTTTGTGCGGCAAACGGACTTTTTGAGCAAGAGTGTCATGATGTAATCAATCGGCTTTCTGCACGCACCCTTTAGTGAGCTTGCAGCGGAATGCCGGGGTTTTGGCGGGTACCCTGCTTGCAGTACCAACAAAGCTCAGCCAGATTGGACGCTCTGGGCCAGTTGGTTGGCCGATTTGGTTGAAAGTATTGGCTCATGTCGAAAGCACTCATCATTCTTGCCGCACTCATTTTCGGGCTTTTGGCTGGAATTTGGCTGGGTGCCAGCGAGGCGATCAACGCGACTGCCGACACAATCGGCTCGGTCTGGCTGAACGCATTGCGCATGACGGTGGTGCCGCTGGTCATCGCCCTTTTGATTACAGGGATTGCGCAAACGGCTTTGGCGGCCCGCGCTGGCAGGCTTGCCGCCCGTGGGGTCGGGACCATGCTGGTGATCCTGTGGTGCTCGTCCATCATGGCGGCTATCATGATCCCTGTCATTCTTGGCGTCTTCCCCATGCCCGATGGATCGGCTGACGCCTTGCGCTCAGCCTTGAGTATTGCAGAAAAGCCCGGGCCCGTTCCGCCTTTGGGTGATTTCTTGCGCGCTATGATCCCAACAAACCCGATCGCAGCCGCCGCCAATGACGCCATTCTGCCCTTGATTATCTTTACTGCAGCGTTTGGTTTCGCCTTGACCCGATTGCCATTGGAAAAGCGCGCACCGGTGACAGGCTTTTTCGAAGCGGTCGCTGAAGCCATGATTCTCGTGATTGGCTGGGTACTGGCAATGGCCCCGATTGGTGTGTTTGCTCTGGCCTTTGTTGTTGGGGCGAAGGCAGGAGCAGAGGCGTTTGGGGCGTTGGCCCATTATGTCGTCGTGTTGTCTGCCCTTGGCGTCATCATTTGGCTCGCATCCTTTGCCTTAGCCGTCTTTGGTGCCAAGCGCGGTTTAGGCGAATTCTTTAAGGCCGCCATTCCCGCACAAGCGGTCGCCATCTCGACCCAATCCTCGCTCGCGTCTTTGCCTGCCATGCTCAAGGGCGTACAGGCCTTGGGCGTTCCAGCCGCCAAAGCAGACGTGATCTTGCCGATCGCCGTTGCGATCTTCCGTGCAACCGGCCCTGCTATGAACCTAGGCGTAGCGCTCTACATTGCTCATTGGTTTAGGGTGGAATTAGGGCCTGCCCAGATTGCTTTGGGCATTGCAGCTGCTGCCACCACCACATTAGGCGCGGTCAGCTTGCCTGGCTCCATTAGCTTTATCAGCTCGATCGCGCCCATCTGCTTGGCCTTAGGCGCACCGGTGGAGCCCTTAGCCTTGTTAATCGCGGTAGAAACCTTCCCCGATATCTTCCGGACTTTGGGCAATGTCACCATGGATATGGCCGTGACTGCCACAGTAGCGCGTCAAGATGACGACGCGGCAGAGCAAACCACATTAGACCCCCTGCCCAAAAGCCAATAAGAAGGCTATATGACAGGGATGTATATCGACGCAGACATAGTACCCGACAGCCGAAATGACCATGCCATCAAACTGCATGGGCCAGAAGCTTTTGCTGGCATGCGCGCCGCAGGCCGTGCGGCAGCTGAGGTGCTGGATATGTTGGTCAGCGAAGTCAAAGAAGGCGTCACAGCAGAGCGCATTGATACTTTAGCACGCGACTTTGTGCTCGATCATGGCTGGATCCCGGCTTGCATGGGCTATCGCGGCTATAATCATACAACGTGTATTTCCTTGAACCATGTCGTTTGTCACGGCATTCCAGGGCCACGCCAGTTTCGCAGTGGCGACATCGCCAATATCGACGTCACCGTGATCGTTGACGGCTGGCATGGTGACCACTCGCGCATGTATGGCATTGGGGATGTATCCCGCAAAGCCCGCCGCTTGATGGACGTGACGTGGGAAAGCTTGCAGCGTGGGATCGAAATGGTGAAGCCAGGTGCGACCCTAGGCGATATTGGTCACGCCATTCAGAGCTTTGTCGAGGCGCAGCGTTGTTCGGTTGTTCGGGATTTCTGCGGCCACGGCCTAGGCCGCGTTTTCCACGACAATCCTAACATTGTCCATTTCGGCAAGCCGGGCCAAGGCCCTCAATTGCGTGCCGGTATGTTTTTCACCATTGAGCCGATGGTGAATTTAGGCAAGCATTCGGTTTCGGTCCTGCCTGACGGCTGGACCGCTGTTACGCGCGACCGTTCATTATCCGCGCAGTTTGAACACTCGATTGGTGTGACTGAGGACGGATGCGAGATTTTCACCCTCTCCCCTCTTGGCTTGGACACACCTCACACGCTGTCTGATACAGTTTGAGGGCCCATGGGAATAGCCAACAAGTCGAACGCCCATCTTGATGGTCATCGCGAACGCTTGCGCGACCGCTTTTTGCGAGCAGGCGCGGATGGTCTTGCCGATCACGAATTGCTGGAGTTGTGGCTGTTTGGGGTAATCAAGCGGAAAGACACCGAAGTCTTAGCGCGCAACTTGATCACGCGCTTTGGTGGCACCAATGAAGTGCTGCAAGCACCCTTTCATGACCTTTTGCAAGTCGAAGGCGTTGGCCAAGTCGCAGCCATACATTTCAAGTCGATCCAAGCTATCTAAGTGCGGGGCAGTCAAAGCGAGGTTATGAACAAGCCTATCTTGGGGTCTTAGTCGAGCGTTTTGGCGTATCTGAAACTGAATCTTGTCGGTGCCACGCGCGAGGAATTCCGCATTGTCTAGTCCCGGAGTTTGATGGTGCGGGTTTGATATGAACCGGTGAGGCTCTTTTGTCCAGCATTTGCAGATGTATTCGTAGGGTGTGAGGCCTTTGAGGGTCT
>JBEAVQ010000049.1:0-24088 GCA_041160865.1 Pseudomonadota bacterium | reverse complement strand
CACGAAACCCATTCCTTTCCTGAGGCACTAACTAGCCCTTCTTGGCGTGCCGCGCTAAAGCCCGTTCATGTCCACACCGAATCCATCCGTGCCCCGCTTAGAACCGCTCGACATTTCTGTTGTGGTCCCTGTCCATAATGAGAGTGGGGCTGTGGCTAGTTTGGTGCAGGAAATCGCGGCAGCTCTGGATGGTTGGGCCTATGAGATGATTTTCGTCGATGATGCGTCCAAGGACGATACCCATGCCAAGCTGGTAGCGCTAAAAGCCACCTATCCGGCGTTGCGCGTCCTCGCCAACCGCAACAATGCCGGCCAAAGCCGGGCTATTATGAATGGCGTCTTGGCGGCGCGGGCACCTGTGATCGGAACGCTCGATGGTGACGGCCAGAATGATCCAGCAGATCTGCCAGCCCTTTTGCAACAACTCAATCGTCCAGATGCGCCACAAGGTTTAGGTTTTGTCGGTGGTCGTCGGGTAAAGCGGCAAGATAGCCAAGCCAAGAAATTAGCGTCCCGTCTGGCTAACAATGTGCGCGAAGCTTTGCTGCGCGATGGGGCTGATGATTCTGGCTGCGGCATCAAAGTGGTTCGCCGCGACCTGTTCCTGCGCTTACCCTATTTCGATCACATGCACCGCTACATGCCAGCTTTGGTGCAGCGTGAAGGTGTCTTGGCCGAGTTTGCGGTCGTCAATCATCGCCACCGCTCAACCGGTGCGTCCAAATACACCAATTTAGGCCGTCTGCTGGCCGCCTTGACCGATTTGGGCGGCGTCATTTGGCTCAGGAGACGCCGCCGCGACTTTGGCTATGTGGACGAAACGTGAGTGGAGGTTCACTCTGCGCCGCAGGGCATAAAAAACTGGGGTGATTCGAAGCCATGCTGGTGTTGAGACGTATCTTTGAGATGGTGCCGATCTTGACGATCCCAGTCTTGATCTATGCCCTGTTTGGCGGGGTCACTGCCACAACGCGCGGGCCGGACGTCTTTACCCAGTCGATTGAAAAGGGCGTCTTCGTGCTAACCATGCCTTCTGGCGCGCCTTGGGCGTTGTCTGGCGGTGACCTTCTGTTGATGATGGGCCTGATTATCCTGTTTTTTGAATTGACGCGCGGCGTGGGTGTTAGTCGTTTTGCCATCATCCACCACACATTGGCAGTCTTGTTAGCTTTATCCTGTGCCGGGGCATTTTTGTTGTTTGAAGCCTTTGCCACATCCACCTTCTTCCTGTTGACCCTCATGTGCTGGCTCGACATGATTGGTGGGGTGATTTTCAACATCGCCAGTGCGCCGAGTGATCGGCGGACTTCCAATTACGATTAATACGGAGTTTTAAGGCTTGGCCCTATTTTTTGATGCAGGCTGGTTCAGTAAGCGTTTGACCGCGCTCAATCTTCAAAAGGACGACATGGCGCGCGCAACGGGTTGGACGCCAGAAGAGCTTGCCTTGGTGTTTAAGGATCAGAGGGAAGTCAGTGCGCGCGAAGTTGAAGTCTTGAGTGCCCTCTTACATGCCTCGCCGGGCGAAATTGCCAATCGCTGCGGCATCTCGACCCCAGTCGCCGCACAGCCGTTGAGCTCTGCAGCGCAGATCGACCATTTGCAAAAACGTGTTGCCGCTTTGGAAGCCCATGTCGCGTCGCTCGAGGCGGCCCTTAGAAGCCGTTAGACAACCAGCTGGACGCGACGTGTCCGGGCAATGCGGGCTTGATAGGCCTTTGCGCCGCGCAAAGCCGCGAACGGGTCTTCGCCGGTTAGCCCAGCTTCCATGAGAACATGAATGGAAAAGCCAGCTGCCGCACTATTAGCATCATACTGTCCCCGTTCAAAGCCTTGTTTTTCGTGACGCGCACGGCTCGTATAGTCCTGACTTGACCCTCTTAGATCGTCCGGGATCGGCTCAATTGCAGGCACAGCTGTTACTTTGTGCCGATATGGCACAGAAGCGAAAGCTGCATAGGGCGAGAGTCCGTTCATAGCCTGCACGTCGCAGGTCATGTGCCATGCAGCCGAAGCGCGGAAAATCTAGTTCGAGCGGGTTAGGTTTTTGGCTGCGATCGCATGGACTTTGGCGCTTGGTCCTGAGCCACTAGCCATCAGTGCGTGAAGGGGTCCTTGGAACAGCCCGTCAAAAGCCGGGTCAAACAGGTTCAGGCCACCTGTAAAGGCGCCAAAGGCGGGCATGATTAGGCTACGCCCATCGGTCACAAAGCAGCGCCGCCTGATGCTGCCGCCGCGCTTACCCGTCACCCGCGCACAGGGGTGCAGGTGGCCCGCCACTTCGCCTGACATCTGCCCAGTTGGTTCATGGCGAAACCACAGGCCGTCATGCTGGATTTCTGCCGCGCGCCGACCTTCCAGCCAAGCAGGCGGCTCTGGGTCATGATTGCCCTCAATCCAAATGGTTTCAGCTTGGCCGACCAAGCTTTCTAGTTTAGCCCGATCCTCACTAGCCAGCCGACTGCCTGCGCCCCGATCGTGAAAACTATCACCCAAGGCGATCAGGACTTTGGGTGCAAAAGCCACAATTAAAGCTTCGAGGCGGCGCAAGGTTTCAGCCGTGTCAAAAGGCGGCAGCATAATACCTTTGACAGCAAAGGCAGAACCTTTTTCGAAATGCAGGTCGGAAACAACCAGCGTCCGTGTCCGGGGCAAGAATAATGCAGCCTCTGCCAAGGCAACGACAGGGGTCTCATGAAGCTGAAAGGCATGCCCCTGCATCATCCGCCTCTATTTGGCCGGTTCGCTAGCACCTGTTTTGGCGGCCTTCTCGGCCTCTTTCTTTAACTCATCGCGCTCAGTGTCCAAAAGGCGCTGGGCGGGATGGCTCTCTGATTGCCGCCAGACTTTCGGCAATTGGCAAACCCGGACAGACTTCTCAAACACGCTGCCCAACACCATGGTGGAACCCGACCGGATGGCAACAGACGCGCCAGAGAAACCATCGGTACCGTCTTTTAGATAGATCTGATCAATCTTGCCGCCCTTGCCAGTAGGCGAAGGCTCTAGAATCAAAATCTGGCTGGGCGAAGGCTTCGCCGGATTGCCAGCATGCTGAATGAAGCTGAGCATTTTGGGATGGGCCGCCATCCACACAATGCCGTCTGGATCAACGTCGAGATTATCGATCCCTGTGCCGAGCAAGGCTGCGTCGCGCCGCTTGATCGCCCCAGTGGCCGGATCGCGGTCATAGAGGTAGATGCTGCGGCTGATCGTGGCGCTGGCATAAAGCGTCTTACCGTCGTTTGAGAGGGCCAGCGAATTGGCAAAGCCTAGCCCGCTGTCGAGCTTATTGCCTCTGGTGCCATCAAAATACCAAATTGCACCCGTGCGATCATTACCGGAAACAAAGCTCAAACTTTCCGACAAGGAACCCCGCTCGAGGTCACTTTCGCTGGTGGCATAAAAGCTATTTGCACCGGTAGCCACTATGTCATTGATGCGGGTTAGGCCCGGAACTGCAACCGTTCGACGTAATTTCAAGCTGCTGTCGGCCTGTGCGTCGAAAATCTCGACTGTGGTTCCTGTATAGTCAGCAGCGCCCTTTGGGTGGTTCACTACCATCAGTGTCACTTGGCCGTCAGGGCCTCGGAACAAGGACGTACCATGGGGATGGAATGCCGTTGGCTGGCCGCCGGTTAGATCTTTCAACCCAGGAGGGGTGGTCAAACTCTCGACGGGTAAGCTGTAGATCGCGCCGCGAACAGGCCTGCCCATTGCCGCTGCACGGCGGTCGTCCGACGCTACAAAGATGCGCCCTGTCGCACGATCAATGGCCATGTCTTCAGCACCTGGCATGCCGGCGATGTCGGTACAAGTGCCATCAAATACAGGCACTAACGTGGTAAATTCACCCGCGCGTGATGCCGTTCGAAACCACGTGAACGATAGGATTCCGACGATGGCGACGCCAGTTAGAAGGATAATCTGAGAGGGTTTCATCAACCTGACTTTCACGCCTGAGTTTGGGTTTCAAATTGCAGCTTTGCGAGATTGGCATAAAGGCCGCCCTTGGCCACCAAGTCACTATGCGTGCCTTGCTCGGCGACTTGACCGTCGTCCAGTACGATAATCCAATCAGCGCGTTGGACTGTCGCTAGACGGTGCGCAATCACGAGCGTTGTCCGGTTTGCCATGGCGACATCGAAGGCTTTTTGGACTAAACGCTCATTTTCTGCGTCCAGTGCGCTGGTGGCTTCATCAAGCAGCAAGACCGGCGCATCGCGTACCAGCGCCCGCGCAATTGCCAAGCGCTGTCGCTCGCCACCTGAAAGCGCGCGACCGCGGTCGCCAATGGCTTTGTCATAGCCGCCAAGACGGGCGAGAATAAAGGGCTCTGCCTCCGCCCGTTGCGCGGCCTCTTGTGCCATGTCGGACGTGGCACCCTCATTGCCGAACAAAATATTGTCTATCGCTGTGCCGGTAAATAGGTCTGGGTTTTGCGACACATAGGCAAAGCGGTGCCGCCAAGCGACTGGGTCTGTGTCGCGCGCATCAATACCATCGACCTCAATCGCTCCTGCTGCAGGGTCGTAATAGCGCAGAAGAAGCTTAAATAAGGTCGATTTTCCGGCCCCTGAAGGGCCTACAATCGCAACCGTCTGGCCGGGCTTCACCTCAAAGCTTATGCCTTTGAGGGCGCTGCGCTCGCCGTCACTTGGATAAGCAAAGGCAACGTCTTTGAATGAAACAAGGCCAGGTGACTCAAGGGGGAACGAGACCGGAGCGGAAGGCGCGGCAATTTCAGGCACCTCATCGAGAATTTCCGACAGGCGCTGAGTGGCCCCAGCAGCCTTCTGCACATCGCCCCAAACCTCTGCCAAGGCACCCACGCCAGAGCCTGTCAACACCGAGAGGATGACAAATTGAGTCAAAGCGCCCGGCGTCATGGACCCCGCCAAGACCGAACGCGTGCCCTCCCACAGAACAAAGGAGATGCCACAAAACACGATGGCGATTGCCACCGCCGTCATCATGCTGCGGGCAGCAATCCGGCGACGGGCGGCGGCAAAGCTGATCTCAATTGCTTGGCGAAAGCGGGAACGCGCATAATCTTCGCGACCAAAGGCTTGCACGGTTTCCACGGCATCCAAGCTCTCTGACGCTTCTGCTGCCGCTTCGGCGACCCGGTCCTGCGCCGAGGTGGAGAGTGCGCGGACTCGTCGGCCAATGGTGAATAAAGGGACCAAAACCAAGGGGATGATCAGCAAGACCATAAAGGTCAGTTTCAGGCTCGTCACGACCATCATGGATATGCCGCCCGCTAGCATCACCAAATTTCGGATGGCAATCGAGGCGGATGAGCCGACCAAAGACTCAATCAGGGTTGCGTCGACGGTCAGGCGGGAGAGCGCTTCACCGGTGCGGACGCGCGCAAAATAAGAAGGCGATAGCCCAATCAGGCGGTCATAGACGTCGGCGCGCAGGTCTGCGACAACGCGCTCGCCTAACTTAGTTACAAAATAAAAGCGCGAGGCAGAAAACACGGCCATGCACAAAGCGACACCCACCAACAACAAAAACCATTGATTGACGGCTTCTGGGGTTGCGGTGGCAAAGCCACGGTCTACCAAAGCGCGGGCGGCGACCGGCAGGGCCAAAGTCGCAGCCGCTGCTAGAATAAGGAAAATGGCTGCCGCTGCCACATCTTTTGGCCGACGTTGAATATACGGGACCAAGCGCGTCAGCGGGCGCAGATCCGAGCTGCGGCCGCGCTTGGCGGCGGCATCGGCGGTTAGTTCGGCTTGGACGGCTCCGCGACTGGGACGATCCTCAACGACGCGGCTGGCAGGGGTATCGGTCATGCGCAGGGAGTTAGCACGCGCGAGCCCGACGTGAAATATTGTCAGCAGTTAAATTGACGGCTTGGTCTCTGCGCACGACCTGCGCGCAGCACTAGACTCTGAAGCGATTTTCCTCTAACCGCGCCGCTCTATTTGGTTCAATGCCGCTCTCAACATCGCGCGCCCTTTTGGGGCCTGCGCGCAGGACACGAAGATGAAAGCCGACACACATCCTAATTATGATTTCATCACCATCGTGATGACCAATGGGACCACCTATCAGACCCGTTCGACCATGGGTGGCGAAGGCAAGTCCCTGTCGCTGGACATTGACCCAACCGTGCATCCCGCCTGGACTGGTTCGACCAACACGCTTCTTGACCGCGGTGGCCGTGTCGCCCGCTTCAAAGACAAGTTCGCTGGTTTCATAAAGAAGTAAGGTATTTGTCTGCTTGGTTTAACTGGATGATTACATAAAACGTGTAAAGCGCTCGGCATGTTCCGGGCGCTTTTCTCTTTTGTATCTCGTTCAATTGCACGCCGTCTTGCGTTGGCATTCATTCTCTTCGCTATGCCTGTCTGCTTCCTGACTTGGCAATTGATACAAAAGCAAAATCAAGAAATCGCTTTCTCAGAATCTGAGTTAAGCGGGGCGCTTTATCTTGAGCCGTTGCTGGTTTTGCACGCTACAATGGCCGATGCGGCATCCGCCTTGGCTGACAAAACCCCAGATCTTGCAGCCAGCGCTCGACAAGGCGCTTGAGGCACGAGCAAATGCCCCACGTAGCCTGCAATTCCGCGATGATTTCGTGGCGCTCAAGGCAGCCGTCAGAGAATTGCAGGCTTTACAGACCTATGAGCCTGCGCGCGTCCGCGATATTTTGTTGGCAAGCCAGCAGCATTTTACGCGCGTTGTGGAAACGTCAAACCTCATTCTCGATACCGAACTATCCACCTTTTATCTGGTTCAGGCTGTGGCTGTCCATGCAACGCCTCTAATTGAGCAGATTGGCTATTTGGGTTCGGCAAAGACTTATATCAATGAGCCGGGCCGTACCCGTGAAAATACCGTCTGGCGATTGGTCGCCAAGCATGAAGGCAGTCTAAACGCCAAAGCCTCTGCCTTTGAAATTTCGATTGATGATGCGGTGCGGGCTTCCGATAAGGCTCGTACGCGTGAGCTTGGGCTGGCTGGCTTAAAGCAGACCATGTCACAAGAAATCGCCAGCCTGATTGAGGATCCCAATCCCAAAGCTGCGCAGACAAACGCGCAACTTGCGCGAAATGCGGTTGTCCGCACGTCCTTGGCAGCCAATCAAGTACTGATCCGCGGCCTGGAAGTCCGCATCAAGCGGCTAGAGACCCAGCAGAACCAAGTATTGGTGGCGGCAATAGGGTTATTTCTGGTCGCGCTAATGGCCGTCCTGATTGCTGTCCGCGACGGCGTGGTCCAACCCTTGGGTCACCTGACTAAAGCCATGCGCCAGGTTGCCGAAGCCGACTTTAGCGCGGAACCGCCTTATCAGAAGCGTGCGGACGAGATTGGCGGCATGGCTCGCGCCCTAAGTATTTTCAAGGAGAATGCGCTAGCTCGAATTCGTGCTGAACACGCTGCGCAAGCCAAGTCTGATTTCTTGGCCATGATGAGCCACGAAATCCGGACGCCGATGAATGGCGTGATCGGGATGGCGCAAGCCTTGATGAAGACCCAGATGAAGGACGAACAGCGCCAAATGTTGTCGGTCATGATTGATTCCAGCGATATGCTGCTGCTGCTGTTGAATGACATTCTCGATATGTCGAAGATTGAAGCGGGCAAGATCGAGATTGAGAGCATTCCCTTCTCACCCCAGAAACTGGTTCAAGCAGCCAATGACTTGTTTGATGCGCGCGCCTCAGCGAAGGACATTAATTTGGAGGTCGAGATCGCAGCCGATGCTTCGCAATGGCGTTTGGGCGATCCAGTTCGTCTTCGACAGATCGTCTTTAACCTCGTGTCGAACGCAATCAAGTTTACCGACCAAGGGACTGTCAAAATTGCCCTCAACTTAGGCCCAAAGCGGGAAATGGCGATTTCTGTCACCGATACGGGGATTGGCATACCGCCTGATCGGTTGGCGCACTTATTCGAGAAATTCACCCAAGCCGATTCCTCGCATACCCGTCTTTACGGTGGTACTGGCTTGGGACTGTCTATTGCGAAGGCCATGACAGAGGCGATGGGTGGCGAGCTCTTGGTTGAGAGTAAGGAGGGGGTTGGATCAACCTTTACCTGTCTTGTACCACTCCAAGCCGTTTCAGCGGCTTTGGACGAACCGGACCACTGGGCTGAAAGCGGCAGAAGCGCTGACGGGAATGCGCCCACGCTCCAGGATAAGCCGCCAGCTTCGGCCTTGAAGCTATTGGTCGCCGAAGACAATCAAACCAACCAACTGGTTCTGCAAGTTTTGCTTTCAAGTTATGAGATCGAGCTGGTCTTCACACAGAATGGGCTAGAAGCCATCGAAGCTTGGCAGGATGCACGTTATGACGCCATTTTGATGGACATGCAGATGCCGGTGATGGACGGCATTACGGCGATCCGCGCGATCCGTGCGCAAGAAATCCGCGAAAATCGTCCCCGAACGCCAATTGTCTCTTTGACTGCCAACGCCCTGCAACATCAGATCGATGCGCAAATCAACGCCGGGGCCGATGCTCATGCCCCTAAACCGATTCATTTACCGAGTTTGCTGGCAGCGATTCAATCGGCCATTTCACTGTGTGAATTACAAGACGAAACGGACTTCTGTCAGTTCGATGCGCCCAATGCCGCTTGAAGCCGCTTTAATTGGGCGTTGACCGGATTTTCAGTCGGTGTTTCGCTGGCTTCAAAGAGACTGACTTCCATACGATCAATCCGCTCATATAGCCTCTTTGAGCGCTCAAGAAGGTCTAGCAAACGCACAGGTAATTCCGCCATGGGCTGCTTATCAGCGCTACAAACCGCCCGCGCGCCGAGCCTATACTTTGGATCATGGGCGTCACGTGGCGTCATTTCGCCCTCGCGGACTGCACGATGAACCAGCAACCATGAGGCCGATTGCATCAGACGGGTCGTCAATCGCATGCTTTCAGAAGCATAGGCTAAGGCTGCAGCGCGTTCGAGGCCGCGGGCTTCCTGTCGGCCATCGCCATCCAGATAGGCCGCTGTTTCCTCTACTAAATCCATGCCTTCGCGGAACATGCGTTCAAAGATGTCCGAATTCGCAAATTCTGCGATCCGATCAAATGCTGTCTTTAGACCCACGGTCTGCTTTGAAACTTCCGTCAACATGCGGCATTCCGCCCTTCTTTAGACTCTGTCTTTAACCCGCAAACCGCCGTGGGCCAAGTGCTTGATTTGGAGAGCTCCGTTTTAGAACAAATTCCAGTTCAACCCTGATTATTCCCACACAGCTGAACCAAAGCTCCAGCCTAGAATTATAGAGGCCGCGCGACGGGTTAAGTGGAAGAAGCACCATGCTTCCTGTGTTTCTTCCAGCAAAGGCCGTGCCGCGTTTGCGGTTAGCTTGTCTTAAAAAAAGAATCTGCTGCTTTTTTGCTGCCTTCTTTCGCCTCAATTAAGTCGTTTATCTGCCGGATTTCCGCCTCCAAATCAGAAATGCGCTCTTTAAGCTCCCGAATAGACAGATCTTCTAGACGTATAGACTGGGGATTTGACTTGGCGAATGGGTCATCGTCGAGCATGAGTGGCCTCCTGATCCCATTTTGGCGCCGGAGTCTCAATTTTGACAGCCCTTCCTGAAAAAATGCGTGCGATTGTTGCACCCCCCGGCACCCCTTTGCGGGTTGAGCTCATAGATCGAGCCATCGCTGGCCCCGGCCAAGTCCTTATCAAAGTCGCCTATGCGGGTATAAATCGTCCAGACTTGATCCAACGTATGGGTGCCTATCCCCCACCAAAGGGTGCCCCTGCTACAATGGGGTTGGAATGTTCGGGGGAGATTGTGGCGATTGGCCCTGATGTTTCGCGCTGGAAGCTGGGGGACAGGGTGTGTGCGCTTCTACCCGGCGGTGGCTATGCGGATTACGCTTGGGCGGATGAAGGCTCTTGCATGGCAATTCCTGACGGCGTCAGTTTACTTGGGGCAGCGGCCCTGCCCGAAACTGTCTTGACGGTCTGGGCGAACGTGTTTGAGCGAGCGGCATTGCAATCGGGTGAGGCCTTTTTGGTCCATGGCGGCGCATCGGGTATTGGCACGACGGCCATTCAAATGGCCAAAGCGCATGGTGCAAAAGTCTATGCAACAGCAGGTGGCGCAGAAAAGGCAGGTCTTTGTACCAAACTTGGTGCCGATGTTGCCATTGATTATCGCGCACAAAGCTTCTCTGAGATCATCAAGGCAGATGGTGGGGTCGACGTGGTCCTCGACATGGTTGGTGGGCCCTATGTCCAGCAAAATCTCGATTGTTTGAAGCTTGACGGGCGCTGCGTCCAAATCGCCTTTTTGCAAGGTCCCCAAGTTGAGCTTAATTTGATGGCCTTGATGCTGAAGCGTCTCACATTGACCGGCTCTACCCTTAGGGCGCGGCCTGTGGCGGAAAAGGCGCGGCTGGCGCGTGCGGTTGAAGCCCATGTCTGGCCTTGGGTGGCCGAAGGTCTTGTGCGTCCTGTAGTGGATTCGGTGTTTGATCTAGAAGACGCCGAAGCCGCTCAGGCCAGGATGCAGGCCAATACCCATGCCGGGAAAATCATGCTGAAGGTTGCGGATTAACCTTTTGAAATCGGGATATCGCGCTTGCACTAGGACGAGGTGAGATTCATTTGGCGATTACCGCCTCTTTCGGTTTGCAAGTGGAGCGGGCTGCGCTAACACGACGGCCAACATATCAGCTGTTAGCCGAGGGCCTCATGTCGATCCTGATCAATAAAGAAACCAAGGTAATCTGCCAGGGCTTCACCGGAAAGAATGGTACCTTCCACTCCGAGCAAGCGATTGCCTATGGCACGCGCATGACGGGTGGGGTCAGTCCCGGTAAAGGTGGGCAAACCCATCTGGGTCTTCCTGTCTTCAACTCGGTGCAAGAGGCTAAGGATGTAGCAGGCGCAGACGCCACCGTGATCTATGTGCCGCCCCCAGGTGCAGCTGCTGCGATCATCGAAGCGATTGAGGCGGAAATTGAGTTGATCGTCTGCATCACCGAGGGCATCCCCGTGGCTGATATGGTGCAAGTCAAGAGCCGGTTGGAGCGCTCTAAGTCGCGCTTGATTGGGCCAAACTGCCCAGGCGTTTTGACACCTGATGAGTGCAAAATCGGCATTATGCCAGGCTCCATCTTCAAAAAGGGCAATGTTGGCATCGTGTCTCGTTCGGGGACCTTGACCTATGAAGCGGTGTTCCAAACCTCAAACGCAGGCCTTGGCCAAACCACGGCAGTCGGTATCGGCGGCGATCCTGTGAAGGGCACCGAGTTCATCGACGTGTTGGAAATGTTCTTGGCTGACCCAGAGACCCAGTCAATCATCATGATTGGTGAAATCGGCGGTAGCGCCGAAGAGGATGCCGCGCAATTCATTCTCGATGAAGCCAAGCGTGGCCGTAAGAAGCCGATGGCAGGCTTTATTGCAGGGCGCACGGCACCTCCAGGCCGTCGTATGGGCCATGCTGGTGCAATTATCGCTGGTGGCAAAGGTGGCTCTGAAGACAAAATTGCAGCGATGGAAGCCGCAGGTATTCGCGTTGCCCCATCGCCTGCTGCATTGGGTTCAACATTGTTGGAAGTTCTTAAGGGTTGATGTGCTTTAAGCCTACATAAAGCAGTCGCCTGAAACGCGAATGACTATATAGAAGTAAATGTGTGACGGCCGGGCAAGGCCGACTTCCTTCGCCCTGACCGACCGTCCCCACGAATGGACGGTTGGCTTATGGCAGACGACATGCGCAGTGCGCAAAATTCCGCACTCCTCGACACTTCCTTTCTTTATGGCGGCAATGCCGTCTTTGTCGAGCAGCAATACGCCAAATGGGCGGCCAGTCCGGCCTCGGTTGACGCGTCTTGGGCGAGCTTTTTTGCTGGGATGGGCGACGGGGCAGGCGACGCACAGCGCGCCGCCAGTGGCCCATCTTGGAAGCGCAACGACTGGCCAAAGTCTGAAGTCGGCGAATGGGTTGCAACCTTGGACGGCAATTGGGCGCTCATCGAGCCGAAGATCGAAAAAAAGCTCACCGAAAAAGCCGCCGCCGCGCCTGCTAATGCTGGCAAGCCCGTTTCTGAAGTAGATGTGATGCGCGCCACGCGCGACAGCATCAAGGCTTTGATGATGATCCGCGCCTATCGGATCCGTGGCCATTTGGCGGCAAAGCTCGACCCACTGGGCCTTGATGAAGGCCGTGAGCCCCAGCCCGAGCTCCAACCAGAATCTTATGGCTTTGGTCCAGAAGATATGGACAGGCCGATTTTCATCGATTTCGTGCTGGGCATGGAATATGCCACGCCCCGCCAAATGCTGGATGTTTTGAACCGTACCTATTGTTCGACGGTAGGCATTGAGTTCATGCACATCTCTGACCCCGCCGAAAAATCCTGGCTGCAAGAGCGCATTGAAGGCCCAGATAAAAGCATCGCCTTCACCAATGAAGGCAAAAAGGCGATCCTGAGCAAGGTAATTCAGGCTGAAACCTTTGAAAAATTCCTGCACAAGCGCTTCCCTGGCACCAAGCGCTTTGGCCTCGATGGCGGCGAAGCGCTGATCCCCGCGATGGAGCAAATCATCAAACGCGGCGGCAATCTGGGCGTGAAAGACATCGTTTTGGGCATGCCACACCGGGGTCGCTTGAACGTATTGTCTGCCGTGATGGGCAAGCCTTATCATGTCATCTTCCACGAGTTCCAAGGCGGTTCCGCTACTCCCGATGATGTCGGTGGTTCGGGCGATGTGAAGTATCATATGGGCGCGTCATCGGATCGCGCCTTTGACGGCAATAGCGTGCATTTGTCGCTGACACCGAACCCATCCCACCTTGAGATCGTCAATCCCGTCGTCTTGGGCAAATGCCGTGCGAAAATGATGACGCATGGCCCTGAGAAGGCCGACCAATTCCGCGCTGTTATGCCACTTCTGCTGCACGGCGACGCCGCTTTTGCCGGCCAAGGCGTGGTGGCAGAGTGCTTTGCCATCTCTGGCGTCCGGGGTCACCGCACCGGCGGGACAGTCCATCTCATCGTCAACAACCAGATCGGCTTCACAACCGCACCGCGTTTCTCTCGCTCGTCGCCTTACCCGTCAGACGTGGCGCTCATGGTGGCGGCTCCGATCTTCCACGTAAATGGGGACGATCCAGAGGCTGTCGTGTTTGCTGCGAAAGTGGCGACCGAGTATCGCCAGAAATTCGCAAAAGACGTGGTTGTGGATATGTTCTGCTACCGCCGCTTTGGCCACAATGAGGGCGACGATCCAACCATGACGAACCCCGTCATGTACGCCAAGATCAAGAACCAAAAACCAACCCGTGAGCTTTACGCCGCTCGCTTGATCGAGCAAGGCATTGTCACGGCCGACGAGGTAGAGGCCGAGGTCAAGGAATTTGAGGATTTCCTCGAAAGCGAGTTTGAGGCCGCCAAATCCTATAAGCCGAATAAGGCTGATTGGTTGGACGGCGTTTGGGCGGGTCTTGGCCTGCCAGAGGGCGAAGATCGTCGTGGCGACACCAATCTCTCGCTCGAGAAGTTGAAAGACTTAGGCGAGAAGATCACCACCATTCCAGCCGACTTGACCATTCACAAGACCGTTGAGCGTGTGGTGCAAGCCCGCCAAAAAATGATCGAAGCAGGCGAGAATGTCGATTGGGCCTTGGGTGAACATTTGGCCTTTGCGTCTTTGTTGGACGAAGGCTTCCCGGTTCGCCTCTCTGGTCAAGATTCCTGTCGCGGGACCTTCTCGCACCGCCACAGCCATTTCGTCGATCAATTGACAGAGCAGCGTTATACGCCGCTTAACAATATTTCGACGACCCAAGCCAATTACGAAGTCATTGACAGTGCTTTGTCTGAAGAAGCTGTGCTTGGCTATGAATATGGCTTTTCGCTGTCGTCCCCTAACAGCCTGACGATTTGGGAAGGCCAATTCGGCGACTTCGTAAATGGCGCGCAAGTCGTCATCGACCAATTTATTTGCTCGGGTGAACGTAAGTGGTTGCGTATGAGCGGCTTGGTCATGCTGTTGCCACACGGCTATGAAGGCCAAGGGCCAGAGCACTCCTCGGCACGCCTCGAACGCTTCTTGCAGCTCTGTGCGGAAGACAACATGCAAGTGGTAAACTGCACGACGCCTGCAAACTACTTCCACGTGCTGCGTCGCCAGATCCATCGCCAGTTCCGCAAGCCATTGATCGTCATGTCGCCTAAGTCGTTGTTGCGGCACAAGCGTTGCATCTCGACTTTAGCAGAAATGGGTCCAGGCTCTTCCTTCCACCGGATCTTGTGGGATGATGCCCATTATCGTCCAGAGACTACGACTGTCACGCTGAAGCCTGATTCAGAGATCAAGCGCGTGATATTCTGCTCGGGCAAGGTCTATTATGATCTGTTTGAAGAGCGGGAAAAGCGCGGATTGAACGATGTGGTCATCCTGCGCGTTGAGCAGCTTTATCCATTCCCAGCCAAGTCGATGATCACCGAATTGTCGCGCTTCAAAAATGCTGATGTGGTTTGGTGCCAAGAAGAGCCCAAAAACATGGGTGCTTGGAGCTTTATGGAACCCAATATCGAATGGGTTCTCGGCAAAACAAAAAATAAAGCCAAGCGTGCGGCCTATGTTGGTCGTCCCGCCTCGGCTTCTACTGCTGCTGGCTTGATGAAGAAGCATATTCGCGAACTTGAGACCTTCCTCCATGAAGCGATGACCTACTGATCATCTGGCTAAACCCGTTTACGATCCTTACATAGGGGCCTGTTGCCCCTTCACCATTCTGACTCCGCTGGAGGTTTTATGCTCGATATCGTCGTCCCCGTCATGGGTGAATCCGTTGCCGAAGGCTCGATTGGTTCTTGGTCGAAAAAAGCCGGTGATGCGGTCAAGAAAGATGAGATTCTGGTCGAGATTGAAACCGACAAGGTTGCCCTGGAAGTCGTGGCACCTGCCGATGGCGTGCTGGCTGAAATTTTGGCGACCGACGGCGCAACCGTAACCCCCGGCATGGTAATTGGTCGCGTGGAAGCCGGCGCAGCGGCAAGTGCTGCAACTAAGCCTGTGGTCGTCCACATGCCAGCGCCTGCGCCTGCACCTGCCCCAGCGCCAGCAGCAGCCCCGACAGCAGCCCCGACAGCCGCCCCGACAGCCGCCCATGACCCAATGCCATCCGCCGCACGTGCTTTGGAAACTGCCGGCATTGCAGCCAGCTCGGTCACAGGCAGCGGCAAGGATGGCCGGATTACAAAGGGTGACGCTTTGGCCGCTGTGGCGGCTTTAGCTGCCGCGCCTGCACCTGCGGTAGCCGCCCCTTCGGCCCCGCGCGCTTTGGGTGCCCGCGAAGAGCGCGTGAAGATGACGCGCCTGCGTCAAACCATCGCCCGTCGCTTGAAGGACGCGCAAAACACCGCAGCAATGCTCACGACCTTTAACGAAGTCGACATGACCAATGTTATGGCCGTACGCAATAAATACAAAGACATCTTTGAAAAGAAGCACGGCGCCAAATTGGGCTTCATGAGCTTCTTTGTTAAAGCCTGTCTCGTTGCGCTCAAAGATGTCCCTGCGGTGAATGCCGAGATTGATGGCACCGACATCATCTACAAAAACTTCTATGATATTGGCGTCGCCGTCGGCACGGAAAAGGGTCTGGTTGTTCCTGTCCTGCGCCATGCGGAAGATCTTGGTCTTGCCGGTATTGAAAAGGGCATTGCCGATCTGGGCAAAAAGGCCCGTGATGGGACTTTGAGCATTGATGATATGCAAGGCGGCACCTTCACCATCTCTAACGGCGGGGTTTACGGCTCGCTCATGTCGACGCCGATCCTGAATGCCCCTCAATCTGGCATTTTGGGCATGCACAAGATCCAAGATCGTCCGATGGTTGTTGGCGGTCAAATCGTGGTTCGCCCGATGATGTATCTAGCTTTGTCCTATGATCACCGGATCGTAGACGGCAAAGAGGCTGTGACCTTCTTGGTGCGGGTGAAAGAGTGCTTGGAAGATCCTGAACGCATGTTGCTGGACATCTAACAAGGCCGCGTAGGTCGTGGCTTTAGGGCTGGGATGGATTGAATGCTAACCCTCGCCGGGATCATTGTATTTCTCTATGCTGTCTCTAGCATTCTGGGACTGTGGCTCTCGTCGCAGGTCACCAAGGTGCTAGAGGGCGAGGGGGAGATCCCGGAGGCGCTGGCGGAGACACCGCAGCATCACCTCGACCTAATGGCTAATTATAGCATGGGCTGGCGGGCAGCAGCGTGGCGCACCTCGATTGCGGCTTTGGTTACAAGTCTGGTTGCACTCGCATTTTCCAGCTCTCTGGCCTTTTGGGCCTTAGGCGTGGCGTTGGCGATTGATTGTGTTCTGTTCATGACCTGCCGCGACATCGGCTATATTTTATACAAGACCACCTCGATGGAGCGTTTGGTCGATGCCGCCCAATGCGTGGCATTGTTGGCAAGCTTTACCCTCTTCTTCTGGCTGACGCTTAAAGGCGCTTTAGCTTGAGGAAACTTCACGCGGCCAATTGCAGAATTTGGTCCATCCCTATGTAGCGATTGCGGCCTATCGGGCGTAAGAGCAGTCGTTGAAACCATCCAATCAGGAGCTTTTTTCATGGCAGAACAGTTTGACGTCGTCATCATCGGCGGGGGACCAGGGGGCTATAATTGCGCCATTCGGGCAGCCCAATTGGGACTGAAGACCGCCATCGTGGAAAAGCGCGGCCGCTTGGGCGGAACCTGCCTGAATGTCGGATGCATTCCTTCCAAAGCGCTGTTGCACGCGTCAGAAGCCTATGAAGCGGCTCAACACCACTTTGCCGATATGGGCATTGAAGTTACAGGCGTTTCGCTCAATCTCGCCAAAATGCTGGCGCAAAAGGATGACGCCGTCGATGGTTTGACCAAGGGCGTTGAGTTCTTAATGAAGAAGAACAAAATCACCTATTTGATTGGCACGGGCGCGATTACGGGGCCCGGCACGGTGAATGTCACAGCAGCAGATGGTGTGGTTTCCGCCCTAGCTACCAAGAATATCGTCATTGCAACCGGATCAGATATTTTGTCTCTGCCCGGCGTGACCATTGATGAAGAGCGGATCGTTTCTTCCACGGGCGCTTTGAAGCTGGCCGCTGTGCCCAAAAAGATGATCGTGATTGGCGGGGGCTATATCGGCCTTGAGATGGGCTCTGTCTGGCGTCGTCTGGGTGCCGAGGTAACGGTGGTTGAATATCTCGACCGCATCACGCCCACAATGGACGGTGAAGTCTCTACCCAATTCATGCGCATCTTGAAGAAGCAGGGCCTGATTTTTGAGCTCGGCACCAAGGTCATTCAAGTCGAAAACACCGGCGCGGGCGTTAAAGTGACGGTAGAGCCCGCAAAGGGCGGCGACGGCAAAGTGCTGGAAGCTGATGTCGTGCTCGTCTCCATCGGTCGCAAGCCCTACACCGAAGGCTTAGGGCTGGAGACAGTTGGGGTCGCAACCGATGCGCGTGGCTTTATCCCATCTACCCATTGGGCCACGACCGCCCCCGGCGTTTATGTGGTTGGCGATGTGACCTATGGTCCGATGCTTGCGCATAAGGCGGAAGAAGAAGGCGCTGCGGTCGCAGAGATCATGGCGGGCAAGTCTGGCCATGTGAATTTCGACGTTATCCCTGGGGTGGTTTATACCAATCCGGAAGTGGCCAGCGTAGGCAAAACCGAAGAAGAATTAAAGGCCTCCGGGACGCCCTATAAAGTTGGCAAATTCCCCTTCATGGCAAACAGCCGCGCCCGCACCAATCACGAGACCGATGGTTTTGTGAAGATCCTTGAACATGCCGAAACCCGTCGGATTATCGGCGTCCATATGATTGGCGTTGGCGTTGGTGAGATGATTGGCGAAGCCTGCCTCGCCATGGAATTTGGCGCTTCTGCCGAAGATATTGCCCGCACCTGCCATGCCCACCCAACGATGTCGGAAGCTATGCGCGAAGCCAGCAAAGCCGTTGATGGCTGGGTCATGCAAATGTAGTCTGCCCGGTAGGGCTCTCTGGTTTCATCCAGTTGAATAGAACAAGCGGGAGTTCGGCAATGGCCACGACAACGATTCAGACGCCCCTGACACTTCCCTGTGGGGCCGTTTTAAAGAACCGACTGGCCAAGGCGGCCATGACGGAAGGCTTGGCCGACAGTCGTGGCGTGCCGACCATGGGTCTGGTTCGCTTGTACAACGGCTGGGCACAGGGCGGCTGTGGCCTTTTGATTACTGGCAATGTTGTCATCGATGCCGATCACCTAGAGCGGCCAGGCAACGTGGTGTTGGCCGCCGCCCCATCCCCAGAGGCTGAAACTGCTTTACGGGCTTGGGCACAAGCTGGCACCAGCCACGACACCCAGCTTTGGGCGCAGATTAGCCATGCCGGTCGACAAACTCAGAAACTGGTCAATCCCAATCCTAAGGCACCCTCAGCCGTTAAACTGGGCCTGCCCGGTGGCCAATTTGGTGAACCCCAAGCCATGACCGCTGACGAAGTCGAAGCCGTCATCCAAGCCTATGTACAAGCGGCCGTGACGTGCCAAGTCGTCGGCTTCACCGGCGTGCAAATTCACGCCGCGCACGGCTATCTTTTGTCTTCCTTCCTCAATCCTTTGGCAAACCACCGCGCCGATCTCTACGGCGGCTCGCTCCAGAACCGCGCACGGCCCTTATTGGAAGTGGTGCGCCAAACGCGCGCCGCCGTCGGGCTCCGATTTGCCATCAGCGTAAAGCTCAATTCCTCGGATTTCCAAAAGGGCGGGCTGACGACCGAGGACTCGGTTCAGGTGGCTAAATGGCTGCAAGATCTGGGCGTAGATTTGCTTGAGGTCTCCGGCGGCAATTATGAGGCCCCTGAAATGATGGGGATGGAGGGGTTGGACCCGACAGCCCCAAGGCCCACTAAGACCGCTTCAACTTTGGCGCGCGAGGCCTATTTCATCGACTTTGCCCGCACCTTACGCCGCGAAGTGACGATGCCTCTGATGTTGACCGGTGGCTTGCGCACCCTAGCCGGCATGCAAGCCGCTTTAGACGAAGGCGTGGACGTGATTGGCATCGCTCGACCGCTGACGATCGACCTTAAAGCCGCCAATGCCCTGTTAGACGGCACACAAGATCATCTCCCGGCGTGGGAACAAGAGCTGCAGGAGCGGCCGGGCTTCTTTGGGCCAAAGTCCCCCATTAAACTCATCCGCACCATTCAGGGATTTGCTGGTATCTATTGGTATTACAGCCAATTCTACCGCTTAGGGCGCGGCCAGCCTGCCGAGCCAAACCTGTCGCCCTTGAAAGCCATGGGCGAGGTGACGGGCCTCTCTAAACGCCTGATCCAAGCCCGGCGGGGCGGACCACCGGTGTCGCCGGTTTGAGTGCGGCGAGCTACTGGTTTCAGCGGCACCCCGCACCCAAAAAGCCCGTCACTTTTTCACGATCGCCTGCTCTCGGGGCGCGGGGGGGTCATGATTAACTCAATCTGCTCAGGATCGTATACCCAAACGCTGGGGCCATTAGAATTGCGCACATAGCCGCGCACCCGGAGGGTCCGACCCTGAAGCACGCGGATGTCGGATGCGCCACCCCGCCAGCGATGAAAGGCGGTTTCCGGTATAATGGCTGTAACGTCTGTTTTCTCATCGGTTCCGAAATTCAGAAAATGACTTTGCCGCGATGGCTGGCCTTCTCGACTGTGCCTTCCATCAGTTGGAAGCTGTTCAGGCAGCCCTGTAGGGCTTCTGGTGTGACAATGCCAACCCGACAGGGGCCGGACGTCCATACGCCACGCTTCGCGTTCTGCTTACCAAAAGTCACCCAGCGCGCGGCGATTGTCGGCATAAGTATGAACGCGCGCCAGACCGCTTTAGAGCAAGGTCGATTGGACCCAGACCGCCTCTTTGCCTAAGCCTTGCGGCACAAAGACATGGGCGATGGCCCGGCCACGCCGGTCCTACCGCATCCCATTATAGCGCAGCTCAAACATTCTTGCCTAAAATTAGACGTTCCAAATCCTGTGTGGCCCGTGGACCCCAAATGTCACCGGGCCGGACGCCCGTTGCCTCAACCGACGCAAGGCGGACCTAAAGCCCAGAGTCGAGAACAAAGCTATCCCCGTGAAGCACTTTGCTGACTTGGCCTGTCTCCCCGCGCTCAAGATTCGGGGCGGCAGCCGCAATTGCCAAAAATAGGCTAAGCAAACCGATCAGTTTCATAGACTTCGTCAATCTCATCACACGCTTTGCCTCCTGCTGCGCTGCAACTGAGACGAGCCTACGTACCTGCTTTGATCTTATTGGGTCTTACTTTCGATAGACATTAATAATTTTCTTATTTTTGGGTTTAACCGTATGAAACGCCTGTTAGTTTTTCTGACAGAGCCCAAAGGTCGCGGGCCGCGTCTTGATCCACGGCGTGGTCGCGTACCTCACCATGGGCTTTGCCGCCTGCAATATGGCGCACCGCAATGTCGCAATCTTCGCAATAGACCCCGCCCATGCCATCCAGTTGCGGAGACGTCGCACACCAGACGCTGGTGGCAGCACCTTGCTCTGTCGTTTTGAACAGAGGGTTTAGGTTACCCTCTTTGTCAATCCAGCCCATCGCGATCATTTCCTCTAGTGGCAAATGGCGTTGAAGGTTCGTCATGATGCCGCCCGGATGCAATGAGAATGCCCGGATGCCGTGAGCCTTGCCGCGTGCGTCCAGCTCCACAGCAAACAGGCTATTGGCGCTTTTTGCTCGGCCATAGGAGACCCATTTGTCATAGGGCGTGGTCTCAAAGTTAGGGTCATTAAGGTCTGGCGCGCCGATGCGATGACCGATCGAGGACACGGACACCACCCGCGCGCCCTTAGCTGCGATCAGATTGTCCCACAAGCGGCCGACCAATTGGAAATGGCCTAAATGATTGGTGGCAAATTGGCTCTCATAGCCCCGGCTGTCGCGGGTCAATGGATTGGCCATTATGGCGGCATTATTGATCAGGATATGAACCGGCCCACTCAAGCTTTCGCCAAAAAAATCAATGCTGGCAGGGTCGCCGAGGTCGAGTGCAGCAATCTCAATCTTGCCAGCGATGTCCGCAAGTTCGGTAGCAGCCGCATCCGGGCGACGCGCTGCAACAATCACACGTGCCCCGGCGCTGGCCAGCGCACGAACGGTTTCCAAGCCAAGACCGGAATAACCCCCTGTCACCACAGCAGTCTTACCGGTGAGTTTAATGCCATGGATCACATCCATCGCGGAAGACCGCATGCCAAAGCCTGAATTGAGTGGTTTTTGTAACTCTGAAATCTGTGCCATGGTCGTCTCCCTCACAAGCTATTTTCCTAAGTTTGTGGACCAACTCAGGCGCGAAGCAAAGCCAAAACTTGTGTGTCGTCTGCGCAGGATGCCAACAGTGGCCAAACACATATCCATTGGTCTGGCCGAATCGTGGTGATAAGGTGAGGCTCAACCAAGACAGGATCAGAAACTTTATGGCTGACGGACATTTTCCCCCGGAAACAGAGGTTGCGCCTTCCAACCATGCAGACCGGGTCTATCAGGCCCTGCTGGCCGATATCTTGGAGAATGGCCAAAAGCGCGAGGACCGCACCGGTACTGGCACATTGGGCGTATTTGGTCGCCAAATGAGGTTTGATCTCGCCGACACATTCCCGCTTCTGACCACCAAGAAGCTGCACACTCGTTCCATCATAATCGAATTGTTGTGGTTCCTGCGCGGGGAAACCAATATTGGTTGGCTGAAAGAAAATGGCTGCTCCATTTGGGATGAATGGGCCGATGCCGAGGGGGAGTTGGGCCCGGTTTATGGCAAGCAATGGCGGTCTTGGGCAGCGCCGGATGGTCGCTCTATCGATCAAATAAGCCAGTTGGTCGCCGCCTTAAAGACCAATCCCTGGTCTCGTCGCCACGTGATTTCTGCGTGGAACCCGGCCGATGTGGACGATATGGCCCTGCCGCCCTGCCACTGCTTGTTCCAGTTTCACGTCTCAACCGACGGTAAATTGTCCTGCCAATTGTACCAGCGTTCAGCCGATGTGTTCCTCGGCGTTCCGTTCAATATCGCATCCTATGCCTTGTTGACCGTGATGATGGCGCAGGTCACAGGCCTCAAGCCCGGCATCTTTGTCCACACTTTGGGTGATGCGCATCTTTATCTGAACCATCTCGATCAAGCGCGCCTACAAATCTCGCGGGAGCCTTTGGCCCTGCCACGCATGAAGCTAAACCCAGACGTTCAAGACCTATTTGCCTTCAACTATGGCGACTTCAAACTTGAGGGCTATCAAGCGCATCCAAGCATTAAGGCTGATATTGCAGTCTAAAGCGCGTTAAAAGTTCAACCAGGATTTTTTGCCAGACGGTGGTGTTTCTTCCTCGCCCGCGCCTAAGCCATCAAAAGCGCCAACGCCCGGATCGTCGGGCACCACGGGCTCAGCATCAGAACCCGTCGTGGTGCCGGTCGCCAGCGTACGCTCGGTCAGAGTAGCAAGTTCAGGGGCCACCAGACGCTCGGTATCTGAGCGTTCAAGGCGAGGATGGATCAAATGGCCGCGCTCGCCATAGGATTCGATCAGGCGTGCCCAATCAGCATCTTCATAGGCAAAGGCGCTGCCATCGGGGTCGAGGTCAGACCAATCCGGTTCGCGCGGCGCATTAGCGCCTTTGGCCAGCCATTCACGTGCGCCGGCTTCATCACCGGAGGCTTTGGCCGCTGCAGCACGTAAAGCCAAGACACGCGAAGTAGGCCGTTCTGCCAGTAGAGGTTCGAGGCCTTGAATGGCCGTAATTGCATCTTGGTTTAACAAGGCTTGCTCAACGGCGAGAATGCGGCTTTCGCGATGATTGGGGTTGAGACGAATGAGGCCATCTAACCAACGCGCTTGGGTTTGAGGGGGTTCTTCGCTCTTCAGATCCTTGTAGGCGATTGCCAATGCAGGGTGGGGAGCTGCCTCCCAAGCGGATTCCAAAGTGCCCGCTGCTTGCCATTGCTTACCGATAATGGCTTGGAGGCGGGCAGCCATTACAGCGGCAGGGGGAAAGCCTGCCGCGAATTTGCTGGCGCGTTGCGCCAATTCTAGCGCCTGAGCTGGTTCCATCATGCGTTCAGCGCGGTGGGCTGCTGCCGACAGCACCACAGCCCGCCTGCGTGTGGCGGTCTTTTGACCGACCAAGCCACGCTTCTCCGCATCATCAAGGGCCACCAAAGCACCATCCCAATCTGCTGCCAAGACGCGACGGTTGAACAGGAATTCAGCCGGCCAAGGAGCTTTTTTAGAGCTTTGCAGGGCCGCTTCAGCATGGGAAATAGCTGCGGCTATATTGCCGCGGTTTAACGCCAGTTCCGCTAACCCACGCCGAGCCGCGACACCATAACCCGCCACATCCGTCAATTCACCATAGAGGCGCTCGCCCGCGGCACCATCGCCTGCCACAACAGCGGACTTAGCGGCCAAGAACTTGGCGCTTGCAGCATCTGGGGCAAAGCCTAAAGCCTTTTGCGCCTGACGACGGGCTTCAGAAATTTCACCACTTTCAAATGCCGCCATGGAGAGGCCCAAGGTGTCCAAGCATTTCTTGCGCGCGTTTTCTTGCTGGGCGCGCTTCATGCGTCCAGGCAAGCTCCAAAGCCAGCCAATGAAGCCCCAAGTCGCGGTCATCATTATGGTAATCGCCATCAACATGGCCGCAGCAACGCCTGGGCCGACGCTGACCTTTTTCGCGCCGTCATTATAAACAATTTCGCCGGGCTGTATGGCTAGAAAAACAAAGCCTGCTAGCATCGCTAGTCCCAAAATGATCAGGACGATCAGTCGGATCAGTTTCATGGCAGATTTCCTTGCTTTTGTTGGGCTACCGGGCCCCTAGGAGAACCAACAGGGCCCGGGGATGCAGGAATTATGCCAACAGGCGCGCTTTGTGCGGCGGGTTGCGGGGCGGCGGGGGCTTGCATTGGTGGCACGCGCGTTCCGCGCTCAACAGCGCCACGCACTGCCGCCAAACGGCTTTCAAGCGTCAGGCGGTTTTGGGCCCCTTCTATCCATTCGGCTGCGACAGCGGGGGCAGGGCTAATGGCTTTAACTTCCTCAACGGCGGCAGCTAAATC
>JBEAVQ010000008.1:0-45195 GCA_041160865.1 Pseudomonadota bacterium | reverse complement strand
AGGTGGGGGTTGCAACGGGCTCTGGTGCCGGAGTAGGTGGTGGGGCTTCCACAACGGCGGGGCCTGCGGCTGGGGCGGGATGACCTTCAGCGGCCAGTTCCAGTGCGCCAATCAGGGCGCTGTCATCGCCTTCGGGTTCAGAACCGGTTGCTTCCAGCTCGGCCAAGATTTCTTTAATGCGGTCGATACTCTCAAGAACCAACTGTACTTGGTCCGGCGTAGCTACCAAAGTCCCGTCGCGGAATTTGCCTAAAAGTGTTTCACCGGCATGGGCGACAAATTGCAAGCGCGGTAGGCCCAAAAAGCCGCACGTGCCTTTGATCGTATGCACCAGACGGAAGATACTATTCAGGGTATCGCCGTCGGTCGGATCCGCTTCAAAAACAACAAGCTGAGTATCGACAGTTTCTAGGAATTCATTCGTCTCAGTTATGAATTCGCCCAGTAGTTCATCCATAAAACCAGTCCTCTGCCGACGCGTTGAAATTGACGCTGCACGCCAAACATGTGCACACAATGACGGCGGACGGTTAAGACAGGACTAAAGTTTGAGAAAAATTGCAGTATTTATGCCGCTAGGCGAACAATAAGCTCAACACGCTCTTCGCTTTCACGGGCGGCGAGCTCGGCACGAGCCCCAGAAGCTGTAATGAAGGCCAAATAAGGCTGGACAGATCGGCCATCAAAGCCACCTTCAGGCATCTCTCCCGCTAAGCCTGCACGCACCGCTGGCTTCAAGTTAGCTCGGGTGCCTGTTGCAATGACGTTCAGGGTCAATTTATCGCCTTCCTGTCCGCCCGTAACTTCCAATTGTCCCCCGCGTGGCAAGCAGTCGAGGCCAACTAGGATTAAATTCATCAAAATCCTAGCAGCTGCTCGTGGCGCAGTGTTTACCGCCAGCGTCCAGATGAGCTCGGGCTTCTGGCTTTCTACAAAGCGCTTCGACAACTCACGCAACTCACCTAAGTCCGCCGTGCCGACACCCGTCGTGCCGGCTCCAAAGGTTGCGCGCATGAATTCAAGCTTCACAGCAGCTTGTCCGGCTGAAGTTCTGATCAAGTCCATCGCCTGCTCGCGCATGTCTGCACCGTGGTCATCGTCAAGAATGTCCAGCGCCGTAGTCAAAGCGGAGATTGGGGACACAAGATCATGACAGATCCGTGAGGAAATTAGCGCAACGAGGGTTGAGGCATCCATAAGCATGGTTCCTCTCTGCCCCGATTCGGGCCAATGGGGTCATTATAGCGCACAAGTTCGCGAAAAATCGCGACCGAGCTTCCAAATGTCCACCCACAATATCTGGTGTTATCAACATGTAGAGGGGAGCCCATATTTGTGGAAAACCCTATCACTAGCCCTTGTGTTAATAAGTCGTGAAGTTACTATGGGTGGGCACTCAATTAGCTGGCCTTCAAGGCTGGGCACAAGATATGGGGATATTCATGACCAACGGCTGGACGGATGATCGCGTCACCCTACTCAAGAAGTTGTGGACGGATGGGCTGTCAGCCAGTCAAATCGCCAAGCAATTGGGCGGTGTCACCCGCAACGCCGTCATTGGCAAGGTTCATCGGTTAGGTTTGGCAGGTCGGGCGGCGCCATCTCGTCCAATCAAGCGGATTCCGGTGCCAACCGCGCGCCCGCGCCCGGTTTTGGTTGTGCCCTCGCAAGTAGCTGCCAAAGTGGAGTCGGCGGTTAAGGCTCTGGCGCCTGCGGCACCAACCCCCAGCGTCAAGCCAGCGCCAAAGCCCATTACCCCTCCCCAAAAGCGCGGCGATTTAATTGGTGTGCTGCAATTGGGCGCCAATATGTGCAAATGGCCAATTGGTGACCCAGGCGATCCTGACTTTGGGTTCTGCGGTGCCCAATGTAGCTCTGGCGCGGTCTATTGTACCGAACACGCCGCGATTGCATTCCAGCCCGCCATCAGCCGTCGCCAAGGTGGCAGCAAAGAAGATCGTGCCGCTTCTGAAGTGCGTCGTCTGGCCCGGCTGGCGAATTTTTAGGTCAACAGATTTTTTTCAATAAAAAAGCCGCTGCGTCAGACGAGGCAGCGGCTTTTTTACTGGTAGGGCTAGCCGAAACTAGTCTTCGAGCAGTCGACGTGCGATGACTTGGGCTTGGATTTCGCCGGCACCTTCAAAGATGTTAAGGATGCGGGCATCTGCTAGTACGCGGCTGACGGGGTACTCTAGCGCAAAGCCATTGCCGCCATGGATCTGCAGGGCATTGTCGGCTGCTGCCCAAGCCACGCGGGCAGCAAGAAGCTTGGCCATGCCCGCTTCTAAGTCGCAGCGCTTGTCTTCATCCTTCTGACGGGCCGCAAAATAGGTCAATTGGCGCGCACCCAGAATTTCTGCTGCCATTTGCACAAGTTTGTTGTGTACGCGTGGGAACACAAAGATGGCGTCTCCGAATTGTTGCCGATCAAGCGCATAGGACAAACCCAGATCTAGGGCATTTTGTGCTACGCCGATGGCGCGTGCCGCTGTTTGAATGCGCGCGCTTTCAAACGTTGCCATCAAGTGCTTGAAGCCCATGCCTTCAACGCCACCCAACAGGTTTTCTGTCGGCACTTTGAAGGCGTCAAATCCAAGCTCATATTCTTTCATGCCGCGATAACCCAAAACCTCAATCTCGCCACCGGTCATGCCTTCAACGGGGAATGGGTTTTCGTCAGTACCACGTAGCTTAGGCGCCAAAAACATCGATAGGCCTGAGAAGTTATTGGTTTCTGGCTTGGTTCGGGCAAGCAAGGTCATCATGTCGGCGCGCGCAGCATGGGTAATCCACGTCTTATTACCGGTGATTTCCCAATGGCTGCCTTTGTTCTCGCCGCGTGTTCGAAGTGCACCAAGGTCTGATCCGGTATTGGGTTCGGTAAAGACGGCAGTCGGCAGGGTTTCTGCAGACGCAATACGGGGCAGCCAATAATTTTTCTGCTCGTCAGTCCCGCCCGTTAAGATCAGCTCAGCGGCAATCTCAGAACGGGTTCCCAGTGACCCAACGCCGATATAGGCACGCGATAATTCTTCAGAGACGACGCACATGGCCGTTTTGCCCATGCCAGAGCCGCCGAATTCTTCTGGGATTGTAAGACCAAAAACGCCCAGATCGGCCATTTCGGTCAGAACGGACATCGGGATCAATTCATCGCGCATGTGCCAGCCATGGGCAAAGGGGGCAACTTTTTCTTGGCCAAAGCGGCGGAAGGTGTCGCGCACCATTTCATAGGTTTCGTCGAGGCCGGTGACTTCAATCGTGCCCTTGCCTTGGGCTTGGGCCACCAGATCCGCTGTCCGGGTCTTAAGTTCTTGGGTGGCAGCCGCCAAAAGCGCAGCACTGGCGGGCCCTGACAAAGCCTCTTCCACGATGGCTTCAAGGCCAAGTTCTGCTGGGCGAATGACTTCGCCCTGGTTCATTGAAATCCCACCTTTAAGATCGCACAAATAGCTCGCGAACAATAAGCACGAAAGGGCCGATTCTGTTTCGCCAAAGACGCCTTCATCTTGCAGCTTCAGCGCCCAATTGGCGACTTCTCGCAAGGTCTCAACATAGGTCGCGATCCACGCCAAACCGTGCACGACGTGCTGCTCTTGATCGATCAGCTTGCGGTCGATTTTGCCAGCCGGGGCCACACGCTTGCGAACAAAGGCCAAAGCCGCAACCTTAATCGGCGCCAATGCTGCGGCACTCTCTCCCAGCAAAGCAGGAACGGTCTGAGGGGAAAGGTCCAAATGGAGTGTTGGCGTGGAAGCGTTCATGGTGAGACTCTCTGATTTCGCATATGCAGCATGACATAGCGCACGCACGCCAGAAGGCAAAGGCTAATTCTAACTCTATCTGTGCAGTATTTTTCTAATTTGAGAGCATTCATCCCCCAATTAGGGATATCATTTTCCAGAAGAGCGGGGTCTGCCGTAAAAATAACCCTGCTGGCCGATCACACCAATCTCACGCAGGGCTTCAGCTTCTTCCGCTGTTTCCACCCGCTCTGCTACTGTCTCCATACCAAGGCCCCGGGCAAGTTGGTCAATCGCAATCACAAAAGCGCGGCTATCTTCTCGCGATTCAATGTTCTCCACATAGGCACCGTCGATTTTGATCTCATCAAGGGGTAGTGCTCGGATCGAGCGGAAAGAGGTGTGTCCTTCACCAAAGTCATCCAAGGCCAAGCGAGAACCCGCAGCGCGGATAGACTGTCCAAATCGGGCAGCGGCATCCAGATCATGGATCGCGATGGATTCGGTAATCTCGATCGTTAGCCGGTCGGAAATTGCCTGATTATGATTTAGTATATCGAGATAATCCCTACATGCCGAGGAATCTGCAATTGTCCCGGCGGAGACATTAATAGCGAGCTTGATCGTGTCTTCACGTGTCAAGGCACTCAGGGCGAGGTTTAGCGTCTCGATATCTAATTCCCCGACAAGGCCGGCCCGTTCTGCCGCAGGGATGAAGTCGATTGGCGCGACAATACGTCCATCGACTTCGATCAGCCGGGATAAACATTCCCAGCGCACAATTTGATTATCAGCAGTCGAGATGATGGGCTGACGAAACAGGCACATGCGGTTGTCAGCCAAAGCAGACTTTAACATTGCCGTTTCAGGATCATTGGCGGCTCGGGAAAACGGCGGCACATATTCTGGAGCAAGTGCCATAATTTCGCGGAAGACAATAATCTGGTGGGCAACATTGGCGATCACTTCGAGATTGCTTGGTCGCCGGATTGTCACCGGATGACCACGACGCAGCGCTTGGAACGCTGCACCCTCGACAGCTAAATCCAACTCATCGAAATGGGCCGGCGGTCGATCTACTTGTAAAAAGACTGCGGCCTTTACAGGGTCAACCCAAGACAATCCGCCTTTTTCATCAATCGTGCAGGCAGTGGCGTGCAACAAGCTCAGCGCGTCTTCAGCCGGGCTGAAGGTGGCATCAAGCAGAGGTTCGGAGTGGATCGAATGCACCATCCGCATACCTCTGACGTGTTTTCCCTAAAAAGAGAAGTCCCAATTTGCCCGGCTGCAGGCCTTATCGTTTGGTGCCAGGCTTGGGCCGTCCACCTGCGCGTTCGGCAGCCTTCACCGACACTTGGCTGGGAAGAGGCACAATACTCAGTGCCGTTTCGACCGCTGCCAAGGGCATTTCAGGCGGTGTTAGCCAAGGAAGACCTGTCTCTTTAACATTCGCACTGGTAGCCTCTAGATCCGAGGGATTTAGAATTCCGGTTATGGCCGACAAAGCGATAGTGGCTGCTTGCAAGTCGTGCACGGCACGGGCTTGGGCCAATTGGGCCTCCAACAATTCTTGCTGCTGAATTAGCACATCAAGTGTCGTCCGAAGTCCAACCGACTGCTCAAGCTCTGCCCCTTCAAAAGCAATTTGGGCGGCCTTGACCTGTTCTGCAGAAGCGTTCACCGCCACCCGCGCGACGCGGGCTTGGTGCCAAGCATTGGTGGTCCGTTCCGAAATCTGGCGTTCGCCATCAACTGCGGCAAAGCGGGCTGCGTTGGCATTGCCCAAAGCTTCAGTGATGCGTGAGCTGGCGAGGCCACCTGTGAAGATGGGTACCGAAAGGCGCGCGGTGACAGACGTGTTGCCGCTGCGATTGCCGTCAAAGCTTGAATCGACAGCCCAAGCTTGGCTGGCTTGAATGCTAACTTTAGGCCGGTTCTCGGCCTCAATAACTTTGGCACCTGCTAGAGCGATTGTTTCGCCCAGACGAATGGCGGCGAGGTCTGGATTATTCGCCCGCGCCAGAAGGAGTGCTTGGTCCAAGCTGGCAGGGCCAGTAACCTCTTTGATCTCGGGCGTCAGCTCTGTCGGCACTTGTCCAATCAGCCGCTCAATCGCGGAACGACTCGCGTCTACGGCTGCTTCTGCAGCTGCAAGCGCCGTCGTACTCGCCGCTTGGCGGGCTTCAACTTGGGCGACATCGGTTTTGGTGACGTCACCAACATCAAAGCGCACGCGCACGGCTTCTAGTTGGCGGTTTAAAGTGGTCAGATTCTGACGACGGATTTCCACGGTACGCAAGTCGCGACGCAGCGCGGCATAAGCGATGACGACATCGCGCATCACGGCCAATTCACTGCCTGCCAAACGCGCATCGGCTTGGGCAATCTGGGCTTCGGCTAAGCTCATGGCAGCCTTAACCCGACCTGCCAGCCAAACCGGTTGTGAAGCGGTAACGCCATAAGTAGTTGGGGTCGTTTCCGTGGCGAGGCGGCTGGAGATCACACCGGTAGAGCTGATAGAGCGGGTCCAGGATTCTTGTTGGCCATACGTGGCTTCGCCACCAATCTGCATCCGTCTTTGTGCGACCGCTTGCACCCGCCGTTGACCAATAGCACGCAGATTGGCGCGCTGACTTTCAAGGCCGGGATTGGTTTGTAACGCTAGGGTGACAGCTTCTGATAGGGATTGGGCAGATACGGGGCTTGTGGAAACTGCCATGATGGCAAGCGACAAGGTGTAACCGAAGGCGTTCTTTAGGGTGGTCATTGTTTAAGCATCTTTGCGTTTTGTGCGCCACAGACTGTAGCGGGGGAGGGACCTTACGCGGCTGGTTTTTGTGCCTTACAGGTGGGTTTAGCATGACAGGACGACTTGTCATGCTTTAACCTTTATAAGCGGACGATAGTGAGTTAGGTGGAATGTCCTCTCATCTTGTTCACAACTAATTGAGCCCAAAATCACACGTTTGGCTAGATGGCAATTGACCTCTTAACAAGAGTGGCCACACAATGGCATGTGTCTGGTCGAAATGGTTTGTGGAAACAAAGCGAGCCAATGTTGTTACATCTACTAAGGGCAGATTGTGATCCATGATGGACGATGAGAGTTTGAGCACTGTTGAAACCATGGGAGTCTGCAAAACAGAAGGCACACAGGGATATTGTGGCCTTCGGCGGCGCGATATGATTTGGTCTGGCGTCTATGCGGCAGGCCTATCAGTCCTTGGCCCAAGCTCTGCATTCGCCCAGTCGAAGGGCAAGCCAACGGGTGTTGAACGTGGCTTTAATCCGATGACTTGGCTTAATCGCGGTCGGGATAGCTTTGAGATCGTCTATGAAGCGTCAACCGGTGTCGTGGCTGCCCGTACCCGTGATTTTTCGATCCGGGCACCAGATGGCAATGTATGTCAGGCCCGCATCGCCTATCCCGTGACCGTATTTGACCGCATGCCACTGATCATCTTTTGTCCCGATGCGGGCTGCAAAGGTGCGATGTATGATCCGTTGATCGGTGCGCTGGCGGCTAGTGGCTATTTCGTTATCGCTTTGGATGATCCCCGCGCCGTTAGATTAAAAGCCGGTGATGGTACAAATTTGGTCGCTAACGCACGAGAAATGCGCAGCCCGAACCCGGCTGAAGCGCGCTTTCTCATCGACATGGCTTCGGAGGCTGCGCAAGTCTTAGGGCCAAGGGCCAATCGTATGGATGCGACACGCGTTGGCGTCGCAGGACATGGGGAAGGGGCCTGGATGGCGCTTAGCCTCGCTGGTTGGGGCTCTAGTAACTCTGACGTTGCATCTGCGCGCGATGGCCGCGTTTTGGCAGCCTTCGTACTCTCGCCAAGTCCGCTTGAGGACAATGCCCGCATCGTCAATAGCGTGCCTGATGGCGGTGCATTGGCCCTTTTGGCAGGCCAGCAAGGTAGCCTGCCGCCTGCCCTCCCTGGCAGTGGCTTGATCGCCTTAAATCTGCCCATAAGGTCCAGCAATTTTGGTGGCTTAATCGGAAACCCAAGCGCAAACCGAAAGACGGGCCCACGGCCAGCCCTGGAGCCAAGGCCGCTGGCTGCTGCAGTCGCCGCTGCATCGATTTTCTTTGACTGGGGCCTAAAGCGGCAAAGTGACCGCAAACGGACGTTATTGGGCTTAGATGGACGGGTCGTTGAAGGGCTCAGTCAGCCGCTCCACCTTCACCGCATCTAAAACAATTTCGCACATACTTACGTCACGCGGCGTTCAGAACTGCAAAAATTCCACTTGCCTAGTGCGAAAGCAAGGCAATGCTCTTAAATAAGCGGGTCTCAACCCGACGGGCGAATTGTGCAGACCAAGGTTGATGGGGAGGCTTAAGGCCAATGAGTGATGATGCAAATGCCACCAAAACCACCGTAGTCGATACGGTGTCGGCAGAAGCCGTATTGCCTGAGATCAAGGTTGAGTCCAAGGATTTAACTCGCATTCGCGGCCAATTGTCCTTGGATGACCGGGCTTCTATCGCCACTTTTGGCGACAACGCACAGCGCAATGTGGTTGCCTATGCGGATCGGATCCTCGCCCAAACTCAAAATCGTGAGCTTGGCGACACCGGCCTTTTGTTGACCAGTATCATCGCTAAAGCCAAAGGCCTTGATCCTGCCGCCATGCAGAAGAAGGGCTTCTTCGGCAAATTGTTTGGTGGTGCCAAGGCTGAAATCGAGAAATTCAAGGGCAAGTTTGAAGATGTTGCCAGCCAGATTGATGCCATCGGCATTCAATTGGAAAAGCGCAAAGACGGCTTGCGGCGTGACATTGCCGTCATGGACGATCTGCATGAGCAAACTGCTGCCTCTATCGCGCAGCTCAGCGCCTATGTCGAAGCTGGCGAAGCTTTTGCGGCCGAAATTAAAGCAACCCGTCTGCCAGAGTTGAAGACCATTGCAGATGAAGCCTTGCTTACCGGCGACGGTATGATTGAGGCTCAAGCTTACCGGGACGCCCAGCAAGCGATGGAGCGTTTGGAAAAGCGCATCTTTTATCTGAAGCAAGCCCGTCAAATCGGCATCCAACAATTGCCACAAATCCGGATCGTGCAAGCGGGCGATGAGACCTTGGTCGAGAGCTTGCAGGCTTCAACCCGCCTGACTATCCCCTTGTGGAAGCAAAAGATGGTCCTGCTCTTGGGGCTGCGCCGTCAAGAAGATGCTTTGGCGATGCAAAAGGCCGTCACGGACGCCACCAATGAGATGCTGCGCCAAACATCATCGATGATGAAAGATCAAGCCATCGCGATTGAAGAGCAGTCTCAGCGCGGGATCGTCGATCTTGAAACCTTGGAACAAGCCAACCGCGATTTGATCGACACGATTTCCGGTGTCCTTTCGACGCAAGAGGAAGGCCGTCAGAAGCGGGCCATGGTAGAGAAGCGGATGGACGAAATGACTCAGGAATTACGTCAAGCTTTGGTGCAAGGGCGCGTGACCTAATTCATGTCCCGTCGCCGCTCGAAAGATTGGATGAAGGAAGAGTTCGCCGTTCGGATTCGCTCGCCGCAATCCTTTGGTGTACTTGCATTCTGGTTCTTCATCTGGGCTATTTGCAGCTTTAATCCCTGGGTCGGCATCGGTTTATTTTTTGCCGCTGGCGGGTCGCTCGGCTTCTTCGGTGGCAAGCGCGACACCGTGGATGACCTGTGGGGTTACGACAAAAGTCACGATGACTATTTTGACGAGGACGAGGATGATGATGGTCGTCGTCGTCGGCAGGTTGGCGAATCCGAAGCTGCTGCCCGTGCCCGCTCAAATGGTGAGGCCTTGCCCGAACCAGAAGCTTCACCCAAGCTCCATCAGGCCGTCATTGCTGAAGCTGCGCCCGCACTGGTGCGGCTAGAGGCTGCTGCCAGCGTAGCCGAAGGTGAACTTGGCGCGCGCTTGCGCAATATGGTCGCGCGCGTCAAGGAAGTAGAGATGGGCTTGCGGCAAGATCCTTCTAAATTGTCTGATGTCCAGCGCCTATTCACCTATTATCTGCCTGCCACCGCCGACCTATTGGGCGCGCGTGGTGCGATTGCAGGCGGCGCTGAGCCCGGACGCTTGGCTGAAATTGATACCATGATTGGCAAGCTTGATCTTGCTTACACCGATTTTGCCAGCCGCCTGCGGGGCCATGATGCCCGCAGCCTGGAGATCGATATGCGCTTGCTCGACCAATCTCTGGACGATGAATTCGCGCATAAGACAAAGGGCTAAGCGATGCCAAAGCCGCCATCTCGGTCGGACAAGCTGCGCCGTGGCGGGGTTGGAACCTCGTGGTGGGTCATTTTTGGATCGCTGGCAGTGTCTTTAGCGCTTGGCGGCGCTTTGCTGGTCGAGTTCCGGTCTGGACCAATTGTAGCGGGGCTGGTGGCGCTATCGCTCTATGGCTTTCTAACGGTGGGCTTGCCGCGGTTCTTTCAAGATAAAGGTGGAGCTGATCTGCCCAGTCCGCCGGTCTTTGATCCAAAAGATGATGATCCCCGCCACGCGCTTCTGGTTGAGGCCCATGAGCATATTATGGTTTTGCGCGCGGCTATACCGATAGTGCCACTCAACGTCGGCCGCGTGCTCGATGCACTAGCGCGCCACGCCTTGACCATTTTGGACACGGTGGCGAGCCATCCAGAAAAGCTAACCCCAATCTTACGCTTCTTTACCTATTATCTGCCAGCCACCGCTGATCTGGCATCTGACCGCCTAAAGCTAGAGGCCCATGCCGGACAAGCCCGCTTGCAGGAAATCGACCATACGTTGGGCCGCCTACAGGAGGCTTTCGCCAGCTTTGAACGCGCGGTGGTGGAGCCTGATTTGGCTTCGGTTGATCTGGATATGGAACTCTTGGACCGCGCCTTGAAGGATGATTTGGCCCCGCGGTGAGGGTGGATTAGCCGCTCCTCTCGCCCCTAATAGGAGGGAGGCGAAAGCAAACGTTCAATGGTGCCTTAAAGGGAGTTCGGCTGTGGCCAGCATCATAGGAAACGGTGCATTGTGAAGGGGCATCAACCTATGGTGTGAAGCGCGTTACTGCCTGAGCACCGGGCGCTGCCTTCAAGTCAATCCATTCTATTGTAACCAAGATTCCACCAAACATATGACTTCAATAAGGTTTCAGCCAGTCTTGGAATTTCTTGCCAGACATTTAAAGGTTGTTAAATCCTCTTACGTAACAAGGGTGTATCAACAGAATAACTAATCACTGCGACCCGGCAATGACCTCGCTGGAAACGAATGTCGCGCTCAGATTGCCAAGCCCCCAATAGAGCCAAAACCAATGAACCCAATCGTCGCAAAGGCACAGCAGGACACTAAGGATCAAGTGTATTGGCGAGTCGGCATGGCCTGCATTGTCGCGCTAATGGTTGCAATCGCGACCAACTGGACCATCGCTTTGACTTGGCTGGCATGCATCAGCTTTGGCGAAGGCTGTGTTAAGTGGTGCGGACCCAAAGTCGCGGCGGGACAGATAAGGTATGCACCATACTATGTAATCGCGATCTTTTCGGTGGTGATGACTTGGGTAAGTCTGACTTACTTGTTGTGGCAGCACGCCAGCGAGTTAACTCGATTGGTTGCGGTCATAGCCTTATTCACAATGGCAACTTACTCTATTTTAAATGGACATCGGTCTCTGAGTATTTTGGTCGCGTCGGTTACGCCTCCTTTGACAATGTTGCTATTCCTAATGGTCCACTACCTCTGGACAAACTTCCCGTGGACGATTGCGAGCATTGCATCGTTTGCGCTTTTAGGTGCGGTAGCGATCATCTTAGTGAACGCGCGCGTACTTTATCGGGCTGGCGTAGACTTAAGGGCTGCCCATCTTGCCTTGAGTGAAGAACGTGATTTTTTAGAATTGCGGGTTAAGGTACGCACCGAGGAACTGACACATGCGCTCGAGGCAACGCGAGCGGCCTATGCTGTCAAAACGAGCTTCATTGGTAACATCAGCCATGAATTTCGGACACCTCTTAACTCCATCATCGGGTATGCGGAAATTATCAAAGAAGATGTGGATTTAGGCGAAAAAGTTTCAATCAGCGATGTGAATAGCATCAAGCGCGCGGGCAAACATTTGCTGGCGATGATTAACGACATTCTCAACCTGACCAAATTCGAGGCAGGTCGTATCGACCTACAATTAGACACTGTTGACTTGGCACTTTTGCTTGACCAGGTCCGGGAGGCCGTTGTCCATTTGGTGAAATCAAAGCCAGTCGACTTGAAGGTTGATGTCGTGCCGGATCTGCCAGTGCTGCAGACTGATTCGAGATGTCTGTTGCAATGCCTGATCAATCTGGCAGCAAACGCGTGTCAATTTACCGATAGGGGTCATGTCACGCTCAGTGTCCGTCCCTTTAGTGATGCGACGCAAGACTGGCTTTGGTTTAGCGTAATCGACACTGGATGCGGTATTCCAAACGACCAACTGGAGCGGATATTCGAGCCCTTTACGCAAGTAGATCCAAGTCTAACCCGCAACCATGAGGGCTCAGGACTTGGGCTAGCAGTTACAAAGCGCTTTAGTGAATTGCTCGGCGGGCGGGTCGAGATTCGCAGCCGCATCGGTCATGGCACGCAAGCCAATTTGTTTGTCCCTGTTTTCCCAATCACGAAACCACAAGCCTTGGCGGCATAGAAGCATTGTGCTTCAAACAAAACGCCCTCCTGCGTAGACAGGAGGGCGGTCCAATCATTGGTGTCACAGCATAAAGCGCCTAGGTGCGTGGTGCCATGACCATGGTCATTTGCTTGCCTTCGAGGCGTGGTTCGCTCTCCACCTTGGCAATGGTTTCAAAGTCGCGCTTGACCCGCATCAAGAGGTCAATCCCCAAATGCTGGTGCGCCATTTCGCGGCCGCGGAAGCGCAGCGTCACCTTGACCTTGTCGCCTTCTTCGAAGAAGCGGGACATCGCGCGGGCTTTGACGTCATAATCATGATCGTCGATCATCGGGCGGAGCTTGATTTCCTTCAGCTCAACAACCTTTTGACGCTTGCGCGCTTCATTCTTCTTTTTCTGCTCTTGGAATTTGAATTTTCCATAATCGAGGATCTTAACCACTGGCGGGTTTGCAGTTCCTGCGATTTCTACGAGGTCTAGCCCAGCCTCTGTCGCGGCATCTAGCGCTGCAGCTAAAGGCATCTCGCCTTGCTTTTCGCCATTCTCGTCAATCAGAAGCACGCGCGGTGCGCGGATATCTTCATTGATACGGGGGCCGTCTTTAGTGGGCGTTGCAGCCATAGGGCGTCTGATGTTCGTCTCTCCATAAATTACGCGGTGTGGTGCCGCAAATGCCTTTATCCCGGGTTTCACCGGGCACATCTAGATAATGGATGTAAATGAACAATCCTTCAAGGCGTCATGATGTTTGTGCTTCAAGAATTGTCGGCGTTACTGCGCGTGCAGCGGCCAAAACATCTTGAACACGAATGGTATCGAAGTTGCGCGCGACAAGGCCCACGGTCGCTGTGCCACGCGGCGCGGCTTTCCGGACGCTGGTTTCGTTCGGGTTGATGATCGCCAATGTTGGCGCGCCAGCGGCAGCCGCAATGATGGCCATATCGCCTTCAGAGCCAACCGCAAGAATGGATTGTTTTGCTAAACCAATGAATTGGAACACATCGAGACGAGCAACAAGGTCGAGGGCTTTGGGTGCAATAGCGCGAATTTCAACAGCCAGTTCAACCGCCGCAGGCCCACCTACCAAGACTGGCTGAATACCGCGGGTCTCTAACGCCAAGGCCAATTCTCCATAGCGTGCTGTCGGCCAGCGCTTTGTGGGATCTGCTGCCGGGCCTTCCGGGGCGAGAAAGGCAAAGGGCTCGCCAATGCCATGATGGCGGGGGGAAAGCTTGGTGTGATCCTTCACTACTGATTCGACCCAGTCGAGGTCCGGCAAGGGCGATAGGCCAGGTGCAAAGCCTTCCTTGGGCCCCACACCACAGGTCATCAATTGCTCTGCATGCCGGTCAAGTCGATGAAGCGTCAGTCGCGTCCGGTCGACATGGGGGTGTGAGCAGCCAACTGCCCCGCCCGACCAATTGGGCTGTAACGGCCACAATAGCTTGAATAAGGCGTCGCTTTCCGCGCTATTGGTCAAATCATAGACCATGGCGTAGCGTTCTTGGTGAAGCGACCAAATGAACTTGGCTTTGTCTACAAGCTTGGGCTGCGGCCAGCGTACATCGACCCGGTCGACAAAAGGTGACTTTGATAGAAATCGAACATTGCCGCGCTGGGTCAGCACGGTGATTTCGGCGTCGCGGTGATGGGCACGCAACATAGCAAGCGGGGCCAAGGCCAACACCGCATCGCCTAAACTGCCCAAAACTATAACTAAGATCCGCTCCGGGTTCACGTCCGTTCCTGCCACTTCTATGCTTTGACCAGCCGCTGGTAAAGCGACACTGTGGCCAATTGAAGGGCGCGGGTCGTAAAGCGCGACCGCACCCGCATTGCGCCGGCAGCGCCCATCGCCGTTATTTCTACGGGTGACAGCGCCAAAAGTCGGCCGATACAATCGGCCAAGGCTTTACCATCCCCGGCAGGGCTCAGAAAGCCCGTAACCCCGTCTTCCACAGTTTCGCGCGCACCTCCGAGGTCCGAGGCAATGACGGCCAAGCCCATGGCTTGCGCCTCGGCTGCTGTGCGGCCAAACGCCTCGGGTTCAGTGGACGGGGTGACGGCGAAGTTGGCCAAGGAAAAGGCCGCTGGCATATCGTTGCAATGGCCGACCAAATGGACTTGGCCCTCAAGGCCCAAGCTGCGAATATCTTGGGCAAGCTCAGCCCTATAACTGTCGCGGCCTTGCGTGTCGCCCACCATGAGGCAGTCAATCTCCACGCCTGCGCTCTTTAATTGCCCCAATGCTTCCAACATCACCTTCTGGCCCTTCCACGCGGTCAGGCGGGCTGGCAGAATGGCGCGCGGGCGCGGGCTTTGAAGTGCGACGCCCCATTGGCTGGCAAGTTCTTCGCGGCGCTTGTGTGAAACAGCTTGCGGGTCAAACGCGTCGACATCGACGCCGCGATAAATGACTTCGATTCTGTCGGGGTCGATTTGGTGCTCTTCAAGGACATGGTCACGCGTATAGCCAGAATTCGCAATCACCCGGTCGCCGCGCGCCATCACGCTATTATACCAACGCTTGAGGCCTGATTTGGCGTTATAAATCCCGTGATAGGTCGTCACAAAAGGCGTCTTCGTGCGGCGCGCTGCCAATAGGGCGCTCCAGGCTGGGGCGCGCGAGCGAGCATGAACAATATCGACCCTTTCTTGCCGCACGATTTGGACGAGCTTGGACACGTTGGACACAAAGACGGTCCAAGGCATTTTTGAGTTCGCTTCGCCATAGATATGCTCAGCACCGACCGCTTCTAGTTCCTGCACCAACCGCCCGCCTGCGCTGAAAACCAAGGCTCGGCCACCAGCTTCGATAATGGCACTGGCGACTTCTAGGGTTGTCCGCTCAACGCCGCCAGTTGCCATTTCAGGCACAACCTGCAGAATGGTTTTATTCTTTAGGGACGCTAAAGGGGGGAGGGGTGAAGACAAAATTGGCCTATTCCAGTAATTCCAACCACGGTGTTCTTGCGTTTAGCTGAGAGACAGCTAATTGCCTACCCGAGCGCCCCACAATAAGACGCGATCGTAAACAAACTCAGGGAGTTTCCAAACATGCAATTAGACGATTCAATCGCAGCTATCGTGACCGGTGGCGCTTCTGGTCTGGGCGAAGCCACAGCGCGCGCCTTGCGGGCACATGGCGTGAAGGTCGCGCTGTTTGATATGAATGTGGCGCGCGGCACAGAAGTCGCTGCCGAAATCGGTGCCACCTTCTGTGAGGTCAATGTGACGAGCGAAGAAAGCGTGGACGCTGGCTTTGCCCAAGCACGCGCCGCCAATGGCCAAGAACGTATCCTCGTTAATTGCGCGGGAACGGGCAATGCAATTAAAACCGCCAGCCGCGATAAGAAAACGGGCGACATCAAGCACTTCCCGCTCGATTCCTTCAACATGATCATCCAGATCAATCTGGTCGGCACCTTCCGCTGTATCGCCAAGTCGGCTGCTGGCATGTTGTCTTTGGACCCACTGGAAGACGGCGAGCGCGGTGCCATTGTCAACACGGCATCGGTTGCGGCCGAAGATGGTCAAATGGGCCAAGCCGCTTATTCAGCCTCAAAAGGTGGGGTTGTTGGCATGACTTTGCCAATCGCGCGCGATTTGATGGGCGAAGGTATCCGCGTCAACACCATCCTGCCCGGCATTTTCAACACGCCTTTAATGAATGCAGCGCCCGACGCTGTTAAAGACGCTTTGGCCATGAGCGTGCCCTTCCCAAAACGTTTGGGCTTGCCGCATGAATATGCGCAATTGGCTTTGACCATGATCACCAATGGCTATTTCAACGGTGAAGATGTTCGCCTGGACGGTGCCATCCGTATGGCTCCGCGCTAAAACAAAACGCACCCGCTGGCCGTTAGGTCAGCGGGTGCCCTCTATCCCCGCAAGACTTACGGCTTGGGCTTTGGTTAGGTCGCAGGGGCAGATGATGGGACTAGTCGGCGGCCCAGATTTACCTGTAATTTTCCCAAGAATGGATGGATTTCCAGGGAGTAATATTCTTTTACGAGGTAGGTCGATCAACAAGTCACGGGTGCGAGTGCGCGCGACATGCGCCAGCGGTAATGAAGCTGATTATTTCTACGCCTAGCCACAACGGGGTAATTACGCATCAGTAATGTGCGTACGGCTTCAAAATTTGTCCGGTCCGTGCAGTCTATTTTTCGGCTTTGGTCTTGCTGAACGGCGTTAGAGCCGTGATGATGAGGTAAGCCTGCACGATTTTGAGGCAAGGCAAAAACAGATTTGGGAGCACAACACATGACACTCGAAATCCTCGCAACGGGTTTGCAATTCCCTGAAGGCCCTGTGGTGTTTGATGATGGCTCTGTCGTGTTTGTTGAAATCAAATCGGGTAATCTCACGCGCTATTGGAATGGCAAGACCGAGACCATTGTGCATTTGGACGGTGGGCCGAACGGGGCAGCTCTTGGTCCTGATGGGGCGATGTATATCTGTAATAATGGTGGCTTTGCTTGGTCTGACTTTGGTGGCCTGATGGTGCCCGGGCATGAGCCAGAGGATTATTCCGGTGGGCGGATTGAGCGAGTGGATTTAACCACGGGCAAGGTCGAGCGCCTGTTCGATACGATTGATGGTCATGCCCTGCGTGGCCCGAACGACCTCGTATTTGACCGCCATGGCGGATTTTACTTCACTGACCACGGCAAAAGCCACCACCGCCACCGCGACTATGGCGGCTTGTTCTATGTGACGCCGGGTGCGGCATCGGCGCATGAGCTCTCGCACAGCTATACCTCACCTAATGGCGTGGGTCTCAGCCCCGATGGCAAGACCATCTATATGGCCGACACGATGGAAGGCAGGCTTTATGCTTTCGACGTCGCAGGGCCCGGGCAAATTGCCCCGGTCAGCCCGTTTCGTGCGGCGCGGGTCGTCGGCCGCGTCGATCAATGGACGCTGTTTGATAGCTTGGCGATAGAAGCAGATGGCACCGTGGCGATTGCCACCCTGATCAATCCAGGCATCACGCGCATGAATCCGGAAACCGGTGCGCACACCCTTGTGCCTACCGACGATCTGATGACGACCAATATCGCCTTTGGCGGAGCCGATATGTGTGACGCCTATATCACCCTGTCCTCAACCGGCCGCTTGGCCAAAATGCGCTGGGACCGCCCGGGGTTGCGGCTGAATTATCAGGGCTAAGCTGCCGCACTTGGCCGGGCGCTGACCCGTTCGTGCCAGGCTTTCAGCTGGCCGCAATCATCCGGGATGGGGGTGCCGATGAAGGAACCGAAATCGACGATGGACAAGGCCATGATGTCAGCAGCGGAGAAAGCGTCCCCTGCGATATAGGCATTGTCGGTCATTTCCCGGTCGAGCCAGTGATAGGCGCGGTCGGCATGGGCGCGGTTGCTTTCGCCAAAGTCCTTATATTGGGTCAAAAGGGCTGCCGTATAGGGATGAGCGTGGCGCCAGATTTGGCCAATCGGGCTCATCAATTGCCACTCCACCCGCCTGATCCACATATCGATATTGGCAATCTCAAGCGGCGTGGTGCCAAACAAGGGCGGCTCGGGCCGAAGGGCTTCAAGATAGCGGCAGATGCTGACGCTCTCGCTGATGCAGGTGCCGTCGTCGAGCTCTAGGACTGGTACTTGGCCAAGGCTGTTCTTGGTCAAAAATTCCGGGGTCTTATGCGCCCCTTGCCGCATCGGGATATGCACATGCTCAACCTCTATGCCCTTCTCAGCCAAGAAGATCCGAACGCGACGGGGGTTCGGGGCCGGATTATGTTCGCCATAGAGTTTCATGTAAGGCCTTTCGGAATGGCGCCCAGATTGGGTAAAGAAGAAGGGCCCAAAGCTGTGCTTTGAGCCCTTCGTTCCATTAATCGCGTTTCGGCAGGGTCTTACGCCCTTCTTTGATATCAAGGAAATAGGTCCAAGATGTTTCGTTTGGACGGGCGTCATCCAACGGAGGAGGCGATGTCCAAGCTGGGTAATTCTTGGCAATTTCATCCTTCATCACAGCGGGCATCTGGTCCCAATTGTCCAATTTGCGTCCATTGGTGTTGAAGTAAATTTCGCCCTCACGACCGCTCATCCGCATCCACGGCAGCCAGTCTGAAATCCGCACCCAAGCGACACTGGCTTCTGCAGTCGTTTTTGTCGGATCGACAATATCCGAGACCGTACCCGCGAAATTAAACATTTCGGTAGCGTGATAAATCCCACCAACTTCGGCCTGATACTTGCCAGCCAAAGGGTTGGTATAGAACAATGGCACGGTCACATTGGTCCACCAATGGTCGCCACTGATGGTGCCAGTCCAGCGGAGTGGCTGGCCATCACGGCCTATCACATAAGAGGTGGAGTTCACCGGGTCGTTGGCGACATGCATCACGTCGAGCACCTCACCGGTCCAAGGATTGGTCCATTTGCTCAATACCTTGCCGGTCTTGGGGTCGGTATAGATCAATAACTCGCGCGAAATCAGGCGATAGCCTAGCCCGCGCACGGGGTCCTTCACCGTCACGCAATGGCGGATGTTCATGCCTTCGGCGCGGAACAGAAGCTTGTCAGCTTCGCCTTGGCGACGCGAATAGGCATCCCCTGCCCAATAATAGGTCACAGCCACGCCATCGCGCATGTCGCATTGCATCTTGCGGTTGGCAGCCAGCACCCCTTCAGGGGTGGTTAAGTCCAATGGCGCGGCAGCCGGGGCAGGTGCCGCTACTGGGGCCTTTTTCTTGGGCGCAGCGTCCGCCGTCGTGGCGACCGCTGCTAGGCAAGCAGTAAATCCGATAAATAGGTGGCGGACAGATAGGTGGGTCATGACAGCTCCTCTTCTGCGTCTTTCTTAAGTGGCCCTTTGCGACTTGTCACCAAAAATTTGTCCGGACAATTGAGGGCGTACAGTGGCGCGTGCGGCGGATTGGGAACCTCCCAGTCATTCTAAAACGACCCCTTTAAGCTCACCCGTATCGAACGACCCGGCTTGGGTAGATAATCCTTCAAGAAAGACGTGTGTTCGCGAATGTCTTCATTGGTCAGGTTCCGGCCTTCAAAGGACAGCTCAATGCGGTCATTGCTTTGAACGGGCCGCCAAGACCAAAGGGCGTTAAGGGCGGTTGAGGCTTCGGTTTTGGTTTCAAATGTGGCAGTTCGGGTCTGTTCGGCGATGGATTGCACTTCGGCGCGCACCCGCATCTGAGGGCTCTTTGCTTCAAGGCCGAGGGTCAACATTGCAGGTGGCATACGGGCAATAGCGCCGCCCCCATCATAACTGCCGCGCACGGTATCGATCCCGCCATCCCCAACCACGGACCAACTGCCAACTTCGCCTATGAGCCAGGTAACATGAAGTTCAGCCCCGGTAAGGGTGGCATCTTTCTGGCTAACCAGAAAAACCGGTAAGTCATCCTCGATCAGATTGGTTGGGTTAAACGCGATAAAGCCATCGAAACTGGAGCGCCAAACGCTGAGATCGACGGTCGCGCCAGCGATCTGCCAGCGCACAACACCTTCAAGGCTGATTGCCGTTTCAGTCTTAAGATCCGCGTCGCCGATTTCAAAAGCTTGCGTGGCCGCGTGGGGTCCATCTGCAAACAATTCGACTTCTGTAGGTGCACGCTCTGTGTAGCCGGCATTGAGAGACAGGCGCAGGCCGTCAGTAGGCTTCAAGAATGCACTGGCAGAGAAGCTACCCAGATCGAAAGTGCGCGCTCCTGCGAGGCCAGAATAATCGCGTTGTTCATAGCGGGCACCGACTTCAGCGCCCCAATTTTCTTGATTGACACGCTCAACCCAGAACGCGCCGACCGTTTCAATGGTCACAGGCAGGATGAAGGCCTCATCGCCCTCTGCCGCAAAGTCATTGGAGGCAAATTGTAGGCCGAAGACACCGTCCAAATCCCCGATGGAGCGGTGGCGGGCTTCAAGGCGGCCTTCATAGCCTTCATTGGTGAAGACTGTGCCAATGGCGCCGTCGAACTCAATCTCACTATGCGTGTAATCGCCTGTCGTGATGGAAAATGTCAGAGTGTCGAGGAAGCCCAAATCCTTGATAGAGGCTTGGAAATCATAGCGGGTTTGGTTGAGTTCGATGAAAGCTTCTTCGCCGGGAATGCCATAATTGGACTTGGTTTGACGGGTGGCTAGCGCAAGGCTGGTCTTATCGGTGATGCGCGCGACGCTACCACCTAAGGCCCAAATCTCGCCGCGTGTATTGAAGGCAGTCCCTTCGGTGTCATCGCCTGTCACGGCACGTAGCGCGGCAGTTTGGGAGTAGCCCGGAATCTTGTAATCTTGGCCCTCACGGCGGAAACCATCGACCCGAAAGACACCATTTCCGCGCGTACCAACTAGCTTGAAGGCAGCCGTGCCGGCATCTTCTGCGCTTGAACCTGCTAGGAATATTTCGCCGGCAAATGGTTTTTCAGGCAGCTTGGTTGGCAAGCGGCCATCGACGACATTGACCACTCCACCAACCGCATTGCCGCCGTAGCGCAAGGCGGCCGGCCCCTTCAGGACCTCAATACCTTCTGCGTCTAAACCATCAATGGCGGGGGCGTGGTCTGGCGAGATGGTGGAGGCATCAATGCCTTGCAGCCCGTTCAGCACCAATCTTATCCGATCCTCTCCCAAACCGCGTACAATGGGGCGAGAGGCATTGACGCCATAGAAAGTGGAACGAACGCCAGGGATGCCCGCCAAGGTTTCCCCAATCCCGCCGCTGATGGAGGCTTGTAAGGCTTCGCCACGATTGATCACGGCCACGCCTTGGCTGATGGCGTCAGACGGATCCCCCAGCGAGCTGGCAGTTACCACAATGGTTTCAACCGGTCGGGGCTGCGCTACTGGGGCAGGTGGTGGTGCCTCTGGAGCGGCCAAGGCGAGAAGGGTGTAAAGCGCAGGCGTCATGGGAGGGATTCCTATTATGTTATTACATAACACTACCTACCCCAATCTGTCGGCCTTGCAAGTGCAAAGGACATTTTCCATGCACGCCAAACTCAGGCATGAACAAACAGAAAGTTCGTCACGATCAAGGAGGCGCACATGCACGATCTTATTCGTCAAGCAGAGGCCCTATGTCAGCGGTCAGGCATGGCCTTTACCGCACCACGCCGCCGGGTATTGGAAATCCTTGCCGCGTCTGAAACGCCAATGAAAGCTTATGATTTGATAAGCAAAGCCGGTGAAGGCGGGCAAGCCACCAAGCCACCCACAGTCTATCGCGCGCTCGACTTTTTGTGCCAGTTGGGCTTGGTGCATCGGATCGAACAAGATGCAACTTTTGTCGCGTGCAACCACGCCGGTCATTCTCATCCCATGGCGCTTTTTGTGTGTAATACGTGCCTAAAAGCAACTGAAGTCGCTTATGACGAAGTCGCGCATATTCTTGAGAAGGCCGCTGAGGTGCAGGGATTTCATCTAACCCGCCTTGTCGTGGAGGGGCGCGGTCAATGCCAAGACTGCGCGCTGGCCGCTTAAGCATAAAAAGAACAGGATAAGAGAATGCGGGATTATTGGCGCGGCAGTGTCGAAGCTTGGGAATGCGACGAAATGGGGCACATGAATGTGCGCTTCTGGGTTCGTCGCGCACTGGATGGCATGATGCTAATGGCGACCGAGCTTGGCTGTGAACGCGCCTATGCGCCAGAAGCCACCGCGACTTTGCTGCCGCTCCGCCAGCATATCAGGTTCCTAAAAGAGGCGCGCGAGGGCGCTCCTTTGTTCTTCCGTGGCGGCGTTGTCTCTCTCAGCGAGACCGACATCACGTTTTATGGTGAGATTGTCCACACACTTGACGGGGCCATTGGCGCGACTTTCTTGTCCACTATGGCTCACGTCGAAGCCAAAACGGGTAGAACTTATCCTTGGCCAGAGCGTACCCGGGCGCTAGCAGCTGCGATAATCGTTGAGGTGCCAAAGCATGGCAGCCCGCGCTCGATTGCGTTTGATAGCCCGACGGACCTATTTGAGGCCGAAACTTTGGTGGCGCGTGGCTTTCAACAAGTAGGTCTATCGGCAGTTCGTGTAGAGGATGTGGATGTCTTCAACCGCCTCTATCCTGAAGGCATGATCGGGCGGGTTTCAACGGCGGTCCCAAACCTTATGACCGCTTGGCGCGATCAAGCCACAGCTGAGTTGAGTGCCCAAGATGGCCAACCCCGTAAAGCTGGTGCAGCGGTTCTTGAATACCGGCTGGATTATCAAAGCTGGCCGGGGGCGGGTGACTTTATGGCGGTCTATACAGGGGTGGCTGAGGTGGCGGAAAAAACCAACACGCTCAAGCATGTCTTGACCCATCCCGTCACGGGCGAAGTGTTCTGCATTTGTGAAGCGGTGGCGGTCACATTTGATCTTGTCGCCCGCAAAGTCATTCCGATCCCGCCGCAGTCGCGGGCACGTTTGGAAGAGCGCCTGATTAAACCGATTGGATGAGGTCAATGAGTGCCTGCGAGCAGGTTTCTGGCTTTTCCATGGGCAGAAAGTGGCTGGTCTCAGGGATCGTGTCGACTTGAATGCCATTGCGGGTCAGAAGCGGGATCAGCGTCGCGACCGTTGTGGAATGCCGCGCACCGCGCAACAAACGGCCAGGCGCCTTGAGGGATTTGATCGCGTGAAGTGGATAATGGCGTTGGCCGGCAAAGCAGGCTGCTTCAAACGCGGGGGCGCAAGATAGGCGGACCTGACCATCGGGCATGTCGGCAAAGCCATCATCGCAATAATCCGCTAGCATAGCGGCGGGCCAAGACTTAAAAGCCCCGCGCCCAGTATAAGCATCTGAGACGGCTTGCCGGCTCGGGAACACAGCGCGCCTGCGGCCAGCCGCTTTCGCGAGTGGAAATTGGCTACGCCACAGGCCAAACACCCATGGCATATGGGCATAAAAGTAAAAGGGGGCGGGTGCCAACACTGGGTCAAACAGGCAAAGACCTTTCACGAGATCTGGTCGGAGCGCGCTAGCCAACAGGCTTGACGTGCCGCCCATGGAGTGGCCGGCGAGGACTGTTCCTTCTGGGGCAATTTGGGCAAGCAAGGCGGCAATATCGCGGGCGAAGCGATTCCAATTGTCTTGCCGGTCTGGGTCGTCTGGCAAACGGGTTCGGCCATGGCCGCGCATGTCAAAGGCCGCGACCGGGCGACCAATGGCTTCTGCTACGGGCTGTAACATCTGCCGATAGGTTGACGCGCAAAACCCGTTAGCGTGGAAGAAGACCAAAGCGGGGGCTTGATCCATTTGCGACGGCGTGGCCCATTTCAGACCCGCCATTGTGCCCTCGGCCAAAGTTTGGACGAGGCGCGTTTCAACAATTTGTCCCACTCGCAATCTGCTTCCCGGGTTTCGGTTCGGCGCTCACAGGCTACCAAACACGCGCTTCAAAAGGTCTGTCCCTCGACGGGCAGGATCACGACGAATCCCACGTTCTTCTTCGCCAATATAGACAAACAAGCCGTCCAGTGCGCGGTCTACGGCAAAACCGATCAATTGGTTCTTGAGAGGGTTGTCTAAAACAACGGGTGGAGGCGGTACAGGCGGCGAGGGAGGCACGGGAAGTGCCTTCACAGCTTTGGACTTCGTGGTGCCAACTTTTGCTTTGGTGGCCACGGTAGCGGCTTTTGGTGGCGGCGCGACAGGGGCAAGTACTTCTGGCGGTGCCGGCGCAGGTAAGGTGATGGGCGCGTCGGAATATTTCTTTAGGCTACCCCAACCGCCCAACCGCTCAATCTCAGACCCGTAGCGGGCCTGAATGCGGTCCAGTGCAGGGCCCGCACCAGACGCTTGCACCGCTTCTGCCATCGGTGGTGTCATCAAATCTATCAGACCAGCATAGGATTTGGCCTTCAATAGATCCGTGCCGGCTGTATCGCCGCCGCGCAGCACCTGCAAAACATCTTTAATGGTGAGACTACCGATGGCGTCGATAAAAATAGAGCCAGCCTTGGGCATTATGGCTTCGGCGGAGCGATTGAGTCGCAATTGAAAATTATCGAGCGGGACGCTTAGGCGCAAAGGGCTTAGGCGCTTCTGTAAGGAGGCCAGTGGCTCTGGCAAAGGAATGCGTACACGTTTGTCGCCCCAGAAACCGTCAGTCTTGCCCAGGCGGCTAACTGCAGCACCAGCCCCTTGTAGGAGCGCGGCGCGAATCCCTGCTTCGCCTTCATTGCCAGAATAGGCGCGCAATAAATCATCGTCCAAACTAGGCAGAGCGGTAGATAAGCCTGCGCGCTTCGCTGCAGCAGCTTTGGCCAATTCTTCCAGCATCTGGCCTGCGCTTTGGGCTTGGGTGTCGGAGCCGAATCCGGCACTCAAGCCCAAGACCGCCCATAAAAGGTTACGGCGCTGAACCCCATCTAGGTTTGACATAACGCGATCTCCTCAACATGGACAACTTTGCGGCCATGTTGGCGTGATTTTGGACTTGAACCAAGACCCAATTAGGGCACATGATGACCTCAAGCCAGACTTGTTGTAGGCTGGTTGACTGAAAGACAAAAGTCCATTGAAAAGAGCTTAAGCTCTGACGGCCAAAGGGAACGCGACCATGTACGACACCGAGTCCACACCGACCTCAAATTGCTTTGATGTCACCATTGCAGATCATATCGCTCATATTCAGATGAAGCGGCCTGAAGCCTTTAATTCAATGACTCGCGATTTCTGGAATGAACTGCCCAAGATCGTTAAAGACATCAACGATAATTCCCGTGCCCGTGTGATCGTCATCACGTCAACCGGAAAGCACTTTTGTGCCGGTATGGATTTGAGCGTCTTCTCCAGCGGCGACGGCGTCACCCAAGGTTCCGTGTCAGATCGCGAGACGCGCGGCGAAAGCTTCCGCCTGCATGTGCATCATCTCCAAAACACGTTTACCTGCTTAGACGAAGCTCGGATCCCCGTGCTGGTGGCCGTACAGGGTGGTTGCATCGGCGGGGCTGTCGACTTTATTTCCGCTTGTGACATTCGTTGGGCCAGCGCGGACGCCTTCTTCTGCATTCAAGAAATCAATATCGGTATGACCGCAGATGTCGGCACATTCCCACGCTTGTGCAAACTAATCCCAGAAGGCTGGGTTCGCGAATTAGCTTACACGGGTCGGCGTCTCACCGCGGCTAAGGCCAAGGAAATTGGGCTCGTAAATGAGGTGTTTGACACCCATGAAGCCTTGGTTGCCCATGTGATGGAAACCGCTCGCGAAATTGCCTCAAAGGCACCCTTGGCGGTCACGGGCTCTAAGGTGATGATCAATTATGCACGCGATCATTCGATCCGAGATGGATTGGATTATATTGCCACTTGGCAGGCCGGCATGTTCAGCCCGGCTCACATGGCAGAGGCCTTCCGTGCTAATGCGGCGAAGGAGCCGGGCAATTTCCCAGAACTGTTGCCATTACGAAATCGGATGTAGTTATCCCCATTCAGGTTAAGGGCCTTGGCGTGATTTTAGTGCGTTAACTTCGTTTTGAAGCTTTTGTGCCATCCTAAGGTATGACACAAACTCGCAACGTACGCTCTTGGCTGTGGTCCGCTCTCATACTTTCGGTACTGGGGACCCTGGTTGGTGCGGTAATTGCTTTGTCGGCTGTCCGGAATCTATCTTCACAGGCAGAGCGTTTAGCCAAATTTGAGCGGACATGGAGTGAGGCTACGTGGGTCGATCAGCGCGTTACCGAAGCTGCCGATGACTTTACCCAAATGGGTCGTCCTGAAGATCGCGAGCGCTTTGTAGCTCTAAATGAGCCGCGCGAGGCTTTGATTGAAAAAGCCATTCAGTTGGCACCAAAAACAACGAAAAAGAGCGCGTTTGCTAAGATTTACACGGCCACTCGAGAAATGGGTGCGATTGAGGATTCAGCCGTACTGCTCGCCGCAGCGGGTCGTCAGGCCGATGCAAAGGCGCTGTTGCAGTCTCAATCCTACGCCATCGCTGGAACAAGAAAAGCGCGCCAATTGGAAAAGGCTCGGCGCGAAATCGCGACCAGCCTAAAAGTGGAAATCGATGCAGCCTTCCTTTTGTTGAGTGGAGGCCTTGCGGCCCTTTTAGCCTGTATGGTGGGGGCAGGCTTATGTTGGGCTCGGGTTGCCGCATTATTCGGTGGCCAAGCGCAAGATTTGGTAGAGGCCCGCGATGCTTTGGCGCTGCATGCAAGCACTTTGGAAGCCAGGATCGACGAGCGCACCCGAGATCTCGAGATGGCGAAGACCGCCGCTGAAGCTGCTGACCACGCAAAATCGGCCTTTTTAGCTCAAATGAGTCATGAAATTCGCACGCCGATGAATGGCGTGCTCGGCATGGCTGACGCTTTGTCGCGCACGCCGTTAGACGATCGTCAGTTGCGGATGCTGGCCGTGATACAGGACAGTGGCGATACGTTGTTGGCCTTGCTGAACGACGTGCTGGATATTGCCAAGATCGAAGCTGGTAAGCTTGCTTTGGAATCGCTCGATTTCAATGTGATGGAGATCGTGCGTTCAACCGAGGCCATGTTCACGCTGCGTGCGCACCAGAAGGGCATCAGCTTTGCCGTGAATGTTGATCAAAACGCCGATATCTGGTGTTTGGGTGACCCAACGCGGATTAAGCAAGTTCTGTACAACCTCGTTTCCAACGCCATAAAATTTACTCAAAACGGTAGTGTCCTAGTGACCATCGCCGCTAATGACGCAGGCGAAGGCCGCCGCGCTCTTTCATTTGCGATTAAGGATACCGGGATCGGCATTGAGCCGGACGTCCAGGGCCGTCTGTTTGAGCCCTTCAGCCAAGCCGAAACCGCCACGAATCGTAAGTTCGGTGGTACAGGCCTTGGCCTTGCGATCTGTAAGCAATTGGCAGCGCTTATGGGCGGCCAGATTGATATGGAAAGCCGTGTTGGCGAAGGCTCTGTCTTCCGCTTTACGGTCACCTTGCCATTAGGGATGGCACCCGAGCGCACTGATGCTGGCCAATTTGAAGAATCTCGGGCCCAAGGTGGTAAAGCCGCAACGTCGGTCCGCGTTCTTGCTGCCGAAGATAATGCGCATAATCGCCTCGTGCTGCAGATGTTCCTTCAGCAAGTTGGCATTGAGCCGGTCTTTGCTGAAAACGGCCAAGTTGCTGTGGAACTTTGGAGCCAAGACAAGTTCGACTTGATCTTGATGGACGTTCAAATGCCGATTATGTCTGGTCCAGAGGCGACGGCGCGGATTCGTGAGCTGGAGCGTGTGCGACAGCTCGAGCGCACGCCGATCATCGCGTTGACGGCAAATGCCATGACCCATCATGTGCAGGAATGCTTGGAATCAGGCATGGATGCCCATGTCGGCAAACCGATCCGACCCGAAGTCCTATTTGCTGCGATCCATCAAGCTTTGTCAGGCGAAGTAGAGGCCGAAGAACCAGCACAATTGGCGGCAGCTGGCTGAGTTCGCCCAGTAAAAAAGGCGAACCATTTAGGGCCCGCCTTGTCTAGAAGCTGGTGTTTCTCTCAGCTTGCCATGAAATGGTCTATGATTGAGTTGGGCCATAGTTGAGCGCCAACTCTAAACCCGAGAAACGCCTTGGGTTTATTTAACTGCAGCATTGCAGGCTGCGATGCCTGCTTCGTCCAGGCTCGAGCTACCAACTGCGAAGCTGGCGACAGGGCCGAGAGCGCGTGCAACTTGGCGGCAATCGCGAACTTGTGCGGACTTGCGGTCCAGCACGGAGGTGCAGGTGTCGCCTGCGCAGCTCCAAGCAGCGCCCAAAACGATAACGCTGTCCGAAGCTTCAGCGACGGGGGTTTTCAGTTTCACAACAACGTTGTTGTAAGCAGCAAGGGCTGCCGTAGCGGTTAAAGCAAACGCAAATCCAGCGGCAAGTGTCTTGAAGCGCATGGGGAGGCTCCTAAAAAAGGTTTCAGAATAACGGGCTTTTGTCCTCGTTGTCGTGAACCTAGCCGCTGGCGTGAAAGGTTGCAAGAGAAAAATGAACATACTGTATTTTATTCAGCAGTCACAATTTTGTTAGAGAGCGTGAGCATATCCTTGGAACATCCCACAAATCAGTTGCAACGCCTCGCCCTGTCGATAAGGTCATGCATAAAGCCCGTAGATGGGAAAAATGCAGGGGAGGCACACCATGGATTTCACCATACCCAAGGACATCGCAGATTATTTGGTTGAGCTTGATGATTTCATAGCGCGCGAAATCAAGCCTTTGGAAGAAGCCGACGACAATATCCGTTTTTTTGACCATCGTCGCGAGTATGCGCGCACCGACTTTGAGAACCAAGGCTTGCCGCGCCACGAGTGGGAAGACCTACTGGGTCAAGCACGTCGTCTGGCAGATGCTGCGGGCCACTATCGCTTTGCCCTACCGGCTGAGTTCGGCGGCAAAGATGGCAGCAATCTAGCTATGGCGATCATCCGAGAGCATTTGGCCAAAAAGGGCTTGGGCCTGCATAATGATCTTCAAAATGAGCATTCCATCGTCGGCAATATGCCGGGCGCATTAATGCTGCGCGACTTTGGTACGCCGGAGCAGAAGGCCACTTTGTTGCCTAAAAGCCTGCGCGGCGAGTTCATCGCGACCTTTGGCCTAACAGAGCCTAATCATGGGTCTGACGCCACCCATATGGAAAGCACCGGTATTCGTGAGTTGCGCGATGGCGCGGACGGCTGGCTGCTCAATGGCGAGAAAATGTGGATCACCGGGATGCATGTCGCCACCCATTGCATGTTCTTTGCGCGCACAAGTGGAAAAGCTGGTGAAGCGCGCGGCATCTCTTGCTTCTTTGTGCCTGCCGACGACCCCGGCGTGAAGATCGAGGAATATCTGTGGACCTTCAATATGCCGACAGATCATCCACGCGTCAGCTTCAAAGACGTCTGGGTGCCCGATAGCGCGTTGTTTGGACCACCTGAATTTGGTTTGGCACTGGCGCAACACTTCGTCCATGAGAACCGTATCCGCCAAGCGGCATCCTCCTTAGGCGCGGCTGTCTATTGTATCGAAGAAAGTGTGGCTTATGCCCGCGAGCGCAAACCGTTTGGCGAAGCCCTAGCGAAAAACCAAGCCATTCAATGGCCTTTGGTAGAACTTGCCACCCAAGCTGAAATGCTGCGCCTTCTCATCCATAAGACCGCTTGGGAGATGGATCAGATGACCAAGCCAGAAGTCGAAAAGCGCCTGTCGGACAAAGTGTCCATGTGTAACTTCTGGGCCAACCGACTATGCTGTGAGGCGGCCGATCAGGCCATGCAGGTCCATGGTGGCATCGGCTATTCCCGCCATAAGCCGTTTGAGCATATTTATCGCCATCACCGCCGCTATCGCATTACCGAGGGCAGCGAAGAGATTCAAAAGCGCAAAGTGGCTGCTTGGCTGTTTGGCTATGCTGGCCCCAAGAAGCAGCTCTTCACTTCGTAACGCGATGGAAACGCAGTGAAACGCTGCGCGGCTGGCTTGCGTTCCGCGCGGGTTGAATGTTCCTTGGATGCATGGGGCTATTTGACGAGATTGAGCCAACTTACGATGCACTGCAGGCGATCAAGAAATTGCCGCCTGATGACCCGATCATTGTGTTGTCTATGATACGCTTTCGCCATGATCTTGCCGATGGCCGTTCAGACGCCGCGTGGCGTGAGTATCAGGATGGCATTGGCCCTGTACTGGAAGAATATGGCGTAAAACCCATAACCCAGGGGGTCGTAGCACTTGATCTGGTTGGCCCTAAAGGTCAGTGGGACGTGGTTGGGGCCTACCGGTACCCTAACCCAAAAGTTCTCTGGCGCTTTCTCTCCGATGAGCGCGTGCTGGACCTCATCAAGCTTCGCCGTAAGGCTGTGGATGATGTCACCATGATGATCCTAACCGACCAGAGAAACGCCCGTGGAGGCAATTAAGCCGTTCAAGCGGCTTTGACTGCCTTAAATACCTGTTCCGGCCCTTCGAGTTATTTCGCCATCCTCTCGGCCAAGGTCTGCTTGTCTTGGAAGATATTGCCCCCAGGCAAGGACGCCGACTTCTAATCAATCATGATCGCCTGAATCCTTGACAGTGATCGACATATCGTCCGCTAGGATAGATACCGGCCAAAGATGCAATAGGGTGGCACTTGCCGCAAAACGAGGGATCGGTAGCCCTTAATGGCCTAATTGGAAAGTTCATTACCCGAATTAACGCCAGGATGGGGGACTAGATACACTGTTACCACACCAGAAACACACAAACACGATTGCTCACCCAAAAGCCAGGGAAAACGGTCCATTCCTGGCAAAGGGTTTGAAAACTCCTTCAGGCTGGGCCAAGCGGTCGGCGGTGGCCCAGAAAGCGGCGGGGTTGACGCCGATACCCACATGGCTTGCCAGGCGGATTTCGATCGACTCCGCGTTTTCTGCTGCCTTGGCGATACAGGTCTTCCAATTCACGATCCCGTCAAGTTTGCTATAGATGGACGTGTTTGAAACCGGCAAGTCGCCTGCAATTTTCTCCAGATCGCCGGGACGCACTGGGCCCTCTTTGGACACAAGGTCATAGAGTTTCCTGGCGCTTGTCGCTTGTATATCCGCGGCAAATGGACTGCCTAAGGTGATCACACTGCGTACTTTTTCGGGCATCACGAGTGATAGGTAGCGGGCAAAAACGCCCCCCAAGCTCCAGCCAACAATCGACACCTTCTGGTCGGACCTGGTGTAAAACTCTTCTACGAGGCCTTCGAGGACATCGCGCATCTTGTAGAATTCGCCTAGATTTCGTCCTTTACCCCAGCCGTGCGTATCATAGCCCAGCTCGCACAAAAACTGGCGGATCGGCCTGGTAGAGCGGTCGCCGGCCAAGAACCCCGGTAAAACCAGGACGCAATGGTCGTCGCCACGCGGCGCGTGGCGCAGGATGGTGCGTGTTGCATAGGTGGCCGCCAACTCCAAGATCCCCCGTCCTTCGACAAGCGTCAGGGCCAACGGGGGTGGGCGTAATTTGGTCGGAGCTTCAGATTTCTGGCTTTTCTGCGTTGCATGAACGCAGTTTTTGGCGTGGCGGCATTAATAGCTGCAGCAACCATGGTCTTAAACTCCCATTTTTATCGACATCCAACTGGCATTGTGCTGTCATTCTTTAGGGCATTCTTGCCCAAAAGCTTTACCAAACGTGACACTGCATACTCCGGTGTTCAACCAACAGGGGCCCGGGCCTAGAACGGGCCTTTTAACTTTTCGCCCAAAAGGCCGCCTTACGGTTGGCCCTATGGTTGGAGTGGGCGAAAGCAGCGCGTTTTGCCAGGTAGTTACAGGATGGTGTGTTCAGTCACGACCAGACGCTGAAATGCCTTTGTATAGGCTTGTGTATCCGTGCGGGTCTTGCGATCTGTTCTACTATAGACGGCGTTATAATCTTCTAGACTGTTGAAATACTGCTCAGCAATGCCATCCCAATCGAAGCCGCCGCCAGAGGGGTAGCCTGCAAATGCAGTGTCATCTTCGACGCGAATATCGATCTTATAGCCCTTCAGATAGGGCACTTGATCGGCCACGATATCTTGGGCGTGATAGTTGATCCACCAATCAGCAAACTCTTCTAAAGTTAAATGGTCAGCCCTCTTTAAGAACCACATGACTTTAATCATGTTGTCGCTCCTTCGCCACTCTTGTTGTCTCGCCTCTGCCTAGCGCACTCTTGGCGGCAATCCATCCAAAGGTCATAGCCGCGCCAACTGTCACGCCACCGGCAGGATAATAGCCGCCCAGGGCTGATGCTGCATCTAAGCCCGCCGCATAGAGACCTGGGATCACTTGGCCCTGTGTATCAAGGACGCAAGCATCGGCGTTTGTGCGAAGACCAACCAACGAGCCAAGATCGCCCGGCCTTAAGGAGACGGCATAAAAAGGTGGCGTCACGAGTGGACCCAAACAGGGATTGGGTGCATGGGATGTGTCCCCATACGCGCGGTCGAGCTTGGATACGCCTCGCCCAAAGTCGCGATCCTCGCCAGAGATTGCATCACAGTTGAAGCGCTCAATCGTCTCAGCCAGCACCAATGGGTCGACGCCTAACTTCGTAGCTAGGGCGGAAATCGTATTCGCCTTAACTAAATAGCCCGACCGAATTTCCGCTGCTATCGTCGCAGGGCTTGGCGGGGCTGCCCCCAATCCATATCGGCGTTGAGCCTTATGATCAGCGATGATCCAAACATGTCCAGCACCGCCGGTTTGCAGAATGGCCGTCCGAATTGAAGGGACCAAGTCGTGATATATCATCGCTTCATTCGCGAAGCGTCGGCCATCGCCATCAACAATTACCACGCCTGGTTTTGCACGCTCCAGAAAATGAGGAAAGGCGGACCCCTTGTGGGGAACCCAAGATGCAGGTGCCCAAGCAAAGGGTTGCGCAAGGTCTTGGTTGATTGAGGCACCAATCTCTTCGGCCATCACCATTCCGTCGCCCGTCGCTGTCTCGGCCGTCAATCCAGCACTGCTATCTTTGATTGAACCTTTGGCATCGAACCGTGCCCGCAACTCTGAATTGGCGGAGAAACCACCTGTCGCTAGGATGACACCATTTCTGGCCAACACGCGGACCTCGCGGCCGTCTTGGACAAAGACCGCCCCCGCAATTCCCTTGTCCCCGCTTACTAATTTTGTCACCCGTGCGCTGGTGCGAAGCTGCCCACCCCGCTTGGAAAATGCATGCCAAAGTGCGGCGATTAAGCCCTCGCCATTTCCAAGCAGCGTGCTTCTCCCCCAACCGCTTAGGCGGTCGTCCACATAGCGCGCGACCAATTTGGCGACTACTAGGGCCGAGCTTGGCGATTTTGCGACCTTATAAAAGTGAGGCAAATCGGCACCCGCAATAAACATCGTTCCGAGTACAGCTGTCGATTTCAGGGGAGAACGCAATCGAAAGAAGTCTGAACCTAATTTGCGACCGTCAAATTTGCCTAAAACCAGCGAGCGTGCTCCTTCAGTGGCCCCGCTTTTCTCTGGATAATAGTCGATGGAATTCGACGCGAGCGCGTAAGCAACGTCGCTATTTGCCTCAACAAAGGCCAGCATCGTTGGTGCGGCATAAAGATAGGCTTCCACGCGCTCACGGTCGAGATGATTCCCTGCGACACCGGCAAGATACTCAACGGCCGAGGCTTGAGAATCTTCAACGCCGCAAGCTTTGGCTTGTTGGCTGCAGGGTACCCAAATCATGCCTTCAGAATGGGCAGTTGTTCCGCCGACGTAGTCGGATTTTTCAAGCACCAAAGTATGCATGCCGATACACACAGCAGTCAGAGCCGCTGTCATGCCCGCGGCACCAGAGCCGATAACGAGCAGGTCTACTTCAATCGTTTCGGTAACCGGATCACGGGTCAACTTACTTTATTCCCATCCTGCCCAGCTTATACACGCTTCGCTTCTAAAGGTTTGTGAAAATCTTGTCGACACACAGAATGCATGAAGTCGACAAAAAGATGGTTTGCCAGAAATTATGAGGCCACTTAGGGTCCACTCTAAGGAGTGAGTGAGGTCTCCGCCCTGACAGGATCGTTGGCTGGGGGCGGCTTGATCAACTTTTCAAATCGCGGCAGCGCCAGCGTGAAGAGCAAGACGGCAAATGGACCGAGCCCAAGGCCAATCGTCGCCAGCGACAGGCCGATTTGATCTGTGCTCCCAAACACCAATTCGGTTAGCGCAGCGGTGACCAGCGGTCCCAACATATACCCGATCAAATTTGTTGTGATGAAATAGACCGCTGAAAGCCTGCCCCGTAGCTCGTTCGGGGTGGCCTGTTGAATGGCTAAAATGGAGGTGATGGGCAGCAAGGAGATACAGAAAATGGCTGCGCTCACCGGAACCAAAATAAGCTCTCGCGACCATGGAAGCGCAAGCGAGCCGAGCGCAAGGGCGAGCAAGACCGAAGCGACACGCAGGACCCTGACAGCAGCATCTTGACGGCCTCTTTGTTGGAGAAGTCGGACAAAAACGCCCCCGGCCAAAATGCCTGCAGGCCCAAGGATCAGAAACTGAATGCCAGTTAGTACGCCGACATGACCGGCTTCCCAGTCATAACCCCGAATTAGAAAGGTCGGCAGCCAATTCATGAAGGCATAGGACATAATTGCGATCAGACCAACCGCGGCAAAATGGGACGCTACCCAGCCTTTTCCGCGCTTTAGAAATGCAACAAACCCTGCCTGATCACTTTGGACAACGATGTCATTGCGCCGCGAAGGCTCACGAGCTGTTAGGGCCATTAAGGCGACGATTAGGCCCGGTGCTGCAGAGGCCAGAAACACAAAGCGCCAGCCTTCGAGCGGCGGGTGACCTGTGAGGACGATCGGGTCAAGTTCTTTCGCCAAAGTCAGCAAGAGGCCACCACCCAAGAGCGCAAGCCCGATCCCGAACATGGCAGATGTGCCATGGATACTGATTGCCAGTGGACGCCGCTTGGGTGAAAAATAGTCTGCCAAAAGGGAAACCGAGCCAGGGCCGGCAACGGCCTCTCCCATCCCGACAATGGCCCGGGCAACAAACATCCCTTCGTAACTGGTCGCCAAGCCGCATCCGATTGTTCCCACAGTCCAGACCGCGACCCCCAAAGCGATCAAGCGCAGCCGATGCGTGCGGTCGATCAACCAACCAACTGGGAACCCAAGCAGTAAGTAGAAGAACATGAAGGCGGGCCCCTGAAGGACACCAATCTGAATGTCATTTAATCCAAGCGAACCTCGAATAGGATCCACCAGCAGGCTGAGGATTTGGCGATCTAAAATTGCAACGACGGACACACACATTAAAACAATTAAGCCGTACCAAGCCGCAGTCGGTGACGGCCAACCAATTTCAGTATCTTTAAGGTCTGTGCGCATCAAAACACCCTGATCAAAGTGAGCCAGCGGCGACGGGGAGCCGCAGGATTGTCTGCATGTCGCCGTCATGATGGATTAGGACCACACACCGCACCGCATCGGACGGCTTTTCATCGAAAACGGGTTTGCCGGAATTAAGGTTTTTCTGAAAATAAATGGAACCAGGTGTTCGCAGAACGAGCCGAAGCCGGCTGCCCTTTTTAACGCGACGGGAGATGAAGCGGGGTACGAAGAAACTGGCTTGAAAAGGCTCGCCGGGCTTTGCTAACTCCGGTGTCTGCCATGAATTGCGATAGCGGAGCCGCAAGATATTCGACCACAAAAGGATGGATTGGCCGTCCTCGGGCCGTATCTCGGACAAGAGCGCAACTACATCGGTGTCAGGGGTGGACAGCGTAAGCCACATATCCAGTTCCGGTACCCCAGCAATGTCGAGGTCCTCCGCAAGTGGCAGCGAATGATAGATCACGCCCTGTCCATTTAAATTATAAGCAAAAGCTTGGTCGGTCGGGTCCTCGCCAGCAATTTGCAAATGCATGCCGCGAATTGGATCGGGATACATCACCGCGGAATCACGTTTGCTTTGTCGGTCCAATTGCCGCTTGGACATCTCGACCTCGATGATCTGGCTATCAAAAGGGTCGGCTACAAATCGGTCAGCGGGGCTGTCCTCAGGGCTCGTGACGAGGTTGCCGGAATGGAAGATATCTGATGCACCCGCTGGCCCGGAACAAAGGTACCAAGAACTAGAACTGTTGCCAACCTCGCTCAAATCCGCCGCGCCGCGCCACTCTTCTACCCCGGACATGTAGTAAACAATGCGGTCGCTTAAAAATGCGGGCTTTTCGCCCATGCCAAAGATCCAGCGATACCACTCAAGCCGTATCCCGCCCATGTCCACATTCGCGGCTGTTCCATAATTAAGTTCGCCAACGATCGACGTGCCTTCCATTCCAGAATGGTGCCAAGGCGTCATCACCAAGTGATGCTTTGCACGTGCCTGAGGTGAGCCAAATCGCTCATGCTGCATGAAATGGTAAAGGGTTCCAGCATGGGTTGAATCGTAATGGCCAGTCGAGGACAAAATCGGAATGTCAATTAATCCCATGTCCTCTTCGGTCGGCAAAAAGGTCATGTTTCGCATGGCGTAAAAGGGATCACGCAGCGCCGAGTAGAAGGCAAGCCGGGATACGCCCAATTCTTCAGCCAAATCGGCAATATTACGGTTTGATCGATAGGCCTCTGCCAATCGCTCCATCCAAAACTCAGAATCCGACGCAAGTTGCCACTGTGTATCCCGCCCGCTGGTCAATACATGCCAACCCAAATGGCCAACAAAAGGTACACCACCTGGCGGGACGTCAATGCCGGGATAGGCTGCACCCCATGGCGCAATGCCCTTTAAGGCTGGATGGCGGGACTTGGCCGCGATCCACTGATTAATCCCGGAATAGGACCCGCCGCGCATTGCGACTTGCCCGTCGCACCAAGACTGATTGGCCAGCCAGTCAATCGCATCAGCAGTGTCGTTGATGTCGGTCTCAAACATCTCGAACTCACCATCCGAACTGCCGCGACCACGACAATCGATTAAGGCTAATCCAAGCCCCGCCTCGGTAAATCGGCGGGCAGCAGGCACCGAAATATCAATGCCATAAGGCGTCATTTCCATCACGATCGGAACTGGGTGTGACCTGCCAGCGGGCAGGAAGACTTGGCAGTGGAGCGTGATGCCGTCACGCATTGGAACGCGCAGGCCCAAAAGCGTTTGAGGACTAGTTCGCTTTGCGCTTAGCGGGCCGACCTGGCTTAACACTCCCAACGGAAAAACTCCCTACCAATTTTCTAGCTTGCTAGCAGTTCTCGATCTTGTATACAATATGTCGGCAACAGGAGGTCGGTTTGAGAAGCTGGAGACTTTTAAATCTGATTATCTCTATCGGTATCGCTTCTGCTATAGGCATGAGCCAAGTCGCTGCTGCACGTGACTTGCCTTCTAAGCCTTCGAGGCAAGAGCCGCTTCCCAACATTGTAATCTTTTACGCCGACGATTTGGGGTATGGCGACCTCGAATCTTATGGCCATCCAACCATCCGAACCCCTAATTTAGCAAAACTTGCGCGCGAAGGGCAGCAATGGACCCAATTTTACGCCGCATCACCTGTTTGCACCCCGTCGCGCGGAAGTTTGATGACGGGGCGTCTCCCCGCACGGATCGGGCTTGAGGCATCAGCCGGGCTACCAAATGTTTTCATGAGTTTTTCGACCGGTGGTCTCCCACATGACGAGCTAACTTTGCCTATGCTGCTGAAGCAGAGGGGCTATCGGACCGGATTGGTTGGCAAGTGGCATTTGGGTGCGACAAAGGATCATGGACCCAACAGCTATGGCTTTGATTACTTCTTTGGTTTAGCCAGCAGTAATGATCATGATCCCGCTGTACCATTTACAATGGACCTCTTCTTTGAGGAGCCAAACGAAGCCCATTGGGCGGTGCCGCTCTATCGTAATCAAGCCAAAATCGAAGCCGCTACCAATCAGGGCCTATTGAACCAACGCTTGACCAATGAGGCTTCTGATTTCATCAGAACGACAACCAAGCAACCCTTATTTCTGATGCTGGCTTTTAGCTACCCACATGTGCCGCTCTTCCCGGCGCCTGAATTTCGTGGTCACAGTCAAGCAGGCCTCTATGGCGATGTTGTGGAAGAGATGGATGACAGTGTCGGCAAGGTCTTGGCAGCACTTGCCGCGCGCAAGGACGGACGCAAAACACTCATTATTTTTACATCCGATAACGGTCCAATTTCGTTGATGCGCGAAAATGGTGGGTCCGCTGGGCCCTTGCGCGGTGGCAAAGCAACGACGTGGGAAGGCGGCATGCGGGTGCCAACTATATTCTGGGGGCCAGGACTTGTGACGCCGGGCCGGGTGCAAGAGCTTGGGTCGCAGTTGGATATTCTGGCAACCTTGGCAGAACTTATCGGTGTCACTTTGCCAAATGATCGGCCCTATGACGGCGAATCAATCCTCGCAACTCTGACGCACAAGTCTGCCACCGCACGCAACACCCTTTATTATTACCGCGCCGGTCGTATCTTTGCCGTCCGTGATCGTCGCTATAAAGCGCATTTCATAACTCAGGGCGGCTATGAAGATCCTGATGGACCTGTGGTGCAAACGAGCCCGCTCATATTTGATCTGTGGGCTGATCCCGGCGAGCGCTATCCATTGGAAAAACCTAATTCTGCCCTGATCCGCCATTTCGAAATGTTGCGGGATCAGCAGCAGGCAAATGTGCCTCTTTCTCCTTCAGAATTGGTCAAGGGCATTCCGACCCGCGCGCCAGCAAAGAAAGATGAGCGAACCAAGGAAGGCCGGCAAAGATGAAAATACTTCGACGATATACAGCCATGTTGAAGGCAGTTTTCTTGGGGGCACTCACCTGTGCGGCCTTCACCTCGTCCATGACTCAAGCGGCAACCGCAGCGGCCGTCGCACCGCCAGTCGGCCTTGGGGACTATTTTCAAGTCAAGCGCGTGGATGATCCCCGTATCTCTCCCGATGCCAAACTTGTTGCCTTTGTCCAAATCACGCCAGATGTGGCTTCAGATCGGTGGGTTTCAGGCGTAAAGCTCGTTTCCACCGAGGACGGGGCCCTAGCTCGCACGTTGGCGGGGCAAGGTGATTCCTTCATGCCGCGATGGTCGCCCGACGGTAAATATATTGGATATCTGCGCGTCTGTGCAAGTGGCCTTCAGCTTGTAACTTTGAAAACCGAAGACGCCATGAAGGGCTCTGACGCGTCTCTTCGCGTGGTCGCCTTACTGCCCGGCGGCCCAATTGATTTTGCTTGGTCGCCAGATGGCAGCCGATTAGCCGCCTTGGTCCGCCTTGGCACGCCACTACGTGAGTCCCGCGCGGCAAAGCCTCCACAGGGTGCGACTTGGACTGAGCCGCCGTTGATTTATAGCTCAGCCGGGTTTCAGCAGGTCAATGACATGCTGCCCAAAACCGCCAATGACTTTGCTGTTTTCGTGGTGTCTGCCGAAGGCGGCGAACCCAAGCGTATAACGACGAGTGGCGCACTCGGTGAAAGCCTGCCCTACACCAAGCCAGATTTGGTTTGGATGCCAGATGGCAAGCGGGTTCTGGTTTCCCTCAATCTAGCCGAAAAAGGTTATTTGAATGCCATTCAGGGCTCCTTGTACACCATCGATGCCCAGTCGGGTACGATCCAGCGCCTTGCGGGTCAGGATGGTGGTGCCTATTTCAATCCAAGCTTCGCCCGTGACGGCCTATTAGGCTTTAGCTGCCGTGCGCCGACGCGTAACAATCTCATCCGCTTCGAATTTTGCCTTCAATCGGCAAATCAGCCGCAAAAGTCTGTCGAAACGCCAATTGAAGGGATGATCTATCCCGCGAAACTGCTGCCCGATGGCAGTGGCTTTGTCGGCGTCTTTGGTGACCGCGGTAGAGGCAAGCTCGCAGTCTTTGGCATGGATGGCAGTCAACAAATCCTCGCAGAGACTGGCGGCGGTGATGCGAACGCCTATTTCGATGGCGGTGCATTGACCGTGAGTGAGAACGGCACTGTCGCGTTTCTATTGAGCAATGGTCGCGTGCCAAGTGCTGTCGCGCTGGCTCGTCGGGGCAGCACCATGCGTGTGCTTCTCGATCCAAATGCCGCCTATATCGCCAATCGGGCAATTAGCCTTGCGAAAGAAATTACCTACACGCCAAGCGATGGTGCTGCTGACGTTGGCGCATTTTTGTTTCCAGCTACAACGAGTTCAGGCACAGGAAAGCCACCCGGGATCGTCATGCTGCATGGTGGCCAGAGTTCTGATTATGGTCCTGACTTTGATTTGGTTCCGCAAGTCTTTTCAGCGCATGGCTACCACGTCGTTTTGCCGAATTATCGAGGCAGTGGAACTTATGGGCGCGCTTTTGCCAATATGTCGACGGGTGCGCCAATTGACCGTGAGTTTGACGTCATTGGTGCCGCAGACGCTCTGGTTGTTGCCGGGGCTGATCCAGACCGGATATATCTGATGGGCGGCAGCGGTGGCGGTATGATCACGGGATGGACCATCAGCCGGACGAAACGGTTCCGGGCGGCCGTCATGTGGTATCCCACCACAGAATGGTGGAGTTTTGCGATGGAATCAGCGGTTGGGCCCACGACACTTGCTTCGTTTCGCCGGGCACCTTGGGAAGACCCTGCCGAGTATATTGCCCGATCTCCCTATGCACAAATTGGGACAATTGAGACGCCAACCATGGTGATTATTGGTGACCACGATCGGATTACGCCTTTATCCGGTGCGATGACCTTTTTCCGCGGGCTGAAGATCAAAGGCGTGGAGACAGAGCTTGTTGTTTACCCCGGCGCCGCGCATGGCATTGATTCCGCGCCAAGTCAGGCCATGGGGCATATTGCGGAGACCCTCGGCTGGCTCGAGCGCTATGGTGGAAACAAGGTCCAATTGCCAGCCTTGCCTGCGGCTGAAAAGAAGTAACTCGACGAATCGATTGCCCAGTTATGATTTGGGGATGAGCACCATGTCGACAATAGGCTGCCAAGTTTGGCCCTTATCGACGCTCAGTTTCCAAATTTGGCGGACCGTCCCGTTGGGTGCGCGCTCCCAGCGAATTTGGTGGAGGCCTTGGAAGCTATAGAAGCGATTTTCGCCCGCGAACGTGACCCCATTGGCGTCGGCTGTGCCAACAAGGATCAGTATTTCTCCGTCGGCATTTGCGTAATTGAATTGCCACTTCTCTTGCACCCGGTGATAAAAGAATAGCCCGACGCCGTTACCGCCCATCGCGCCTTGCCAATGTTCTAGCAAGGCGCATCCCTCTGCAGCTGGGGCAACTTCGGTTGTTCCGGCATCTTGGCCCGTTGCAGTGACGCCTTTGAAGGTTCCGATCCGAAAATCGAGAGACCGAAAAAGCTTTGCTGCACAAACACTTTGTGCGTCGCTTGCCAAGGCTGGCCCAACGCACGCTGCGGCTAGGAGGATGGCACTAGCAGCGCTGATCCAAATGGACCTAAAGGCGCTAGACTCTGCCTGATGTGGTGCGGATATCCGGGCCATTAGCACGCCAATATGAAGCCATAAGGACCAAGCACGGGTGGCCCGCCTTCGCGGCGATCGACACCCCTTTCCAAGAGGACATTTGGCCAGCGTGCCGCATAGTCTGACGGAATAGTTTGCTCGGTCAGGTTGAAGATGCAAGTTATACGCTCATTCTCATCGGACCGCGTAAAGCCCAACACATGATCGCCAAGGTCCTCAAACTGCACCGATCCCCACTGCAAGGCTGGATGGGCTTTACGCAAAGCGATTAAGGCCCGCGTGAGAGCAAGCGTGGAGTCTGGGTTTGTTTCTTGCTGAGCAGCGGCAAGACCCTTGTGGTTATCTGGCACTGGCAACCAAGGGCTTCCCTTTGTGAAGCCTAAGTTCTTCAGGGTGCTGTCCCACGGCATAGGCGTGCGAGCGCCATCGCGCTGAAGGTGCTCGGGATAAAAGCGACGTGAGGCGGGATCGCGCAAAGACTCATAGGCCAATTGCGCATCGGGTAAGCCCAGCTCGTCGCCTTGATAAATCAGGGCAGTACCACGGGCGGCAAGCACGATCGCCATCAAAAGCCTAGGAAAGGCAGAATCTGGCTCTTTGGGGCCGCAACGGGTCGGACCGCGAACAATGTCGTGATTGCTGAACGACCAAGTTGGCCAGCCTTGCGCATCCTCGGACCAAGCTTCCAACTCGCTGCGCAAACCGGAAGCCGTCAATGGGCTCTGATCGCCACCCAGCACAAAATAGGCGCTATGGAGTCCGGTTTGCCCCTCTGTATAGGCTTGGGCCATCGACATGGGCGCGCGGCCCGCAATTTCTCCAAGTAAGAATCGTCCTTCCTGCTCATCCGCCAGCGACCTGATACGGCTGACAAAGTTCAGAGCTTCGGGTCTGTTGCCATCATAAAGCGGTTTCTGGGCATGTGCGGGCAAGATCACACGATGTTCCCAACTTGACGGATTGTCCCGTAATTCGTGGTCGACTACAGCCAGATTGATGACATCCAGTCTGAAACCATCCACCCCGCGATCTAACCAAAAGAGCCCAATTCCCAGCAATTCTTCCTGAACTGCCGGGTTCTCAACCCGTAAATGCGGCATTTCCGGCAAGAAGTGGGTCATGAAATATTGCCGCCGCGACATATCCCACGACCAAGCAGGGCCACCGAATATCGAGACCCAATTGTTTGGAACTCCACCGTCCGGCTTGGGATCTGCCCAGACATACCAGTCGCCATGCGGGCTCGCAGGTCCGTTACGGCTGCTTAAGAACCAAGGATGGCGGTTTGAGGTGTAGGTATAAACCTGATCGACCAGCACCTTTAGGCCAAGGGCATGGGCGCGCGCCAGCAATCGATCGAAATCCGCCAAACTGCCGCAGCGCGGATCGACGTTCTTTTGGTCCGTCGTGTCATAGCCATAGTCGGTCCAGGCCGAACAATAAAAAGGGCTTAGCCAAATTCCGTCGACACCGAGTGCGGCAATATAGTCAAGTCGGTGGGTGATACCCGGCAGATCGCCCCAGCCGTCGCCATTTGAGTCGGCGAAGCTCAATGGATAAATCTGATACAGAACCGCGCCACGCCACCAGTCGCTACCGTCTGTGCTCATCTCCCCCGAGCCTCCCCATTTGATTGATCTGCCATGCCCTAGTTGGGCGAAAATTGGAACTTGATTGCAGACTTTTATCTTGTATAACATATGTCGACGTAATGTCGACATGAGTTTAATGGGGAGGGCTGCTATGAAAATCATCGGAACAAAAGGCCAATTGTTTGCTGCAAGAGAAGGTCGGAGAGTCAGTCGGATTGGCTTACTAATGCTCAGTACTGCGGCAGCGCTTGTGTTCTCTCAGCCTGCTTTTGCTCAGTCGGCTTCGGCAACGGCAAAAGATGCCGAGGCTGATGGTTCGGTTGTTATCGTCACAGCCCGCCGGCGCTCGGAGTCGGTTCAAGAAGTCCCGTCGACAATCAATGTTTTGAAAGGCGCAGAGCTAACCGAGTCTGGCGTGTTCCGGTTTTCAGAGCTCCAGTTCGCTGTCCCCGGCTTCTATGTCCAAAACTATGAAACCCGCGCCACCATCACCATGCGCGGGATTGGTTCTCAAGTTGAGGGCGGCACTTCTGCGGTCGCGATCCACTCAGATGGCATTTATCAAGCCTCCGCTGCAGCGCAGCTCAACCGCTTGTTCGACGTGGAGCGCGTGGAAGTTCTGAAAGGGCCGCAGGGCACGCTTTATGGCCGTAACTCGACCGTCAATATCATCAATCGTAAAGCTGGAGCTACGTTCGAGGGTGAGTTGTCTGCGGGTTACGGCAGCTTCAATACGGTGAATGTAGAGTCGGGTGTCAGCATTCCATTGGGGGAGGGCTGGGGTCTGCGCTTGGCCGGTTCTTACGCCAAAGGCGACGGTCTTTTCACCAATGTGGTGAACGGCCAAAAAATCGGCAAGGAAGATTTCATCGGTGCTCGTGCGACCCTGTCCGGGGAAGTGGGCGCGGTGAAAGTCGACTTGTTTGCCCAGTATTCGAAAGACAATGATTCAAGGAATATCGTCCTAATCCCCTTACAGACAGGAACCAAAATTCCGCTGCTTGGTTTTGATAAGACGGCCTATGATGACCCAGTCAATCCTGCGACCAAGCGCGAGCCACTTTTGGCTGGCCTGACCCTAGAGACAGAGCTTGGCAATGGCTTTACGATGCGGGCGATCACGGGCTATCTCGACTATAGCGAACCCCGCTCAGACACGGATGTGAACCCGCGGCCAAATCTGGCGAACCGCCTGTTTATCTCTTTTCCCCAGTCGGCCAAACAGCTGAGCCAAGAGCTCCAATTCCTTTATCAGGGTGATCGGCTCGACGGGGTCTTTGGTGTTTATTATCTTGATGATCAGCAACAAGCTAAGCGCCTCGTGGTTCAGCGGCCCTCTGGTTTGACCTTGTTGAATTCCAATTCGCGCGATGATGTCGAGGCCCTCGCGGTCTATGGTGACGTCAACTATGAGCTCAGCGACCGTCTCAAGGTTAACGCGGGCATGCGCTGGAACCGAGAGAAAATTCGCAATCAAAGCAGTGGCTCCGGCTTATTTGATGGCGACCCTTTCGACCTTTCGGGAACCCAAAGTAAGCCAACAGGTCGCTTGGGTCTAAGCTATGAGCTTGCCCCAGGCTATATGGTTTACGGCTCGGTCTCAAACGGCTTCTTGGCCGGCAGTTTCTCAACCACACTTGACAGTGTGACGGGGCTGAGCAAGCCGAAGGAAGTGCTGCCCGAAAAACTGCTTTCTTATGAGCTCGGCATCAAGACCAGTTTGCCTGAAAACCGGGGCTTCTTGAACGCCTCTCTCTTCCAATATGATTATGATGACCTGCAAGTGACGGTGGGTGGCTTGTTCCTCCTACCCAATGGCCAACCCGATCCATCGGCACCGCCCTTCTTTTTCACCGATAATGCAGCAAAGTCCCGCATTACGGGCTTTGAAGCAGACCTGAGCGAATTCCGGGTGGCGACGCATCTGAAATTTGATGCGAACGTCTCCTATGTTGACGCGAAATATCTGCAATATACCTCGATCTTATCCAATCGATCAGTCGCCAATTTCTCCGGCAATACGATGCCACGGGCACCGAAGTGGACCTATTCGACGGCCGCCACGGTCGACAAATTGAAGTTTGGCGAAAAGATTGAGGGCTCAATCCGGGCAGAGATCAATTACCGCGACAAGACATTCTTCACACGCGAAAACACCTCGGTTTCCTCGCAAGGCAGCTACACCTTGGTCAATCTCATCGCCAAGTTGGAGTTTGACGACGGCCGCTGGGGCTTCCAAGTGGCTGGTCGCAATTTGACCGATGAACGCTTCTTTAACTTCCTGCGCAACGATCCGTTTGCGACAGTCGGGGAATTCAGAAGTGTCGTCGCAACCGTGAATACCCGCTTCTGATG
>JBEAVQ010000141.1:0-5669 GCA_041160865.1 Pseudomonadota bacterium | reverse complement strand
GCGCGGTTTCCTTGGGTGACGCAGCAGGTACAGCCGGCAACAATATCACAATCACCGGCATTAGCTTAGCTTTGAGCAGCACGACCATACCAGTGACGGGAACTTCGGCACTTGATACCACCGCAAACTCCACAACGGCTTTGGGCTTGGTGAACACCTCGATCACCAATTTGGGCACCCAATTGGCGACCTGGGGTGCTGGTGCACGGCGCCTGGAAGTTCACAAAACCTTTGTCGGAAAGCTGCAAGCCTCGCCAAAGAAAGCGCCAAGCTGCAATCGCTGCAAGTCAAGCAACAATTGGGCGTACAAGCCTTGTCGATCGCGAACACCTCTTCAGCATCGGCGCTCGCGTTGTTTCGCTAAAAGACTCGACTGATTCAAGGCAATTAGGCCCGGCGTTACCGCCGGGCCTGGCCGAACTTTTGAGCGTAAAAGCCTGACCTGAAAAGACAATGAAAGATATCAGCGAAATTATGATTGTTGGAGGGTATTAAGCCAACCATAAGTCAATTTCGGTAGACTGATATCAGTCGCGCGCTACTTTTAAGCAATGCGACCCAGTGGCCAAGCCACCTATATGATGGCTAGTGGGCGGTGTTGGAGCCCTTGATCGCACAGCGCAATATCCCTAACCGCCTGGCAAATTGGCAGCTGCGCCAGAACTCAAGGGCAAAGGCTCCTGGAAACTCGAAATAGTGAAGCGCTCCAACACCACCAACGAGCTTCAGGGTCATCCCGCGGCGCTGGGTCGTGGAACGGTCCTTCGCCTGTTTCGAGCCCAACAGACACCTCGGGAAAGACTTTGAAAGTCCGCCACCAAAGTCAGGACCTCGCACTTACTTGCCTCCGTCCAGCAAATCAAATGGCGGAAAGCAAAATTCCGAGATCAAAGATTTTCATCATCCGTCAGGCTATAAATGGCAGGTCAAAAAAGATTGATTTTGTCTAAAAAGCAATCGATTGGGAAAACCATCCCTTGATGTTCATATGATAGTCTGAACGAAGCTAGTAAGGCTAAGGTGCTTTAGTAATCGTACCTTTTGAACAAGAACTGGAGGGGGACCGGTGGCAACATCGGCCTAGAATTGGATGAACATCGAGACAAAAAATATCTCGCTCGCTCAAGCCACACCAACTGCTCCGATACGTCAGGAGCGAGAGGCAGTTGTGGTACAACCAGCGTCGGAAAACATCAGAAATCAGCAAACTGACAAGCGTGCGCCGTCGAATGATTACAAGCGCCCGGGCAATCCGGAGTCCAAATTGGTACCGGTTGAAACCGTGCCGGATGATATCGGGGCCCAACAGCGCGTTGCTATGGTTGAGAAGATCATGGGAACCAGCAGATCTTTGGTGATCGAGCGGAACAATGGGTCTGAAGGCTTTGTCTATAAGTCAGTCGATCGGCAGACGGGCGAAGTCACGCGGATCTGGCCGGTCGAAGATTTAGCCAATACCTTGATCTCGCTAGTCGATGACAATGATCGCAACGCCATGCAGGGCCTGATCGTCGACGCGAAAGCCTGAAACACCGGACATCCTGCAGCTGATGGTGCGACCGCAAAAGTTGCACTTGCAATGCAAGTTTGGGTTATTTCTAGTTCTACCATTGATTTTCTGGCTCTCTTTTCATTTGACACTTCTGCTGAAAGTCAGCGGTGTTCAACTCGGCGGTATCAGACACCGGCCGGGAATAAAAATCTGCGCACTTTATTCTTGTCTGCTCGCCCGGTTTTACCGAATTGCTGCCAATGCGCTGTCCCCCGCCCATTAATCGCTCTAGGGCGATTATGAAACTCTTGCGGGATAACTGATTCAAGGTTACGCTCGACTTTCTTAAACAGTCACAACTGTTCCTCGGGTTTCGCAGGAAAGGAAAGTCGGATGCTCATGTCCATGGCGATGCTGCTGGCCGTAAGTTTTGCGCTGGCCTCTGAACCGTCGGCACAAGACCGTCCCGTAGCTTTGGCAACGACAGTGACCGATCCTTATGCTACACGACCCCGAGCGAGAATCTTTTCCTCCCTTAAAATTCGCAATTTTGAAGTGCGACGGGAAGATGCCAATGACTGGATTGTCTATCTCGAGACAGCACGCAACACATGGTTTCGCGGCGAGATGATTTGCTGGGGCGGGGGCGACCCACGCGATGCGCAGCTGCTTGAACCTGTCAGTCATACCGGCGGCATCGACGCCAACACCTCACTGGTTTTTAGGGACTTATCATCCCAAACCTCCGTATGTAGCTTGGTCAAATTGATCAGCCTGACACCAGAAGAGATTTTGGATCTCAAATTGGTCCGCCCGTCAAAGGCGAAGAAAGGCTAAGGCTCTTTCACCACCGGCCTAAGTCAGGTTATGGAAGTTTCATGAAGAATCACTCTGTCTCTGTCCTGCTCGCCTCTACCCTAGCCCTAGCCGCAGCCTGCGCTCCAGCCGGCGAAGAGCAAGCACTTACTACTGCGACCGCACAGTCCATAAAAGTGACTGAGATTGCCACCGGCTTGGGCTTTCCCTGGGGAGCAGCAATCCTGCCCGATGGCTCCATTCTGGTAACCGAACGCGATGGCCGCTTGCGGGTTATCCGCGACGGCAAACTGGTCGAGGCCCCGATTACAGGCGTGCCCGCCGTTTTGAACGATGGCCAAGGCGGCTTGTTTGATGTGGCACTCCACCCTGATTTTGTCACCAATGGCTTGGTCTATTTGTCCTTCGCCAAGGGAACAAAATCGTCGAACCATACCGCTGTGGTGCGTGGCAAGTTTGACGGCAAAGCGCTGACCAATGTCGAGCCGATTTTTGACGCCGTGCCAGAGCGGCAGACCCAAGCTCACTTTGGCGGCAGATTGTTGTTTATGCCCGATAAAACCCTCATCGTCACCTTGGGCGATGGCTATAAATATCGCGATAAAGCGCAAGACCTGTCGAATGATTTGGGCAAAATCGTGCGCATCACCGATACCGGCGCACCAGCCCAGGGTAACCCATTTACAGGCCAAGCGGGCAAGCGCGCTGAAATCTATTCCTTTGGCCACCGCAACGTTCAGGGCATCGCGCGCGACCCCGTGAGCGGCACACTCTATGCGCATGAGCATGGTCCCAAAGGCGGCGATGAGGTCAATGTCATTCAGCCCGGCAAAAATTACGGCTGGCCTGTGATCACCTATGGCGTGGATTATTCTGGCGCGCCGATCAGCATGGAGAATAAGCGCGAGGGGATGGAACAGCCGCTCCTCTATTGGGTTCCCTCCATCGCGCCTTCCAGCATGGTGTTTTATACTGGCAGTCTGTTCGCGCAATGGAAAGGTGACCTCCTTGTCACAGCGCTAGCCGGTCAACAAATCCGCCGGGTCGACCTTGAGAATGGTGCGGTGAAGGCGCAGGAAACCCTGCTGACAGAGCGGGAAGAGCGATACAGGGCTATTGTGCAAGCACCAGATGGAAGTTTGATCGTCCTCACAGATGATCCTGAAGGTAAAGTTCTCCGCCTCAGCCCGAATTGATCATGACCTCAGTTGCCACCCAAGAAGTTCTGGCCTTTGCCCATGAGCTTGCAGACCTCGCGCGGGCGGCGATTCTACCATATTTCCGCGCGGAGACAGCGATTGAGAATAAGGCTGAGATTGGCTTTGATCCAGTCACAGCGGCCGATAAAGCCGCTGAAGAGGCGATGCGCGCCAAGATCCGTTTAGAACGCCCCTATGATAGCATCGTCGGTGAAGAGTTTGACGATCATGACGGCAACTCTGGCTGGACGTGGGTGCTAGACCCCATTGATGGCACCCGCGCTTTCATCGCGGGCACAACGACTTGGGGCGTCCTGATTGGTGCGCGCTTTGACGATAAGCCGCTTGTCGGCATTATGGACCAACCCTTTGCCGATGAACGTTGGGCGGCCAATCCAGACCGTGGGTTCTGGTCGCGTGGACGGGCCCGTCAGCCCCTGGTGACCCGCAAAAATGTGGCCTTGGATCAAGCGCTTCTGGCGACGACCGACCCCTTCTTATTTCATGGTAGTCAACATGACGCGTTCTTGGCCTTACACGCCGCAACCCGACTGACCCGTTACGGGCTGGATTGCACAGCCTATGCGCTATTGGCACATGGCCATATTGATCTGGTGGTAGAGCCCGGCCTGAAAGATGTCGACATTGCAGCCCTCATCCCCATTATTGAGGCGGCAGGCGGCGTCGTCACCGATTGGCAGGGCCGCCATCACCCAAAGGGTGGTGACATTGTTGCGGCGGGATGCCCAGCGCTACATGCCAAGGCTTTAGCCTTTGTGGCAGGAAAGTAAGTCTCCCCTGCCCGCAGGTATGCCTTAGGTCTTAATCCCGTTCTGCCAATCCATAATGACGGTATCGAGTACATCGAGAGGGAGTGGGCCCGGCAGCAAGACTTGGTCGTGGAAAGCCTTGAGGTCGAATTTAGCACCCAGCTTGGTTTTTGCGTCCGTACGTAGGCGGATCAAATTAGTCTTGCCGAGCATATAACTGCAGGCTTGGCCGGGCCAAACGCAATAACGCTCCACTTCCGTGACGATGCTATCGCGCGTGTCGCCTGTGGCTTCCAACATATAATCAACGGCCTGTTCCTTCGTCCATTTTTTGGCATGAAGGCCGGTATCGACGACAAGGCGGGCAGCGCGGAACGCTGCGGATTGGGCATAACCCAAACGGCCAGCAATGTCATTCTCATAAAAGCCCATCTCATCTGCCAATTGCTCCGCATAGAGCGCCCAGCCTTCGCCATAAGCCCCAAACCACAGCATTTTAGAACGCAAGAACGGCAGGCCTTGGGCCTCTTGGGCCAGCGAAATCTGCAGATGGTGGCCAGGTTGGGCCTCATGATAGGTCAAAGTCGGCAAGGACCATTTCGGCCAAGCCGCCGTATCGCGCAGATTGATATAATAGGCCCCGGGGCGTGACCCGTCTGGCGCTGGCGATTGATAATAGCCGCCGGGCGCGCCTGCTTCAGTATAGGCTGGGACGCGCTTTACTTCGCAATCAGCCTTAGCCAGCGTCGCAAAAACCTCTGGCAGGCGCTTTTTAAGAGCCGCCATCTGCTTGTTCAAATCTGCCAGCAATTGCTCTTTACCAGCATCATTATTGGCATAAAGATACTCGGGGTCCTTGGCCAACGCGCTCATACGCTCGGCCACACTGCCTTCGATCATGCCAAGCTTCTTCAAACCTTCATCCATTTGCGAGCCGAACGAGCGCACCAGATCGCGACCCAATTTTGTCCAATAGCCTATCGCAGCCTGATAATAGGCGTCACCTTGTGGCAGTTTCCATACCCCGGCATCGGCGGTCGATTTGGCCCGCAACTCTTCCATCAAGGTAATTTGTGCCTGATAGGCGGGGAGCACCTTCTCGGTCACCAATTTGGTGGCGGAGGCCCCCAATTGATCGGCACCCAGACCCGATTCCTTGGCTTTACGTACCAAGCCCGACACCAAAACGGTTTCAGCGGCCGGGATTTTCATAAAGCTACGCAATTGGCCGAGGGCGCGATCGATGATGAAGTTCGGTGGGATAACGCCTTTGGCTGCATCGGCTTTAACGCGCTCAACCTCGTGGCCCATTTGAGCGGCAAAGCCCTCAACGCGCGAGAGCCAAGCATCCGCATCATCCTTGGTCTTCACCACATGTTGGCTGTCCAAGAA
>JBEAVQ010000140.1:0-5197 GCA_041160865.1 Pseudomonadota bacterium | reverse complement strand
CGACCGATCATAAGTCCTGCCCGTGAAGGTGCGCAAACTGCTGCCGTGGCGTAGCCATGTGTCATACGGACACCCGAAGTCGCGAGGGCATCGATGTTTGGAGTTGGGATACGACCCCCGTTTGCACCTATGTCGCCGTACCCAAGATCATCGGCGATGATGACAATTATATTGGGCTTGCCCGGGGACTTTGACATGGGCCCAGACATTGCCGAAGTCGTCTGTGGTAACCCATCACCAATCGCTTGAGACCGACAAGCCGACAGAGATAGCGTAAGTCCAAATGTGCATGCAATTCCCAATGCGACCCGAAAGGATTTGATCGTTTTCCTGGTCCACTCTCCTGCTTCTGTATGGTGCAGACGGGTTGAGTCGAGGTTAAAAATCATGACGATTCATCCGGTTATGAGTTCAGAGGATATTCTTGGGTCGAAGGACAGTCCGCCAGCCGGTGTTAACGGTTCCGATCGATGGGTCTCGGCGCTGCCGCGAGGCAGGCAGCGCCCCCGCGAAACCTAGGCCCGCCAAAAACTTCAAGAACGGCATGGTCTTCTATCCACTAATTCCTTTGCAGCGGTGGTCAGCAAATGACTGGGAACTACGGCTGCTCTCAAAGCTTGCTAACCTCGACTTCAAGAGAGTGTCTCGAGAAAGTGTCGACAATCTGTGTTGCATATGTCATCATATTGTGTCAAGTAAGTGGTCAAAGTTGGGGTAATCCATGAGAATTCGAAACGCCATCGCTGCGCTCGTTTGCATCCTCTTCGCTTCAGGATGCGCGACCCAGGAAGCCAAGTTTGGTGCAGCGCCGGAGACGGTTCCACCTCGTAAGCCAAACATAATCCTCATAGTCGCCGATGATCTTTCGCAATTGGATTTGTCCACTTACGGTCGGTCGCCAAAAAGCATTCCCACCCCTAATTTAGACCGGTTGGCCAAGCGAGGAGTTACATTCAAGCGCGGCTATTCCACCGCCTCGGTCTGCAGCCCGTCGCGCGCAGCCTTGATGACCGGACAATATCAGCAGCGCCATGGCTTTGAATTCCTCACACCTGAAGGTCCCGATGCCGGCGGCCAGGGTCTCGCTCCGGAGCAACGCGTGTTTGCCGCCGACCTCAAGGCGGCCGGCTATCGCACCGCCCTGTTCGGGAAATGGCATTTGGGCTCAACGAAGGATCGCATTCCAACAGCTCGTGGATTTGACCAGTTTTTCGGATTTCTGCCGGGCGAGACGGCTTATGCTCATGAATCGACCGCAGGATTGGTCAGCCTGCCCGCACCCTATCTGGGAGCGCGCAGCTTCACCCGACGGGCCGACTGGGTGCGGCTTATGTCGGATGTCGCCGGAGACGATCAGCCCCCGGCGATCGAGCGCGACGAGAGCACCTATCTCACCGATCTGCTGACGCGCAAATCGGTTGACTTCATCAGATCGTCCGGGGGCGCCCCCTATTTTCTTTACCTGGCTCATCTCGCGCCGCACTCGCCCTTTCAGGCTCTGGAAAGCGATCTTGCGAGGTTCGCAGGCATCAAGGATCCGCTGCAGCGGACTTACGCGGCCATGATCCATGCCCTCGACCGCAGCGTCGGGGAAATTCTCGACGCCGTCGAGGCCTCCGAGGCTAGCGAGGACACCATCATCATCTTCACCGCTGATAACGGTGCAGCGACCTATATGGGCGTGTCGGATTGTGAGACGATGGGCGGGGGCAAGCTCAGCTATTTCGAGGGCGGGGCGCGCGTTCCCTTCATTGTCAGCTGGCCGCGCCGATGGCCGCAGGGCCTCCTCGATGGGCGAAACGCCTCGCAGCTCGACGTCGCCCCAACCATTCTCGCAGCGGCCGGACAAGCCTCACCTACCGCCTTTGACGGGCGCGACCTAACCCCTCTCATGAGCCCAGCACGCACACAGGAGGTCATCCATGAGAAGCTGTTCTGGCGTGTCGGTCCTGAATATGCGGCGCTCTCCGGCGACCTGAAATTGCTTTCCAACACCCGTCCTGGTGCTTTTCCATGGCTGTTCGATCTGGCCAGCGATCCGCGCGAGACCGTCAATCAGGCCCATGTCCGGCCCGAGGATGCACGCAAACTTCAAGAACGCTATCAGCAATGGGCCCAGGCGATGAAGCCGCCCGCCTGGCAGCCAAAACAGATTGTCCAGATATTCCAGTGCGGGCGGATTTCTTTCCATGAACAATGATCAAGCCTCTAGCTTGTTTCCATTCTCGAGCAACGGCATCGACACGCTCGCCAAGGTGAAGACCTTCATGTGCGAACATGTCGTGCCTGCAGAGGCAACATTTGATGAGCAGGTCAAGGACGCTGCTAACCCTTGGCTTACGCCACCGATCCTTGATGAGTTAAGGGGCAAGGCTCGCAAACTGGGGCTTTGGAATATGTTCTTACCAGAACTTCACCCCGGACCGCCGCTCAGCAACCTCGACTATGCGCCAATTGCCGAAGAAATGGGGCGAATTGTCTGGGCAAGCGAGGTCTTTAACTGCAATGCTCCAGATACGGGTAATATGGAGGTTCTTGCGAGGTATGGAACGCCCGACCAAAAGGATCGCTGGCTCCGCCCGCTCGCCGATGCCAGGATAAGATCCTGCTTTGCTATGACTGAGCCACAAGTCGCCTCCTCAGATGCGACAAATATAGAAACCCAAATCAGTCGCGAAGACGACAACTATGTAATTAACGGCCGAAAATGGTGGATAACCGGTGCCCTGAATCCACGCTGTGAGATCGCGATCTTGATGGGAAAAACCGATCCCGATGGACCAAAGCATCGACAGCAGTCCATGATCATTGTTCCTCTAAGCACACCCGGGGTCAAGATTATGCGTCCTCTCAGAACATTCGGCTTTGACGAGCCATCACACGGACACGCTGAATTGGTCTTTGACAATGTAAAGGTGCCTGTGGAAAACATCCTGCTTGGCGAGGGACGCGGGTTCGAGATTTCTCAAGGTCGCCTTGGGCCCGGCCGAATTCATCATTGCATGCGGCTGATTGGACTGGCGTCTCGGGCTCTAGAGGCTATGTGCGCCCGAGCTTCGTCCAGACGCACTTTTGATCGCGCTATTAGTGATCACGGTGTGGTCCGTCGTTGGATCGCACAATCGCGTATCGAGATTGACCAGGCACGGTTGCTTGTTTTCCAGGCTGCCCTGCGGATCGACCAGTTAGGTGCCAAGGGTGCACGCAAGGATATTGCCATGATCAAACTGGCCGTGCCACAAATGGCCCAGACTGTCATTGACCGAGCGATCCAAGTTTTTGGTGGTGCCGGCCTTTGCGATGATCACTTCCTGGGTTATGCCTTTACGGGTGCTCGAATTCTCCGAATTGCTGACGGCCCAGATGAAGTTCATGCCGAGACGATTGCACGGTTAGAGTTAAAGGCTCAAAGCGGATAGAATGTTTACGAGCTAAATTTTTCAATAGTTAAGTCGTACGCTCGGCATTGCTTATTGCCCTCAATGCGACGGTCACGCGAGTTTGGTCACACCATTTTTGCCCAAACCGACGCATTTTTGCTTCTCACAAATTGCAAAATTTTTGCAAATTTTTATGAGGGAGAAGCATAAATTACTCTGACCAAACTGGCAAGATATCCGCTTGTTTGGAGCCTTTTTTGGTAGTGGCTTGGCCCTGAGAATCCAACCAAGAATTCGTCTAGGGCTGGAACGCTTACAGGCCAGCGTAACAATCAATACAAGCTTTCGCGTGACGGACGATACAAGTTTATAAATTCGCTGCGCAGGAAATATTGCATTTGCCGCGAATATTGGCTGATCGAGCATTTGCGACAAGAGATCGAAGAAGCCGTCGAGACAACAGCGGGCGTCGCCGATCTTGCGAGCGCCAAGTAGGCCGGCTACGGTGGTTCCAGAAGAGCATGTGCTCTCCGATGAAGTTCAAGGTAACCAAGCGCGGGTCGCTGAGCTAATTGTGTTCGAGGCGTGGAACTATCCAGGAGCGGACGCGGTTCGTTCGACAACAACCTCCGTTACATCGCCGTCGGCGGCCACCGTCGCCGGGACAATGGTGTCGATGTTCGATCATTAATCTATGCGGTCTTAAAAGTCGGTGTGCTCGCTTTTTGCATCTAGCCAGCGGTGGGACATCTGTGAGTCCAGTGGTCACTGGTGAGGCAATGAGCTTGCTGCAACCGCAATCGAGAACCTGCTTGGCACGCCCAAGCGTTGTCTTGGCCAAGGACAATTACCGCAAAAACTTCAATTCTGCATGGTCCAAATACAGGTGGCAGAGCACGACAAGCAGGACTTTGATAATGAATGACGTACTTCAAGGGGTTGAGGTCACCGGGTCTCTTCTGAGTGACAATCAACAGACCGCGAATTTCGTGGCGGCTTTTGAAAATTTCCCCCTTGAATTGTACGGCAATCTGCCGTATGATGCCATCAAGAGGATATGGCCATGTCTACCACCAGCTCTACCGCTCGTCTCGAAGCCAGAATCAGCACCGATCTTCATTTGATTCTAAAGCGTGCCGCCGAACTTCAAGGACGGACTATGACCGATTTCGTGGTGTCAGCCGTTCAGGACGCCGCGCAACGCGCTATTGAGGAAGCCGGAATTTTCCGCTTGTCTTTGGCTGATCAGGAATGCTTTGCGCAAGCACTGTTATCGCCACCGAAACCGGCCCCTGCCTTAGAACGCGCTTTCGCTCGACGCAGCAAACTCCTGCGCGCTGAATGAGCGACGGGCTGTTCCGGCTTGCGCCGCTGGATGCAGCGTTTGACCGCACCGCGTTCACTAGCGACTCCGAGCCGCTGAATCGTTACCTGCGCGAGCAAGTCACCCAAGATATGCGGCGCCGCGTAGCCGCGTGTTTTGTGGCTTTGGCTGACGGACAGCGCATAGTTGGTTACTATACCTTAGCATCGGCAAGCGTACGGCTGGCCGATCTTCCATCGAGTACCGGTAAGAAACTGCCGCGCTATCCTACCGTTCCTGCCGTTCGCATGGGCCGCCTAGCCGTCGATCAAGAATTTATGGGGCAAGGTCTTGGCGGTGCGCTGTTGGCTGATGCGCTCCATCGTGCCGCCCGTTCTGAGATTGCCGCCTTCGCCCTGATAGTCGACGCCAAGGACAAGGTAGCAGCGCGGTTCTACCAGCATCACGGCTTCATTGACTTGCCAGACACACCGCTTACCCTGTTCTTGCCGCT
>JBEAVQ010000139.1:0-6112 GCA_041160865.1 Pseudomonadota bacterium | reverse complement strand
GTATTATATGATACTAAAAAGTATCTATTCGTCGGGGATCGTAAGTCGAGAGGGAAGTGCTGTCCTGCGCAGGCCAGAGGGGGCTAAAGGCTTATGTTATCCTTACACTTTTGGCGTCGGCTTCTACTCGCAACTACCCTCGGCGGTGTCGCCGTATTGGGAGCATGTGGTGGAGGCGGAGGCAGTCCACAGGCCCCTACGGACGGTCCTCAGCCTTCGATTTCAAGCTTTAGCGCTTCGCCAAATTCCATCAGGTCGGGACAAAGTGCCGTGCTGACATGGAGCGTCAAAGATGCAACCAATGTGTCCATCGATAATGGCATCGGCACTGTGCTCACGCAAACAAGTGTGACAGTAAATCCATTAATAACAACAACTTATACTTTGACAGCAAGCAATGCGCGCGGGTCGGTCCTGGCAGCAACAACCTTGACGGTCTCGCCGAGCCCGCCTCCTTATCCGGTTGGTCTGACAGATGACTTTCTCCTCGTAAATGGCGTTCGGCGAGACTACAGGGTCCATGTACCTGCCTCGCTTGGAGGGGCAACGGCGCGGGGCTCTCGATTGCAAATACCGGGGCCCATCCACTGGCGGTTTTTAGAACTGTTGCTGATCGTGAAGGTTTTGTTGTCGTGTATCCTGGGGGACTCCCCCAGCTTGATGGTGGTGCGGGTTGGAATGACTGTCGAAACGACAACAGCCTTGCAGCTCCAACGGACGATATCGCATTCCTAGACGCCCTAATTGACAGAATACGATCTCAATACAAACTTCCCGGTGAAAAGGTGTTTATGGCGGGCGGGTCCAACGGTGCGCAAATGACCTTTTCCTATGCCTTGGTGCGAAGCGAGCGTGTCGCTGCAATTGCCACTTCGAATGGAAACCTACCTGTTGATCCGAAACCAGGGGCATGCCGAAACCTTCCTGCTCGTCCCATTCCCGTCTTAATGGCCCACGGTACAGCCGATCCGGCGATGCCTTATGGTGGCGGATGTGTTGCAAATCTTGGGTCGGGTTGTGCACGTGGTCGTGTCATCAGTGCAGAGGCAACACGCAATTTCTGGCTTGAAGCAAATGGCTTGGCCAACAAGGTTCCATCGCAAACCATCTTTGAAGTCGATTCAGGTGATGGAGGACCCGCCAACCGATTTCAGTATCTGGGTGTCCCTACAGTTGAATGGTGGCGCATGGATGGCGGGGGCCACCCGGTCTCGAGCCAAACCGTGCTAATTCCCCCAAGTCCCCCTAGCGGCACGCAGAATAGGGATGTTGAATTTGCCGAGATAGCATGGTCCTTTTTCAATAAAGCTCTTGCTTCTGGTACTGTGCCGTCGAGTACAGCAATCGCAGCAGCGCGGGATTATAGCTTTAGTGTTGGCGGGCAAACGTTCCTCATTATGCATAACGGAAAGATACTAGATGAGGCTTACGCCAATGGCGGCGCGCCTGAACGTGTGCAACTCTTGGCAAGCGCCACCAAAGGCTTCACAGGGATGGTGGGTGCTATTGCAGCCTCTGAGGGTCTTTTTGATTTGGATGAGCCCGTGGCAAGTCGAGCAATTACAGAATGGAAGACCGACCCGGTTCGGTCTAGAATTACCTTTCGACATCTGCTCACCATGGCAAGTGGTCTTCAAGAACTCAATGATTTGCCCGGCTGGAGTAGCTATCTCAATGCCCAGGCGATTAATGACCCTGGCAACGTTTTTATCTACAGCGGGGATCCGAATATTCTTGGGCTTGCGATGCAGCGTTTGCTTCCGGCAGAAAAAGTAGAAGATTACTTCAGCAGGAAATTGTTTAATCCCCTTGGAATGACCTCCGTGCGCTGGGCCAGCAATTTCTCGGATGGCAATCCCCAGTTATCGGGTGGCGCATATGCTACCGCACGAGATTGGGCAAAGTTTGGCGAGTTCGTCCGGCTGACAACTAGCCGCGAATGGAATGGGAGCCCACTTTTGAGAGCCTCATTCTTCGATCAGGTATTTCAAGGTTCAAAGGCACATCCTGCTTATGGGTTCTACTGGTGGCTCAAAGAGTTTGTTCCAGCGCAACTTGCTGCAACGATTGACTCAAACAATAAAGAGCAGTTTTCCCGGCAGATTAAGCCCATCATTGATGATGGTCGCGTGCCAGACGACTTTGTGATGGCCGCCGGGGCCTTTGGCCAACGTCTTTACATTGTACCATCGCGCGGGTTGACGATTATTCGCAACGGGCCAGCAAATGATAATCGGTTCAAAGATGACGAATTCCTGGGACGGCTCTTCGGGCCATAATGGTCATCATCAATTGGAGGCAATCAGCGACGCGGGAGGACTCCAACATGACGCCGCCTCGGTCTGCGTTTCCATTGAGCTCGAAATGACCTTGCAGCAATAACCACATCATGCCTCCAGTTAGGGCAAATAGACATATGCTCCACTTTCGGGGAGCGTCACATTGCTGATCAACCAGAGGCCAAGAAAGGGTAGCAACGCCTTTGAAATTTGGGGCAAGGGGAGGCGCAATCAGGAAATGTTCTCGCGAGTACTTGATCTCGATGGCGCTATCGATCGCACAAGTTCGGCATGCGCGAATGCCACCAGATCAATATTCGTCTTTGGCTTTCGACCACTTAACCCTATTTCTGGTTAACGGTCGAGTCTTATGCAATGATGATCCAGCGATCATAAAGCGAAGCTAGCGACTGCTTAGCCCAAGCAAGGAAACTCTCGTCTCGTTCCGCTTCGCCGTGTTCAATCCACCAAAAGACGCCATCGATCAGGAAACCGGCTACCGCATGGGCGCATAAGCCGCGAAGCATAGTATCCTGAGCGAGCCGAGGGTTTGTCTCGGCCAACAAGTCGTCCGTTTTTTTGACAATTCCTGAATGCAAAGCATCAAAATAATGGCGCAACTCTGGGTCACTCGCGCAATGTCGCACAAGGATCTTAAGCTCATTGGGATTGGCTCGCGCCAAAGAGATTACCTCTCGCAAGTTTCGTCCAAGGCCTTTCCATGGTCTGCTCTGTAACTCACGCCAAAGCGCAGACATACGTTGCAGGATCGTGTGAATAAGCTCGTCTTTGGACGAAAAGTGCCGGTAAAGCACTTGCTTGGGGATTCCCAGCGCTATCGCCAATGTATCCATAGTCGTTCCACGCACGCCCTGTTGCGCCAGGACAATGGCTGCAGCTCGCGCAAGTTCATCAATCCGTGCTTGTCTGCGGGTAGCAGCTTCTTCGCGTGGCGGCCGACCCCTGCGTCTATGGGAGACGAGAGCTGTCGCGAAATCTGGAGCTTGGACCACTTTTTTCTCCTGTAAAGTGGCATTTTATACATTTGGCTTGACTGTTCAAGATATATGAGACTAATCTGTAACAAATAATAATCGAACTTAAGGAGGAGCGCATGGCCGCCTATCGTCTCGGGCTTTTGGCATCAGTTTGTATTTCCGGATGGACTACTGCTCCGGCTTTCGCACAGTCAGCGCCTCAGCAGGCAGCGCCAATAGCCGCAGCTCGTTCAGCCCAAGATCCCCAGTTACAGGTCGTGGAAGAGGTCATTGTGACCGCGCGGAAACGTGCTGAGCGTCGCGACGACGTGCCAGCCTCGCTGTCTGTCTTCGATCAGGCCTATATGAAGGCCATGGACGTTGCATCTGGCAAGGATCTGACACGTATTACACCTGGAGCCTACGTGATCGATAACGGATCGGGGTTTAATGATGAATTTCTGATTCGTGGCGAAGGCGCCGCCCGACAGAATAATGCTGAAACTGGCGTTGGCCTGTATCGCAATGGAACCTTCATCGCCGGTGGCAATGCCGGTGGTCGCAATTTTGTACCAATTGACTTCTTCGACGTCGGCTCGGTTACCGTACTTCGTGGACCACAAGGCTCCTTTTATGGACGCAACGCTCTCGGCGGCGCAGTGGATATCGTGTCGCAGAGGCCGCGCACTGCCGCTGAAGGTGAAGTTCAGGTGAGTACTGGTTCTAATCAGAGCCATACGGCTGAGTTGATAGCCAATGTCCCCTTTGCCGAGACCTTCCTGGTCCGCGTGGGTGGCTTTGTGTCCGACCAACAAGAGGGTTTCTACAAATCATCGATCACGGGTCAGTTTCTCGATAAGGAAAATGCCACTGGATGGCGTGCCCAAGCAAACTGGCGGATTTCTCAGAGTTTCGACGTAAACTTGCTGTTAGAGCGTTCAGATGAGTTCGGACCAAATGTCATCGCATTCGGGCAAGTTTTGCCTGAGAACGATCCTCCTATCAATCCGGTTGGGGCACCTACGGGCTTCTCTGTCGAAAGATTTTTAAAGCCGGTTGACACGCCCAGCTTCTTTGACCGTTCAACGCAAATGAAGTCCCTGGAATGGAATTGGGACCTTGGATTTGCCGAGTTGAAGTCGACGACTGCTAATCGGAAGCGAATTGCAGCAACGCAATCTGATGTTGATGTCTTTGGTAATAACAAACTCGCACGGGTGGTTCCGACTGTCGGGCTTGGAAGCGAGGAGTTCGAACGTTTGACTCAAGATATTCGCTTGGTGTCTCGATCAGATTCAGCACTCACTTGGGTCGTTGGCTTCGAATACAATAAAGTAGACTCAAAGTTTGACACTGTTAGATTCTCTGATGCACAGCGCAATGACCGTTTTGATGGCGTTTCCGATGTGCCAACTACCCTACCTTCGGCTTGCCTGGTTGCTCCGACTTGCACACTCGCTCAAGTTCAAACTACCGCCCGAAACGCTTATCGGCTTGAGGACTCAGGGGTAGATGACACCTCTATCGCTGCCTATGCTGCAAGCACCTGGCGGGTACTTGATACACTTCAGATAAGTGCGGATATTCGATGGAGCCAAGACGAGAAAAATTTCAGCCTCGCCAACGTTTTCCGCCTCGACAACCCGGCAACACCGGTCAACGAACAACTAACGCGGTCAATTTCTGCTTCTGAGACATTTAGCAAGTGGACGCCCAGTGTTTCATTCAACTGGCGCTTTGCTGACAATCGCACTCTTTTCGGAAGGATTGGAACTGGCTTTAGGGCGGGCGGGTTCAACAACGATTTGGGCGAGATAGGAGATGGGGTAAGCGCAGTTGCAATCCCATTGAGTTATGGTGAGGAGTTTGTAACGGCTTATGAAATCGGGACCCGCGGTCGCCTTGGGAAGGCTGTCCGATATGACGTTTCTGCCTATTTAAACCAAAAGCAGAATGTGCTCGTAAATTACTCGGTGTTCGCCGGGACCAGTGCCACCAATACATTGCGAAACGTTGGTGTCTTGGCGGCCGCTGGCGACTCCCAACAATATGGCATGGATGCCGAGGTCTCGGGTCGGATCCAATTGGGACGAGGCGTGCTATCGCCTCGATTGAGTGTCTCCTGGGCTAACGGTGACTATGATGGAGGCTCGGTTTACTCAAATACCCAGACCAATCCTTCCGGTACGCTCGCACTCGTCTCGATCGATGGCAAAAAAATCCAGCGGCTCCGCGAATGGACCACGGCATCCACTCTCCAATATCGTCGCCCGCTTGTGGGGGAACTAGACCTTGTGTTGATGCTCAGCCAGCGCCTGGAGCTTGGTGGCTTCGAGGATCCCGCCAACAACAATTTAATGGATGATGTTACGCTCTACGACGGCTCAATTGGGATCTACGTTTAGCGGGAAAAACATCACCGACGAGGAATATTTCAACATCTCCCCGGGAAATCTAAGCTTTCAAGCTCAACAGAACGAACCTCGAACCTGGCGCGCAACTCTCAGTGTCAAGTACTAATTCCCAAGAGCCAGCTGTACAACAGTTTTTGCCAAGCACTTATGGCGCTCGGAAAAGCCGTCGTCAGCAATGCGGGTTTTTCAAAAGATATCACTGATGAAGCACCCTTCGACGGATTGGCCCGCCTTAATCGTTAAGCATGAGCGACCTTTAATTCCGGAGCACAGAACCATGCGTCTTACTCTCATCCTGTCATTGATTGTGGCCTTCGTTGCGGCAGTCATTAACCCGGCTGCCGCGCAAACAATGGCTGCCATGGATATTTCATTCAAGGTAGGCGAGGCGGAGCGACGCGCCATTCTCGTCAATGAGGCACCAGCAGGCGAGATTCGACCA
>JBEAVQ010000048.1:0-18637 GCA_041160865.1 Pseudomonadota bacterium | reverse complement strand
GACGAAAAGGAATCTATTCCGCGCTCAATCTCCTTAGAGACTATTCTCGGGCGGCTCTGGCTTTTTACAGCTTAGCCCCGAACCCAGAACAATCATGCACAGGCCAAAATGCCGCCTATGCCGCCTACGCCACCGCAACCTCGTCCGCGGGCAAGAATTTCTTTCCGCGAATATGGTCGGAGATTTTCTCGGCGATCATCATGGTTGGGGCATTGGTGTTGCCGCCAATCAGGGTCGGCATCACCGAGGCATCGACAACGCGGAGGTTCTTCACGCCGCGTACTTTGCAATCCTTATCGACGACGGAATCCTTATCGCCGCCCATTCGGCAGGTGCCGATGGGGTGATAGATCGTCTCAGCAGTAGCCTTGATATAGGCGTCAATTTCGTCATCGGATTGAACGTGCGCGCCGGGCTTAAACTCTTCCCCGCGATAAGGGGACAAGGCAGGTTGGCTTAGGACCTTGCGGCCAATTTTTAAACCTTCACGCAGGGCGCGGCGGTCTTCTTCGGTGGCAAGATAATTGGGGTCAATTTTTGGGGCTGCAAAGGGGTTGGCGCTTGATATGCTTATCGAACCACGACTTTCGGGGCGCAATTGGCAGACGTGCAACGAGAAACCGTCTTGGGTGGCAGCGACATTGCCATGGTCTTGTACCAAGGCATTGACGAAGTGGAACTGCAGGTCAGGCCGGTCGAGGCCTTCGCGCGATTTCGCAAAGCCACCCGACTCGAGGAAGTTTTCACGCCCCAGGCCTTCCTTGCGGAACAAATAGGTCAGCGCGGTCAGATATTGCTTGAGCCCACGGTTGAGCGAGAAGGCGGTGATCGGCTGGGTGCAGTTTTGTAGGAGCAATACGTCCAAATGGTCTTGCAGATTTTGGCCGACATCGGGGCTATCGACCAGAACCTCAACGCCAACCCGTTGCAACGCCTCGGCTGGGCCAATGCCCGAAACCATTAGAATCTGCGGCGATTGCACGGCACCGGCGCAGACCAAAACTTCCTTGTTGGCATAAACGCGGGAGCGGGGGGATTTTTCATCATGGGCATATTCGACTCCCACACAGACCTTGTCTTCGAAAAGAAGCTTGGTCGTGTGCGCGTGGCTGCGCACGGCCAGATTCGGGCGTGACAGGGCTGGCTTGAGGTAAGCAAACGACGCCGACCAACGCTCACCATCCTTGACGGTCAGTTGATACGAGCCAAAGCCTTCTTGGTCATAACCATTGAAGTCGTCAGACTTCTTGTGGCCAGCCTGCACCGCGGATTCAACAAGGGCATGATAAAGCGGGTTGGTCGATTTGCCCCATGAGACATGCAACGGCCCGGTTGAGCCATGGAATGCGTCGCCGCCTGTCTCTAAGGTTTCAGATCGCTTGAAATAGGGCAGGACTTCGGAAAAGCTCCACCCCTTCAGGCCCATTTGCGCCCACTGGTCATAGTCGCGGGCATGGCCACGAATATAGATCATACCATTGATCGAGCTTGATCCACCCCAGCCCTTCCCACGTGGCCAATAGAGTGGACGACCATTGAGATTTGGTTGAGACTCGGTTGTAAATGCCCAGTTATGAGCATTCTTGCCCTTAATCAGGGTGCCTACACCGGCGGGCATGCGAACCAACATTGAGTTATCTCGCCCGCCGGCTTCTAGAACCAAGACGCGGACTGAAGGGTCTTCGCTTAATCGGTTGGCGAGCACACAGCCGGCGCTGCCTGCGCCGATAATGATATAGTCGAACCGGTCTTCAGCTGCCGCTGTGGCCATTTAACAACTCCCCGTCGTGAGATTTACTCTTGGTTTGCCCATATTTGGGTCTATTCCGTGTTTGGCGCGAAGCCGATGGCTGGGCAAGTGAAAATAGCGTTCAGCCTGTCCATTGCGGCTTGCGCTTTTGCGCAAATGCCATGGGACCCTCGATCACATTGGGTGATTTAAACATGGCATTGATCTCGCCATATTTGGACTGGCCACGATAGGCCGCCTCGAGCGAAGGTTCATCCAGACCGCGATAGACGGCTTCTTTCGATGCCCGGATGGAAGTGGGTGAGCAGTCGACAATCATATCCGCCCATGCCTGCGCCCGTGCTATAAGGTTACCGGGTGGCGTTACCTCGTTGACAAAGCCCAAGGTTTTGCCTTCTTCGGCACCAACCCGGCGGCCCGTCAAGATCATGCCCATGGCTTGCTTTTGGCCGATTTGGCGGGGAAGGCGGTGTAAGCCCCCAGCAAGAGCTGCCAGGCCGACTTTCGGTTCTGGCAGAGCAAAAACAGCAGTCTCGGAGGCTATGATCAAGTCACAAGCCAGAGCAATCTCAAACCCGCCACCCATGGCAATGCCATTCACTGCAGCAATCACCGGCTTTGAGAGGTCAAAGCGGCTAGTCAGGCCGGCAAAGCCGCTATCGGGGACGTACATCTTGCCACCGGAGGCTTGGTACTTAAGGTCATTGCCCGCACTAAAGGCACGGTCCCCGGTCCCTGTTATGATCGCGACCCACAAATCTGGATTGGCGGCAAACCCATCAAACACCTCTGCCAACTCTGCATTGGCGGGGGGATGGAGGGCATTCATCGCTTCAGGACGGTTGATCGTGACCGTTAGGACACGACCTTCGATCTGTGTGTTGCAAAACTCGTAAGACATGTTTCTCTCCCTGATTTTTTCCCATGACCTAGCACGCAAACGCTGGCATGAAAGACTATAAAGCACCTTTTTGTCCTGCAGTGCATGGACGCGCGTTGACATGCATTCGCCGCGTTCTTACCTCACGGACCAAAGTAGTTGCTTTGGCGCGGCTTTCGCGCCCCTTACAGGTCTGATGAAACAGATATGTAGGGCTCCATTATTGCCGGGGTTTCCGGCACAGGTCAGGCCGGAAATTCATGTTGAATATCGTCAAGAAGCTGTTTGGATCCTCCAACGAGCGCCGCGTGAAGTCGTACATCCAGCGGGTAGAACAGCGGATCAATCCGCTAGAAGCGGGTATCAAAGCACTCAGTGACGATGATCTGCGTGGCAAGACCGACGAGTTCAAAGCCAAGCTGGCGGCCGGCGCTACCCTTGATGATATTTTGGACGAAGCCTTCGCCGTTGTCCGCGAGGCTGCTTCACGCGCCATTGGTCAGCGTCATTATGATGTGCAGTTGGTTGGCGGGATGGTTCTGAACTCTGGTGCGATTGCTGAAATGCGCACCGGCGAAGGCAAAACCCTTGTGGCTACCGCACCTGTTTATCTCAATGCGCTACAGGGCAAAGGCACACATGTTGTGACTGTCAATGACTATCTGGCCAGACGCGACGCCGAATGGATGGGCCGGATCTATAGCTTTCTTGGCATGGAAACGGGCGTGATCGTTCCAGGCCTTGATGACCGGGAGCGCCGGGTCAATTATGCCAAAGACATTACTTATGGCACCAACAACGAATTTGGCTTTGATTATCTGCGCGATAATCTGAAATATACGCTCGATGAGATGGTCCAACGTGAGCACCATTTTGCGATTGTTGACGAAGTGGACTCCATTCTGATCGACGAGGCGCGTACGCCGTTGATTATCTCGGGTCCAACAGACGATCGTTCAGACTTCTATCGCGCGATGGATGAGCTGATCTATATGCTCGACAAAGACGATTATGAGCATGACGAGAAGCAGCGTTCGGCGGTTTATACCGAGCAGGGCTCTGAGCATATTGAAGATTTGCTGCGCGAGCGCGGCCTGCTTGAGGGCGCTCTGTATGAGGCCGTTAACACGACCATCGTTCACCACGCCAATCAAGCTTTGCGCGCCCATGTGCTCTATACCCGCGACAAAGACTATATCGTAAAAGACGATGAGGTCGTGCTGATCGATGAATTCACCGGTCGGATGATGACAGGTCGGCGGTTGTCGGATGGATTGCATCAGGCCATCGAAGCTAAAGAACTTGTTACAGTTCAGCCTGAGAACCAAACGCTGGCTTCCATCACCTTCCAGAACTACTTCCGGCTTTATGAGAAGCTCGGCGGCATGACCGGCACAGCCCAGACCGAAGCGGCTGAATTTGAGGATATCTACAGCCTTCAAGTCGTGGAAATCCCGACCAATCGGCCGGTTGCGCGGATCGATGAGAACGACGTCGTTTATCAAAACGAAGCCGGCAAGAACAAAGCCATCATGCGCGATATCCACGAATGCTATTCGCGCGGTCAGCCAATCCTTGTGGGCACCGCCTCGATTGAGAAGTCAGAGACGATCTCTGAATTGCTGAAAGCTGACAACATCCCGCATTCGGTTCTCAACGCGCACAAGCATGCCGAGGAAGCCGAAATTGTCGCCGAAGCTGGTGTGCCGGGGGCTGTCACCATCGCCACCAACATGGCTGGTCGCGGGACAGACATTCAGTTGGGCGGTAACCCAGAAATGCGCGTTGAGAAAGAGCGTCGAACCCGCGAGGCTGCTTGGGGTCGTCCACTAACTCAGGCCGAGTTAACCAGCCTGCATGAAGAGATCATGGCCGACATTGCGGTGAAAAAGGCCAAAGCCATGGAGCTGGGTGGCCTTTATGTGTTGGGGACCGAGCGTCACGAAAGTCGCCGGATTGACAACCAGCTGCGCGGGCGCACCGGTCGTCAGGGCGACCCCGGCAGGAGCCGCTTTTATATTTCCTGCGATGACGATCTGCTGCGCATCTTTGGCGGTGAGCGTATGGCTGGTATCTTGCGCGTTCTGAAAGTGGATGAAGACGAGCCCATCGAAGAGCGCATGATGAATAAGGCGATGGAAATCAGCCAAAAGCGCGTCGAAGCCCGTAATTTCGAAATCCGCAAAAATCTGCTCAAATATGACGATGTGATCAATGATCAACGCAAGCAGATTTTTGAAGAGCGCAAGGAATTCATGCGTACCGAGGACGTTGAAGAAACCGTCCAGCACATGCGTCATGAAGTTATCGACACCTTATGCGAAGCCCATATGCCGCCAAAGTTGCTCCCGGAGCAATGGGATACCGAAGGCTTGGAAGCCGAAGTGCAAGATGTTTTGGGCTTAAGTATTCCTGCAAAGGATATGGCTGCGCAAGAAGGTGTGGATGACAACGACATCCGTCAAACCATCATTGAGGCTTCTGACAAGGCTTGGGCCGAGAAAGTGGCGATGATGGGTGAGGAACAATCGCGCTACATCGAAAAACAAGTTTTGTTGCAGACCATCGACCTCAAATGGCGTGAGCATTTGACCCAGGTCGACCACCTGCGTTCGGTCATCCATTTGCGAGGCTATGGTCAACGCGATCCGCTGATCGAATATAAAACTGACGCCTTCTCCATGTTTGAGAAAATGCGGACGGACTTGCGAACAGACATCACGCGCTTTCTTATGAATGTGCAATTGGTTCAGCCTGATCAGCCGACGATGCCTGCTGATTTTGACCCAACCATGGCAACCATTGACGGTGGCTTTGGCGCTGGCATTGGTGATGGCCTAGGTCTTAACCCGAATTGGCTGTCTAGCCACCCGTTGCCGGCAACCGGTCTGGATGAAATGGGCGATGCGGCTGATGATTTGGTGCCGTCTGCATTGGGTGAAATGCCGCGCGCATGGCTCGATACACCGCGCAATGCCCCTTGCCCATGCGGGTCTGGCAAGCGCTTTAAGGCCTGCCACGGCGCGATCTAGGGTCGCTTACTAGAGAAGTTGAATAGATAAAACAAGCGTCTGATTTGTATCAGGCGCTTGTTCTTTATAATATTTTATCTTAATTGGGCAGGCCGATGGCCGCCTTGATATCGTCCCAAGCCACCAGTTTGAAGTTTTGCGCACTCCCGGCTTGCATGCCATCTTGGGCGATAAATAGGCCGCCCGGGAAGGCAGGCCCAAAGTCGCCGACAATCAACTCAATGCCATCGGTCTCTTCAGTCGCGCCATAGGCCCCAGCAGCAATCCTGAACCGGCCCACATAACTCTCATCACTCGCCTTATAGATGGTATAGGCATTGTCGCCTTGGCTGGAGACCAGAATATAGCGCGCGTCGTCCGGGCCTTCTGCCAAGGCAACACCTTCGGCGTCAGCCACGATGTTCTTGCCATCGGCGGCGGCAATTTTGGTGGGTGTCACTGGCCCAGTTGGACGGGAGTCAAAACGCCACAGGCCGACGTCTTCTTCGGCGACATAGAGGCGCTGGGTCTTCTCATCGACAACACAGCCTTCCGACTGAGTACCAAGCTTCATCGTGCGCACAATCTGGCCGGACGGTGTTTGGCCAGCCAAGTCCAAGGCCACCTGATGAATTGTGCCGTCCTTCAGGACCATAAAGGCAAAAAGCTTGCCCTCGGTCTGCGCGAGGCAGATGCCATAAGCCTCACCAGCCCCCGCAGCAATGGTGCCCAAGGGTGTCAGTTTGGCGGAGACTGGGTCCAGCCTGAATAGTGCAACTTTGGCTTGGGTTAGGTCATTACGGTCGCTGGCCGCTACAATAATCTGCTGCGTGCCAGCGACCACGACGCCTGCCCGAAGGTCGACATTATTCACCCGACCAGCATCGAAGAAATCACGTATTTTGCCATCCAATCCGTATGTATAAAGGCCGGCCTTCTTGTCGGTTCCCACGATCAAGCTGGCTTCAGGACGGGCAGGGTTACGCCAAATGGCTGGATCATCGGCCGCATCTTGATTGACAGAGCCAACGGGGACTGTTTCGCCGCGTGCGACGACATTTACAGCAAGCTTGGCTCGCGCAATGCGTTCCCCACTCGGCAGCTCTGTTGCGCAGCCAGCCAGAAATAGGCTCAGGCACGCAGGCACCAGAACAAATTTAGCGGCTGCCATCACGATTCTTCTCCACTGGTTCGATAACACCGTAGGGGGATAACCGAGTTTCATTCCAACGATGTGACGATAGCGCTTATGATGCAGGCACTGGCTTCAAACTTGCGTGAAAGCGTTTCCAATTCTCGACATAATGCAGGGCAGAGCCGGTCAGGAATTGAGCTTGGTCAGGGGCGACCTCGCGAATAACTTTGCCTGGTGCCCCCATCACGAGGGAGTTGTCGGGAATCACTTTGCCTTCTGGGATCAGCGCTTTGGCTCCAATGATACAATTTTTGCCAATCACTGCTCGATTGAGCACCACGGCACCAATGCCGATCAAGCTATTATCGCCAATTTCGCACCCATGGAGCATGGCCAAATGACCGACCGTGACGTTTTTCCCAATCGTCAGCGGGATGCCAATGTCTGTATGAAGTATTGCGCCGTCTTGGACATTGGAGTTCTCACCAATAGTAATTGGGTCGCAATCTCCACGTAAAACAGCATTAAACCAGATGCTTGCGTTCTGATGCAGGATGCAATTACCAATCACGGTCGCATTGGGGGCGATCCAATAATCGCCTGACGCTGGCAGAGTAGGGGTCGCATCGCCCAAAGAATAGGCACCAGGAATAAAGTTCATAAAAAAGTTCCCTTCCGATAAGATTTTGTGACGTTAACACCTCATTTACTCTGCTAGGATGACATCGCAATAGAGATTCGCGGCAAGGTCGAAGAGGTCTTCGATACGCCAGCGATAAGGGGGCTTAGTGATCGCATACGCGACCATTTATGATCCAGACCCTGCCGGCCTTTGGGTTGGCTCTCTCGTCTTGTTGGCATTCAACAATTCTTTGTGCGTCGCAGTCCTAAAGGTCTGCGGCGTTTTTTGTTTCCATGAAGTCCGTCTTGAAGGAGCATGTCTATGGCTAAACGCCCAGCAATCCGTCGCACCCGTGATCAAGCAGAGCAGTCGCGTCAATCGCACAGCTTAGGGGGGTCGAAACATGGCTCTTACGTGCAAGAAGAGTCGAATGTGCGGGCGCTGTTTGGCTGGAACCCAACGGCACAGGATGACGGGCCAGACCGCGACCAGAGCTTCCTCAAAAAGGTAAAGCCTCGCACCGCTGGTCAGGAAAAGTTGATGGATGCCATTGATTCAAACCCGCTGGTGGTGGCCATTGGCCCAGCTGGGACAGGCAAGACTTATTTGGCTATTTCTAAGGCGGTGGAAGCCTTGGAAGCAGGACGGGTGTCGCGGATCGTCTTGTCGCGGCCTGCGGTGGAGGCTGGCGAATCGATCGGCTTTTTGCCCGGGCATATGGAAGAAAAGCTCGCGCCTTATTTACGGCCCTTGATGGATGCGCTTTCTGACAGATTGAGCCCAAAGCGTCTCAAGACCATGATGGTTGAGGGTCTAATCGAAATCGCCCCCATCGGCTTCATGCGTGGGCGAACCTTGAACAATGCCTTTGTGGTGATTGATGAGGGGCAGAACTGCACCTATGGCCAACTCAAAATGTTGCTGACACGTCTGGGCTGGCACTCCACCATGGTGGTAACAGGCGACCCTGCACAAACCGACCTCTTGCCTGAGCTATCGGGTCTTGGCCAAATTGCGGATGCGCTGGATCGGCTTGACGACGTAGCGGTCGTTAGACTCGCTGACGTCGATATCGTGCGCCATCCCTTGGTCGCCAGCATGTTGAGCGTGTTGTAAAATAAAAGAAAAGCCCGCCACAGAACTTCTGAGGCGGGCTTTTTCATGTCTGGCTGATGAGCCTATTAGACTTCCAGATCAATATCCAGAATGGCCATTTCAAAGATATAGGAGGTCTCGCCTTCATCCTCGTCAATATAGACGGTGCCCAGGAATTCAGGACCCAGATACACTTCCATCGAATCCTTCACACCGGCACGTGGCTTTAAGATCACGTCCTTTGTGCGGAAGACCCGGTTCATATGCGCTTCCACGCGCTTCCACTCAGGATTTGCCATCGTTTTTCTCCAAGAATTTGATCACGGGTTTAGGGGTTCGTGAGGGAACAAGAAAGGGGGCTAAACCCGCAATTGGCCATCGAGTACAGTCACCGCCGTGCCGCGTAATAGCACCCGGTCGCCCGCGACTTCGCAAGTCAAAGCCCCGCCCCGACCCGGATACGCTTGGAAATAGGCTATCTTCGGCTTGCCCAACTTGTCGGCAAACAAAGGTGCGATGATACAATGGGCAGAGCCTGTTACTGGATCCTCGGCAATGCCAGATCCTGGCGCAAAAAAGCGGCTGACCACCTGATAGTCTTCCTCAGGATCCGCATAGGCGGACACCATCAGATTGCCCCGATTTCGCTCGAACTTTTCGGTGCAAATCCGTTCAATCTCTGCCAAATTGGGCTTTAGTCCCCGAACGGCGGACTCGCTTTTGACAATCGCGACCGCATAATTGCCGACCCAAGTTTCAACCACTTCGGCACCTAGGGCTTCTGCCAATCCGTCTGGGGTGGCAATTTGAACAGGGGGATTGGCGGGGAAGTTAAGCTCCAACTGACCGCCTTCAAGCGTGCGCACCGTCAAGGGGCCACTCAACGTATCGAAGGTAAGACTTGATGCCTTAACGCCCAATTCTTTGATCAAGACATGGGACGAGGCCAAGGTCGCATGACCGCAGAGGGGGATTTCCAGGGTGGGGGTAAACCAGCGCAGGCCAAATCGACTGGGATCATCGGTCCGCAGCAGATAAGCGGTCTCTGCTTGGTTATTCTCCATCGCCAAAGTCTGCATCCAAGCCGCATCTGGCCAAACATCGAAGGGCTCGACGACACAGGCGGGGTTGCCTGTGAAGGGCTTTGAGGCGAAGGCGTCAACCAGAAACTGGCGCATATCAGGCTTCCTTAAATTGAACTTCCGGCCAGCGGGCTTGAATGCCAGCCACTTTAGCTTTAGTGTTACTTGTGGCCCCGCGCTTTGGATTTGGGCGTAATGTCATGGCGAACATGTCTTCAAGCCCGAACGGCGCTGCGAGGCTAATGCTGTCATCTGCCTCCAAGCGGACGGCCACGGCATCACTGAAACACAAATAGCGCTCCAGCGATTCGTCGGTACAGCTCAAAGGCGCATAGGGGCTGCCAAAGCGTTGCTCAAACCACAGATGCACGCGGGCTTGATTACGTACTTCGACCAAGGGCTTCAGGGCCTCAGGCAATAATTGATCCACCGCCTTGATGATGCGGTCCTCGGCATCCCAAGAGGTTTCGGGATCAAAGTAGCAAATGTCATAGTCCTTGATGCCATAATCGGCGGGCCTTCCCGTCAAACCATTCCAGACCGTGCCATAGATGGAGCCTGCCACAAGCCGCCAGTCTGGCAAATTGGCGTCGCGGACAAGGGTCAGCACCTCCATCACTTTCGGACTGGCACGCACCATGTCGATTAAGCGGGTCTCAAGTGTCTTGCTCATTTCTGGAAGGGCCAAGCATGGTTGAGGGGGCCGTGGCCTTTGCCAAAGCCGGGTGCGCGCTTGATGGCTTCAACCAAATAGGCCCGTGCCCGCTCCACAGCTTCTTCGAGCTCAACGCCTTGGGCTAGCAAAGCTGAAATCGCGCTCGCCAAGGTACAGCCGGTTCCATGGGTGGAATTAGTATCAATCCGCTCGGCTTCAAAGAAGACTTCACCCTTTTGCGTGGCCAACAGGTCGGTGAAGCGAGCTCCTGGAATATGGCCACCTTTAACCAGAACGGCAGAAGCGCCCAGCCGCAGCAGCCGTTCTGCCGCCCGCCGCTGACCATTGATCCCGTCAACCGCAACATCGGCAAGGCGTTCGGCTTCTGGGGCATTGGGGGTCAACAGGCCTGCAAGTGGAATCATCAAACTCTTCACAGCGGCGACGGCCTTATCTTCCAGCAAGGGATGGCCACCTTTGGCCACCATGACGGGATCTATCACACGCGGTACCGAGCCGGTGTAAGCTTCTAGGGCTTCGGCAACTGTTTCGACGGTCTCGATGCTGCCGAGCATACCGGTTTTGACGGCATCGACGCCTAGATCGCTTGCCACGCAGGAAATTTGGTCGCGAATGACCTTGAGGGGAATTGGATGCACGTCGAACACGCCCAGCGTATTCTGCACAGTGATGGCCGTTACAGCCGTCATTGCAAAACCACCCAGCGCGGTGACGGCCTTAATGTCAGCCTGAATGCCGGCACCGCCACCACTGTCACTGCCCGCCACGATCAGAACGCGGCCTTTGGGTTCGCTTGTCATGAAATTGCCTCTCACTTTTTGACTAGGAGAATGATTGAGCCAAATCGACGCCGTTAAACGTCTAACAGGGCTGCTTGCACGGTTAGGGCTTGGCGGGTCTCGGCGACATCATGAACCCGCAGGATCTGTGCGCCTTGTTGGGCGGCAAACATAGCCGCCGCCACAGAGCCGCCCAAACGATCGCCCACTTCAGCACCTTGGTCCAAAGCCGCGATGAAGCGCTTACGCGAGGCCCCAACCAGAACAGGGCGGCCCAATGCGACAATGCGCGGCAAGTCCCGCATCAAGGTCAGATTATGCTCCAAAGTTTTGCCAAATCCGATGCCGGGATCGACGATGATGTTGGACAGCTTCAAACCGGCTTGGATGGCTTGGCCAATGCGCCCTACCAAAAAGTTCAAAACCTCGCCCGTCACGTCGCGATATTGCGGGTCTTGCTGCATGGTCTTAGGATCGCCTTGGGCGTGCATCAGCACAACGGGCACATCCAGTTCCACCGCAGTCGCGAGGCTATCTGGCGCAAAAGTCAGCGCAGAAACATCGTTCCAGCAGTCGGCCCCCGCCGTAACAGCGGCACGCGCAATCTCGGGCTTGCGGGTATCAATGGAAATGGCAATCAAGCTTTCGCGTCGGATCGCCTGAATGATCGGTAAGACGCGCGCAAGTTCTTCGCCTGTATCGACGGGATCAGAGCCGGGGCGTGTGCTTTCTCCGCCAATATCGAGACAATCGGCCCCTTGCGCGATCAATTTTCGTGCCTGCTCTAGGGCCGCTTCGGGGCGCATGAACTGGCCGCCGTCAGAGAAACTGTCAGGTGTGGCATTGATAACACCCATCACCAAAAGACGACTTGGGCGGGCGAGTGCTTCTAGGAATGGATTCATGGCGTGCAAACTAAGCAAGTTTGCCGCTCAAGGACAGGGTTTGGTGTGTGTAAGGCCTTTCCTTCACAGCGCTGTGAGGTCAAACTAAGAGCATGACTCAACCTGCGACTCCCCCCGCACCGCGCGCCTATGGCGCTTTGAACTGGATTGGCCTGCAAACGCTTTATCAGCGCGAAGTACGCCGCTTTTGGAAAGTAGCGGTTCAAACGATTTTTGGCCCGGTTGTCTCCACTTGGCTGTTGATGGTGGTGTTTGTCATGGCCTTTGGTGCTGACAAGCGGATGATGAGCGGCATCCCCTTTGCAGACTTCTTGGCTCCTGGGTTGATCATGTTGTCGATCATTCAAAATGCCTTTGCCAATTCCTCGTCGTCCTTGATTGTCGCAAAAGTACAAGGCACGACGGTGGACTTCTTGATGCCGCCCTTGTCGGCTGGGGAGTTGACCGCTGGCTTTATCGCTGGGGCCACAACGCGCGGGCTTTTGGTCGCTGTCGCGATGGCCGTGTCGATCACCATTTTCGCCAATGTGATGCCCAAGCATATCGGCTGGACGCTTTATTTTGGTTTGACCGGCGCAATCATGTTTGGCGCCTTTGGCGTCTTGGGCGGGATTTGGGCGGATAAGTTCGATAATCTGGCCTTTGTAACCAGCTTCCTAATCACGCCTTTGACCTTTCTGTCTGGTACTTTTTATTCCATCAAAGTGCTGCCAGAACCCTTCCATACGCTGTCTCTCTGGAACCCTGTCTTCCATTTGATTGATGGCTTCCGTTATGGATTTACCGGCCATGCCGATGCTGACGTGATGACCAGTGCCATATCGACTGGTGTAATCAGCCTCGTGTTGGTTTTTGCCTGTTGGCGGGTGTTCAAGACGGGGTGGCGCATGCGCGCTTAAGGCTGTAAAAGGACCTAGTCCGACTTGGCTTCGAACGAGGGACCTAGCAGTTGCTAGGCCCTTTTTCGTTTGGTCCAAGCGGTCGAAACCCATGATTTGGAGAGTGATCCGTGAGCGCTGCCCCGTTAATGCCCGTCTATTCCCCCGCCCCAGCCGATTTCGTGCAAGGGCGAGGTGTTGAAGTCTTTACGGCTGAGGGCAAGCGCTATCTCGACTTCATTGCTGGGATTGCCACCAATAGTTTGGGGCATTGCCATCCTAAGTTGGTGGCGGCTTTGACCGATCAGGCCAACAAAATCTGGCACATGTCCAACATGTATCAAACTGAACTTCAGCGCTCTCTAGCGCAAAAATACGCTGATGCGACCTTCGCAGATGTGGTGTTTTTCGCCAATTCTGGGACTGAGGCGATTGAAGCCTGCTTGAAGCTGACCCGCAAATATCATTCAGCCAAAGGCAATCCCGAGCGAATTGAGATTTTGGGCTTTGAGGGTGCCTTCCATGGTCGCTCTTACGGGGCCATCAATGCGGCTGCGAATCCAAACTACCTGGCAGGCTTTGGGCCCCCGTTGCCGGGTTACCGTCAATTGCCATTTGGCGATCATGATGCGCTGAAAGCAGCCATCGGCCCGACGACTGCGGGCATTATTCTGGAGCCTGTGCAGGGCGAAGGCGGTGTTCGCGCGGTACCAAACGAATGCTTGCAGGGCCTGCGCGCTTTGTGCGACGAACATGACATCTTGCTGATTTTTGATGAGGTGCAATCGGGCGCTGGGCGCACTGGCAAGCTGTTTGCCCATGAATGGGCTGGCATCACCCCGGATGTAATGGCTGTTGCAAAGGGCATGGGCGGCGGCTTCCCAATGGGTGCCTGTCTGGCCACGGCAGAAGCCGCAGCCGGCATGGTTCGCGGCGTTCATGGATCAACCTTTGGTGGCAACCCGCTCGCCATGGCTGTTGGGCATGCGACCTTTGACGAAATCAGCCAACCTGAATTCCTTGAGCATGTGCGCGATATCTCCAATCATCTGCACCAGTCTTTAGCCGGCCTGAAGGACCGCTACCCAGACCTCGTGGTCGATGTACGCGGCAAAGGGTTGTTGGTTGGATTGAAGTTGACAATTGACCCACTGAAAGTACGTCAGTTGTGCTTCGAGCGCGGCATGTTGGTTGGTACCGCTGGCCAAAATGTGTTGCGGATGGCCCCACCTCTGATCGTGTCGCCAGACGATGTTTCTGAAGCCATCTCGATCTTGGATGCGGCCTTGGCTGCAGCCCAGGCAGAGGTCAATGCGGCCGCCTAAGTCGGCCTGACTGGACGTTTCAACATGCGCCATTTTATCGATATTGATCTCCTCGCTCCGGAGGAAGTGCGGGCTATTCTTAATGAAGCTCATGCCCGCAAGCGCGCGCGGCAAGGCTGGCCCAAGGGCAAGGTCGATGCGGATGCCCCGCTGACTGGCCATGTGCTGGCCGCCATTTTCGAGAAAAACTCAACCCGCACTCGTGTATCTTTCGATGCGGCCATGCGGCAATTGGGTGGGCAGACGCTGATGATGGATGCTGCCACCAGCCAATTGGGTCGTGGCGAGTCGATTGCTGACACCGCGCGGGTCTTATCGCGCATGGTCGATGTGATTTCTTTGCGCGCCAATAGTCATGCCAGTCTGTTGGAATTGGCCGAGTACGCGACTGTCCCTGTCATCAATGCGCTGACGGATTTTTCCCATCCATGCCAGATTTTGGCAGACCTCATGACCTTGGAAGAAGCTGGCATCGCGCTAAAAAGTGCGAAGATCGCGTGGGCAGGCGATGGCAATAATGTGCTGACCAGCTTTATTCACGCGGCTTCAAAACTGGGCTTCCACGTAGCCGCAGCTTGTCCGGCAGGCTTCAGGCCTTCGGATGATGTTTTGGCGGCAGGGCGCGCGGCAGGGGCTGTTGTTGAGGTGTTTGATGATCCGGCCGAGGCGATTGCTGGCGCAGATTGCGTTGTGACTGATACTTGGGTCTCGATGGGTGATACCAATGTCGGTGAGCGCATGCAGGCGTTGGGGCCCTATCAGGTGAACGAAGAGTTGATGGCACAAGCTAAGCCGGAGGCGATTTTCCTGCACTGCTTGCCGGCCCATCGCGGCGAAGAAGTCACCAATGCTGTGATGGATGGCCCGCAAAGTCGCATTTTTGACGAGGCTGAGAACCGCATCCATGCGCAAAAAGCGATTCTAACTTGGTGCTTGGAGCAAGGGGCTAGCCAATGACATTTGATGCCAATCCTTCCGATCCCGACGCGGATCTGATGGCCGCCGCGGACGATATCGTTGCGGCGTTTCAAATTGATGGGGAACCTGTACGTGGCAGGATTGTACGGCTGGGTCCTGCAACGGTCGATGAGATCCTGCAGCGCCACAAGTATCCCGATTGTGTTGCACGTTTGCTAGGCGAAATGTTGACTTTGGCGGCCTTGGTCGGGGCTTCGCTGAAATTCGACGGCAAGCTCATCATTCAAGTTCAGGGCGAAAATGGCCTTGAAGGGCCCATCCGCTTTATCGTCGCTGAATATCGCACGAATGGGGCCTTACGTGGCTATGCCAATGTTGATGGCGTGGCATTGGCCCAGCTATTAGCGCAGAATAGTAAGCCTACCTTGCCTGAGCTGATTGGACCTGGCCTTTTTGCCATGACGGTCGATCAAGGCGATGACATGGATCGCTATCAGGGCACAGTCGCGCTGGAAGGTGATACGTTGGCCGAGGCAGCGGCACTTTACTTCGCCCAGTCCGAACAGATCCCAACCCGCATCCGAATTGCTTGCGCAGAAGCAAATGGCCCAGCAGGTCGTTCACAATGGCGGGCAGGTGGGGCGTTGATCCAACAGGTTGCCGGTGATAGTGCGCGCGGCGACACGTCGATGGCTTGGGAGCATGCCTCGATCCTGTTTGAAACCCTAGAAGACCGAGAGCTAGTCAATGCCGAACTGTCTGCAGGGGATTTGCTGTTTCGGTTGTTCCACGAAGATGGTGTGCGCTTGTTTGAAGCGCGGCCGATCGAAACAGCCTGCACATGTTCCAGCGATCGCATTCTTGCTTTGCTAAAGCAATTTGGGGCAGAGGCGGCGGCTGACATGATTGAGGCCGACGGCTTCATCCGAGTGCGTTGCGAGTATTGCAACAAGAGTTTTGATGTTCGCCCTGAAGAGCTTTTGTGAAATTGAGTTGGTCTAAACGCAAAGGCGGCCTTCGAGGCCGCCTTTTTCGTTTAAAGAGCATGTGAATTAGTGGCTGCTGCGTTGAGCAATAAAGGTTGCACTGTTGCCAATGGCCGATGCGCTGGCGGAGATCATGCCCATGTTGCCGCCATTGAAATTGGTGGTTGCGGTCACGTTGCCGGTGTTGGTCTGGTTCGTGCGGCCTTCAACCAACACGCTCTCATTGCCGCAAGAAGCACAGGAGTAAGCGGTGATTGAATTGCCGACTGCCGACGAAGTTGCTTGGCCCACGCCGCCATTAGCCGATGCGCCGGAGAAGCTGGTTGTCGCCGAGACGTCGCCCGAGTTGTTTTGATCCATGAACATCGAAACGTCTGAGCCCGAATTCGACAGCAAAGCAGAGTTACCAACCGAATTGGAGCCCGACATGGCAAAGCCTTCGAAATTGTCTAGATTGACAACGGAGCTCGATGCAACGTCACCGCTATTGTTTTGCGAGCCACTCATTTGAGCATAGCCCCATTTGTTTTGGATCTCGGCCAGGTTGCCTGCTGCAGCTGCGCCGCTCGAGACGTTGGTTGCGCTTTGGACATCAACGGTCGAGGTTGTTGTGACGTCGCCCGAGTTGTTTTGGTCACTTTCAGCAAAAATCGTGGCCGCTTCACCTTCCCAACGAGCTGAGTTTGCAGCACCGATGGCGTTGGACGAGATCGCACCGTTGTTGCAGCACGCCGTCACTTTTGAAGACGCATCTACTTTTGCCGCACTGGTTTGGGTGACTTTGCCTTGGGTGTAGCCATTTTTGGTGAAGCTGCCGAAGCTGTTCGCCGTTGCTTGCGCGCCTGATACGATAAAGTCAGCCGAGCCAACATTGATCGTCGATTTGGCCGTGATCTTGGTGCCAGCTTGTGCCGTTTGGGTTGAATTGATCCCGATGGTGGCGCAGCAACCTTCAACTTGGGCGGCATTGCCGTGTGCTACGGCAGTGCTTTGGGTCACGCCACGGGCGTTTTGGCCGGTTACCGAATTGATGGCGGAAACGGTGCCGCGCAATGTTTGTGTGTTGGATACATTCATGCTCTGCTCAACTGCCTTCGCCGACATCGTATTACCGGCAGCGAGATTGTTGGTCGCAGTACCTTGGCTGGTTTGGAACTCAACGTTTAAAGTAGAAACGACGTCGCTCATTTGAACTTGACCGTTCAGGACTTCGTAAGGCGTATGCTGCGCGCTGGCGATTGCTGGGATGAACGCCAAAGCGGCTGCAGTTGCGATAAGATATTTTGCCTGTGCCATGTTCTACTCCACGATCTTGAGATCTGTCTCTTTCCGGCACACTCGGCCGGTGTTGGGAGTAGGATTGCTGGTTTCGTGCCAACGAAGGGAGTTTGAGCTTAAGAATTCTCCTAAAGTGGGAAAAAGGCAGTCGCTTCAATCCAAGTCGAGCGACTGACGCAGCCGCGCCTTGATCTTTTCAAGGTTGTCTGGCGTGATTGGACCAAAGACACCGCGTGCCAATTCCGGGATGTGGGCCATGGGGTCTTCGTCAGATTGGAAAATATAATGGTCGAAGATAGCCTTCCAAGCTTGCTTTTCGGCCTTGGGTAGGTCGCGTAAGGTTAAAAGGGCGTGTTGGAGGGTCAGGCTTGGGGTCACCAAATGTTCGGGGCCATCTCGCCACCAGAAATTCACCAACATGCCAACAGGGGTTAGCGACTCTACCTGGTGGATCCACAAGCTGGGCATATACATAACGTCGCCAGGCTCTAAGTCTGCAACCTGGGCTGCCTCGATGGCTTTTGTAAATCGCGGGTGGGTTGTGAGGTCTGGATCACTGATGTTCACCAACGAAATCGGTTGGCCGGCTAAAGTGTGATCGAGTGGGCCGATATAGAGGTTTTTTAGCTGTTCTATCGGGAACAACGTAAAGCGGCGCTTGCCAGCTACCACACAGGCTAAGTTTTGCGGTAGATCCCAGTGGGCGGCTGTGCGGGTCTGATTGCCGATCCACAGGGAAACCTTTGTAGCGATGTTTGCCTCGAGCAAGGGCATTGGGCATTCGATAGATAAAGTGGGGAAAAATTGTGGGAAGGGCAGTGCACCTGCATACATGCTAGGTGGGTTCTCAACATCGCGCAGTCGCAGGAGAATGCTCAACAGGGTGTCAACAGAGGCAGAGCGCACGTCAAAATTGAATTCCTGAAGGTCAGCCCTGTAGCCAAAGCGCCCTTTGATTTCTGGCGGCGCGAAAAAGCAATTGGCCGGTGCCTCTGTCGCGTGACGGCCGACATAAGCGCAGACTTCCTGATCTGATATCAAACCCGCTTTCACAATGGGCCAGTCGCTGACTAGGCCGCGCAGGATGGCGGGCTTCTGGGCGGGTTGGATCGTGCTCTGAAAGAGGGCTAAATCAACCTTTTCGTAGGTCATGACCGGCTTACAATGTGACCAATCCATAGCCATTGTGCTTTTCCCCATCCGTTTTGCTTTGAACACAGCGAAAGAGCGGCCTTGTTTGGGCCGCTCTTTGTCATGGTGTCAATGTGTTTTGGAATGTCTGGCTTAGTTACGAGTACCGCGGAGTGAGCGTGAGAG
>JBEAVQ010000138.1:0-5308 GCA_041160865.1 Pseudomonadota bacterium | reverse complement strand
TGCCATCCATGTTGGCCTCCATCACCAACATCAATGGTGAATCACATCACACCTGATTTGGGAATACACTCGATTCCTTTTTCAAAAAAACTGCTCTAAGAGGCCGGAGAATAGGTGAACTTCACTTGGCCGAATGCCCTAAAAATTTATCACTCGATAATATGGGGCCGGGCCAAGAAATATTTTCCTTTGGGCGCGCAAATCCTCACTTCCCCCCTGTTGCCGCTTCGATTGCGACCAGATTATCGTCACTATTGCGGTCAATCCGCTTCACATAGGGGTCGACGCCAACAAAGCCGGGCTCGGTGCCAGCAGGCAAAGTGAGCACCACTTGCTGGCGGCCGTTGCGGATGGGGCGACGTTCAAACGCCAAGACATTCGCCTTGGTGAAGGTCTCATCTTCAGGTTTTTGGTTGAAGACGCCCACTTCCCAAGCTTCCGACATGGGGGCTTCGGTCTCGTTGCCTTCGCCATCGGCATAGAGCTTCTTGGCTTCAATTGTTGCCGTCACCTGCCAACGCCCGTCGGGCAGCTTGGTCTTGGTGGCTGAAGTTACCTTCGCATCATAGAGGGTGATTTTCTCAAACAGATCGGTGATCAATTGTTGCTTGACCGGGTCTGGTCCCACTTCGGCGCGCAAATAAGCGATGAAACGGGCGCTGGTCGGATAGGGTGCTGGCTTGAAGGCAAATTGAGCGATTACATTGCGAATGGCAGCATTGACTGGTGCCTCACCCACTTCATTACGCAAGAAGTACATAACCAAGGCACCCTTATTGTAATGGATGTAGCCTTGGTTCTCGACCCGGTAGAGCGGTAATTCTTCCACCACTTCACTACCGCGTGCGCCCAAATAGGAATCAAGCTCATTCTTTAGGAATTGGCGGACTTGTTCTGGCCCCAACATGTCTTCCATCACTAAAAGCGCGCCATATTGGGCAAAGCTTTCTGACAACATTGTCGAGCCTTGTTTGTCACCGCCAACAAATTGGTGGGCAAACCATTGGTGTGCGATTTCATGCGCTGTGACGAAGGTAACAAGGTCGATCTTCTTGGGGTCACGATTGGCCTGCAGCCAACCAATATCCTCGCTAAAGGGCACCGTATTGGCAAAGGCCTGTGCAAAGGTGTCGTAGCCTGGGAATTCCAGCACACGGAACTGGCGGAATTGATAGGGCGAGAAGCGCTCTGAGAACAGGGTCAAAGACCGATGCGCCGCCTTCTCCATCCGCTTGAGGTTCGCAATATGTTTGGGATGATGGTATAATTCCACCGAGATAGGTTTTCCCGCCACCATAACCTGCGACCGCTTCACACCATAGCGCGCCGACTGGATCGAGAAGAAGTGGTGGATCGGTGCTTCGGTCACAAAACGACGCGTGATGCGGCCGTCCTTCTTGGTCTCAGAAACCTGATAGCCAGGGGCAATGGGGATTTGATCGTCATCGGTGCTGACGGTGATGTCGGCATTTACCCAATGGCTATCTGGCCGCAAATAATGATGCGCGTCACCCTTTGGATCTTCCAACTTAAAGGGGCGACGATCTGGGTCGAGGCCATATTTGCGTCGCTTAGACCGATCGGTCATCCAATTGCCGCGCGATACACCTAGGATAGGAGTCAACTCGAAATTGTTGAGGAAAGTCCCGTTGGCGATCAGGCGGCTCTGCCCACTGCCATTGGTAAAGCCCTTGCGCCCATAGGTGGTCTCGAACGTCACCGTGCGCTTTTCGCCTGGTGCCATGGGGGTCTCGAACCGATAGAGCTTGGTGTTATAGTTTGGCCAAGCTTTCTCAACGACAATGCCGGGAACCGATAGGCTAGCCCGTTCGACCGTTGATCGGTCAGGCAGTGCAGCAATCATGCGGGTTAGCGGTGCACCGGTTTGGTTTTCGATGACATAGCTGCCGGTGACATCGGCTTGACGGTCTTTCGGGCGCAGATTGACGCTGAGCTTTACGTCTGTGATCGTGGGGCCCGGCATCTCCTCATATTGGGCGAGCGCCTTTTCCGCATTGGCGAGGCTCTCTTCGGCGGCAACGCTTGACTGGTAGCTATTGAGCACATTGGTGTTGTAGAAGATCCAGCCGCCCAGGCCTGCGAAGGCGGTAAGGGCGGAGGCCAGAACAAGGCCTGTCGCGCCCATCATACGGCGCGGGAAGCGGTTGATCCGCGGCATCAGGCGTGTCTCTGCTCCACGACGCCATAGCCCATAGGACAGGATCACCAAGACAACACAGAATGCACCCCAATAGAGGTCAAACCAAGTTTTTCCGATCCAGAAATGCGCCATACCGTTAAAGGCACTCAGTGGCGTACCGGGGCTGCCGCCAAAATTATAGAGATTGTGTTGGAAGCCCATGCTTGCCAAGGTGATGGAAGCCACGAGATAGATGACCAGACAGCCCCAGCCGACATATTTGTTGGGCGAGAGTGCTTGAAAAAAGACAGCGAGAATTGCGAGTTGCAGCCCCGAAATCGTGCCGGGAACAATCCACCAGAGCAAATAGCCCATGGGCTCAAAGTCAGCATATCCCTTAAACAGCTGGACCCCCATAGCTGCCAACATACCAACCATATTGGTTGCCAAAAGAACCAAAAAGATTGCTAAAACCTTGGGGAAAACAAAGGCCCAATCACTGACAGGCGTCGAGTCGATTATTTCCGCCATGCGACGTTCGCGGTCGCGCCAAACAAGATCACCGGCATAAAAACCTGCGATAATGATTGGGATGATGGAAAAAGAGCCTTGTAAAGCGGTGATCATGAGGCGCGTCACAGGCTCGATCGCGGTCCCGCGCACTTCATCGGCAAAGAGAAGCGCACCCATGGAGTTAAAGAGACCCAAGACCAACAGCACGAAAAAGGCTGGGCTAAACATCACAGCCTTTACGTCAAAGGTCGTCCGCGCCCAAAGTTGTGCCAAGCGAACTTGGCCATTCAGCGCTGGTGCTATGACCGGCGCAGTTGGCACGATGGGGGCAATAATTGCCTTGCCCGCCTTGGCAGCTTTTTCGGCTTTCGCCCCTTTACCGCCCGGGCGATAAATTAAGTATGACAGGCCTAAACACGCCAAAGCGACGGCAAGCCAAATGGCTCGGTTTTGCAAAAAGGTGCCGACCAGTTCAGGCAGGCGGGTGTTGCGGTCTGCTGCTGTCCAATATTCGGTCTGACGGAACAATGCACTGACGCCCGTGGGGTCGAATAGGCCTGCAATGTCTTTCAGTTCTGGCTTGTCAAACAAAATTCCGGTGGTCACCCAAGCAACCAAAATACCGATCAGGCCCAGATAGGCCCCCATCATAGAACGGGTCGCGGTAGCAAAAGCAAACAGCATGGCGCCAAACACAAACAACATCGGTAGCGCAATGATGAAATAGGCGAAGGCATAGTGCGCCAAGATCAGGGGTCCGACCTTCTCCTGATCCAGCCACGGCATGAAAGAGCCAATTAGGATCGCCAGCGGCACCGATAAATATCCAAAGGCGGCTGCCAGCCAAGACCCGGCGAAGCGGCCATAAAGATAGGGTGCCTTGCCCAATCGTGTCGCGCGCAGAATGGGGCCATAACCGGTCTCATCATCCCGCGTCACCGAATTGGCGACAAAGGCTGTCACGGCAAACAGGGCAAAAATACCCATCACCATCATGGTTTGGTTGATCGCAAAGGGTGAGTTGATATTCGTATTACCGGTCCCACCAATCTGGATTTCATCCACGGTGACGGCCCCAAAGGTCAGAAGAAAAAAGAGGGTAAAGCTGACCCACAATACCGGGTTACGTAGCTGATAGCCGAACTCAAAGCCGGCCACAGACAGGAATTGGCGCAAGGATTTCATGATGATGGTCCCGATCTCAAGCAGCCGCGCGCATAGCTGCGAGGGTTGAGAAATAGACGTCTTCCAGCCCACCTTCGACGGCGAAAAAGCCGGGCTCTGGCTCTTGGTCAGCCAGCACATGAATAACGGTTTCTCCGCCGAATAGGCGCGAGGAGATGACTTGCATCCGCGCTTGGTAATCGGCCAAAGCCGCGCGCCCGATGGTCTTGCGCCATACGCGGCCCGACAGAGCGTGTGTTAGGTCTTTGGGTGCGCCCTCAGCCACAATCTTCCCACCAGCCAGAATGGCCATGGCCGGACAGAGATCGGCGACATCTTCCACGATATGGGTCGAAAGGATCACGACCACTTCATCGCCAATCGCAGCGAGCAGGTTCAAAAAACGATTGCGCTCTTCGGGGTCGAGGCCTGCGGTTGGCTCGTCCACGATAATGAGTTTGGGTGCACCAATCAGGGCTTGGGCGATGCCAAAGCGTTGCCGCATCCCGCCGGAAAAGCCTGCGATGGCCTTGTTACGAACTTGCCAAAGATTAACCTGGTTCAAGAGACCTTCGACCACTTCCTTGCGCTCTTTGGCACCAGAAAAGCCCTTGAGGATGGCCATATGGTGCAGCATGTCTTTGGCCGTCACACGCGGATAGACACCAAAGTCTTGTGGCAGATAGCCCAAGGTCTCGCGCAAAAGTTCTGGCTGTTGCAGCACATCAATCTTGCCAAACTCAATCACGCCGGAAGTGGGGGTTTGCAGTGTGGCTATGGTGCGCATCAAAGTAGACTTACCGGCACCATTGGGGCCCAGCAGTCCATACATGCCAGGTGAAATCGTCAGATTGATATCGTCAAGTGCCTTGACGCCATTGTTGTAGACGTGCGTCAGGCCGGAAATCTTCAACATCATATTCCCCCATTTTGCCGAAAGGTAACGTGCGATTTTCGGGGCGGCAATGCCCCCAGATAATTAAATTATCGTCATAAATCGTTGGGATTGCGAAGAGTTTTGCACCCACATTCGACGCCCACCCCCAAAAAAAGCAGACCAAGTCCTTTCAGCCAAATGTCGCCAAAGTTTGATATTCTGTTAGGTCGCGAAGCGCCCTGAGCGATTCTTTTTAACACTCCCAAACCTAAGCGAAACGAATTCGTCTTTTGTGTCCGCGCTTTGTTGGGGTGAGTTACAGATACGTCACCCAACATTCGCAGGGCCGTCACGCGGGCTCTGTAGCCAGACCCAGCAATTGTAAGTGCTGAGGAAGAACTATGACACATTCTGTGCGTCGGTCGGCTCGCTTGTTCGATTCTGCTGCTGTGGCCGCCATCCTGAGCCTTGGTTGGGTTCACTCTGCCATGGCCTGTTCCCCGTCAGCACCTATGGCACAGAAATGGGGTTGTAGCTCAAATCACTCCAGCTCAAATAAGGGCCAACCAAAGGCCTCTGCCGAATGTGTTGTGAAGGATATCCGGCGTGCGACA
>JBEAVQ010000137.1:0-5332 GCA_041160865.1 Pseudomonadota bacterium | reverse complement strand
CTTGACTATCTTGTATTGCTCGACGGATTGCCGCTGTCGTGCTGGCGCTCCCATGTACAACTTGGCCCATAGTGCATCCTTCCATTCCTGCATGGATAATGCACCATCAAACTCCGAGACCAAACATCTAATGCCTCCGGCAAACCCGGCGCGGTTCAGGTTCAACAGTAACGGTCAACACCACCGCTACTCCTGCAATGCTCTATGAATCGGCTGGGTGCTTGATGACTTTCATCATTGAAAAACGCGGAAACTCTTACACTATTACCGTATTCTAAAGAAATTGATTTGCTAGTATGGCACTGTTGCCCCAGGTTCGGGGGTGAGTATCAAAACTGTGGAAGGCTTGCTTAAGGATCAGTGGAGATAGTCCAGTTTCTCTGGGTGTTTTAAGCCATCAAAGACCGCGCTGATTGCCACAAAAGTCGGTCAGGTTTGGCCTAGGTGGCGGTCAGCTGGGGCAGAAAAGCGGGCAGCCATCTTCAAGATATGTTACCCGCTTACAACCGCCCATTCACTGCTGATATTTCAATCCGTCGCAAACCACCTCGAATCTACAAACATCAACTTCGAAGTTCTGCATCTGTCCTGCTTTGGGCCAACGTTTGCCGCTTTGGGGTAGGTTGGCGGTCGCTTGAAAGCGGACATTTATGAGGCGGAAGAAAGGGTGCACTGCAACGGTGCCTCCGATTGAATGTTTGTACAACACAGCAAACAAGACTTTACTAAGATACGATTGAAGTAAGAAATCACATATAAACACATTTCAATCATTACTTGAAGTATGAAATTTGCTTGGCCGTTTTCTTTTCTCAAATGTCAAAGAGGTAATGTCGCAGTCATAACAGGCCTGGCGATGGTGCCAATCTTGACTGGTGTCTCGGTTGCCGTGGAGATGACCGGCATCAGTGCCGAGCGCACGCGCCTGCAAGCGGCAGTAGATGCAGCAGCCCTTGCCGGCTCTAATGAGATGCAGATCCCAACCCGGTCGCTTGGCGGGATTGAGGCCACCGCGAAAGATGTTGCTCAAAACGTCTATTCGCAAACCACCAATCTTACGCCCGTGTCCTTTACTGCCAAGGCAGATCGCATGACCGGTAGCGTGACGGTTACAGGTTCGGGAACCCGCAAGTCGGGCCTCAATGTTCTCGGCAAAAAGGGGACCCGCATTGAAGCCAAAGCCACAGCGGAACTTCTAGGCTCGATGCCGCTTTGTGTACTGCAAACCAATTTCCAGCCATCCAAAAATAGGGTTAAGATTTTGGCAAAACGCGGTATCAGTCAGGTTTCGGGTTTCACCTTGCAAGATCAAGCCGTCATCAAGGCGCCTGGCTGTATGGTTCAATCCAATGATACCATCATCGCTAATGATTCATCGACCATCGAAGCGGCTCAAGTTGCGGCTGTAAAGTCAGCCACCGGCACCATTAGCCCAACACCCAATGTTGGCGCTTTGCCAATTGCGGATCCATTCGTTCGTTTGAATATGAACCCCAAGGTCCGGCCGACCTGCACACCGTTAACAAGGACGGTCGCGGCGGGCGAAACCCTGAACCTGCCTAAAGGGACCCATTGCGAGAAATTCGTAATCGAAGGCAATGGCGTCTTAAGGCTGGGGGAGGGCGAGCATTATTTTTATGACAATATCATCCTCAGCCAAGATTCCGCGCTTGAAGGCAGCGATGTTGTCTTATTCTTCAATAGCGACAATCGTTTCGATTTTGGCGGCAATGCGCGGGTTGAGCTCTCGGCCCGCAAGACAGGCCGCTTTGCGGGCTTTTTGATTGTCACCCATAAAGACAATTATCAGTCCTTCACCATTTCCTCAAATAATGTGCGCGAATTATTGGGCACGATCTATATCCCTCGGGCGGAGCTCATCATCAGCTCTACCGGCGACGTGGCCCAAGAATCGTCGTGGAGCGTGATTGTGGCGCGCGCGATCACTTTGTCGAAATCCCCTGTTTTATTTATCAACTCCAGCTATGTCGGCTCCGGCGTGCCTGTCCCTACCGGCATGGGCCCTGGCACCAACTCACCGCGTTTGAAGGACTAGGTCGTCAACCGGAAATGCACGCTGCGCTTGGGCCTCGACTGAACAATTCTGCTGCGATGTTGCCAAAAGCTGCCATTCTCAAAAGCGCCAAACTAGGTCAAGAACGCGCAATTCAATGGAGCCCCAAAGCGGACGTACCATATTTGGGCGAAGCAAAGCATCGACCAACACCCGCAACGCGGGACCTAGCTTAGCCCGGAGCAATTCTGGTTGAAAATGTCGGAACACCGCGCAATCACAATCAAAACTGAACAAGATTAAGCGGCTCGGCTGGATCCGATGTCCCTATCCATTGGGCACAGACTAAACCAAATCCTCCCACTCCCGTGCGCCATGGATAACGCGCGCAATCTCGGCGACAGCGTCTGTTGCGCGATACAATATCAAGTAACTGCCAATCGGAAGCAGGCGCATGTCCGGTCGCACATCAAAACGCGGCGCGCCCATTTCTGGCATGGCCCCTAAGGTCGTAAATGTCTTGTGGAGGCGATCAAACCAATGTTGTGCGGCACCGGGATTATCAGTGGCTATTGTCAGGACGATGCCTTCGATATCACTTATCGCTTGCGGCAGCAGACGATAGGTCACGCGGCGGTCTTGCTAGCAGTCGTTTTGGCTAATTTGGCTTGGATTTGGGCCATAGCATCCAGGCCTTCCACGGCCTCGCCGCTCGTAATGCCTACGTCCCAGAGTTGACCCAGCCGTTCGCTGGCCTTGGCACGATACTCTCTGCGCTCCCGCCATTCGCGCAATGCTTCGCGCATCAATTCACTCGACGATGCATAAGCACCAGAATTAACAGCTTCTTTGAGCATGATGGCCATTTCGGCTGTTAACGCAACGCTGATTTTCTCGACATTTGACACGGTCGTATGCTCCACGATGGAGGTGGTACAGTAGGCAAGTTTGCTACTTTTTGCAAGTAAGAGGGCTTTGTTTTGGCCTTCTCTTCAGCTCAAATCCTCCGCACCCTGCAATACCCACCGTAACATGGGGGCGCTAAGCTTCTGCCCCAACGCAGCCGTAATGCGCTTCGCGCCGTAGCAACTGTCTTGACCAAGGTCATGCGGGTGTCAATTCAGCGTTGATTTGATTGCTCCAAGGCTGTCCTAAGCAGACCATCCCCCTTTCGGCCAACATCAGTCATTTAGGCGCGTTCTTTGGAGCGACTTTGGCCTGCCGCTCTCAAAAGCTGGCCCAAAACTTGCTCCGATCCCAATCCGAACGCGGAGATGTCTAATGGGAAGACGGCTCAGAGCAGATGTGGATCAGCGCCAGCTTGGTTTGTTTGGCGAGAGTTTGGCGCTCGGCCAGAAGCCAAAGGCGGTGAAAGCGTTGCCCGTTGCGGCTGCCCATCTTCCTAGATCTGATGTCTCACCGAAGCATCGTCCCGCGCCGGTCAAAGTAGAACCGCCGCCGCGCAAGAGTCTCGGGACCCTTCCCCCTGAAGTCGTGCGGCCAGTCGAAGCCGCGTCGCTTTTGTCGGTCTCACTCAGCCTATTGAAGAAATGGCGGATGCGCGGGGATGGGCCACGGTTTGTGCGATTAGGCGGCAGGGCCATTGGCTATAGAAGGACCGATCTGTCTGAATAGATTGCTGAAAGAATAACTTAGGTAGCTCGATCGATTAGGGCAGTGCCGTTTCATGCGGGAATAGACGGGCTATGATTCCGGATTTGACGCACTTTCATTCCGGATTGGACGGTAGTATAGACTCGTCCCTACAAGAATCAGCGCACTCTAGCGACCGCCCTGGACATCAAGCTTATGACAAGCCAACTTCTCTCTCGCCACGCTGCCAACCTGGTGGACCTCGCGCTTTCTGATACACGTGTTGTCGCACTCGTGGGGCCACGACAATCGGGCAAAACAACACTGGCTAAGGCGATAGCCAAACGCGAAGGTCTGGAGTTTCGGACCCTCGACGATAGCCAAACCCGCGCATTTGCGAACTCAGACCCAACCGGCTTTATCCGTCGCCTAGATCGGGCCGTAATCGACGAAATTCAACGGGCTCCCGATTTAGTTTTGGCAATCAAACAAACGGTTGATGAAGATCGGCGCTTCGGCAGGTTTCTGATCACGGGATCGGCCGATCTATTTGGCTCAAGCGTTACGCCTGACTCATTGGCTGGCCGTGTCGAGACCATTGAACTGTTGCCGTTGTCGCAGAGCGAGCTTGCTCAATCAGGACCATCTCAGTTTCTGGATAATGCCTTTGAAGGACTCATCACGCGTCAAACTCCAAAGCTTGCCACTAGCAATCTAGCCGAGATTGTCCTTGCCGGAGGTTATCCAGAGGCGCTTGCTCGCGCCAATGCCAAGCGTCGTTCAGACTGGCTCTTGTCGTATGCTCAATCACTTGCTTTGCGTGATGTGGGCGAGTTGGCGCTTATCACGAAGCCCGATCAGATGTTGGCACTGGTCAACAATCTGGCTGTGCGAGGAAGCCAATTGCTAAACCTTTCAGCATTGGGGAGTACTATTGGGGTAGACGCAAAATCTATCGAAAGATGGCTTGGCCTATTGGAGCGCCTTTTCCTGATAACTCGAGTTCCAGCATGGCATTCTAATGCCCTGAAGCGGCTTGTGCGCGCGCCCAAGGTACAATTCTTCGATTCTGGTTTGGTTGCAGCGTTGCAAAGTATTGATCATGCGAAACTTGAACGCGACAGACAGCTCTTTGGCCCATTGTTGGAGACCTTCGTCTTTGGTGAATTGCGCAAAGCTTCGAGCTTAACTGCCCGCCACACCTCTATCAGTCATTATCGGGACAAGGACCAAGTGGAAGTGGACTTTGTACTAGAGCGGTCTCCAGGCCATCTGATTGGGATTGAAGTCAAAGCGAGCGCAACAATCAGACCTGCAGACATCAGAGGTCTGACAAAACTACGCGATACAGCTCAAAACCAATTTAAGCTTGGCATTGTTCTTCATGACGGTGATTGCGTCCAAGAGGTAAGCGAACGTATTTTCACAGCACCCGTCAGCATTTTATGGTCCTAGCCAAGCTTTTTTGCAGTCAGACCGTCGAAATATTACTTCTGACGCCTCTAATCTAGCCCGTTGCACCCCCAATTTCCCCTCTGAGGCGTATTGTGGCGATGGGGTATGGAGGGTTACAATTGGCTACGCCGGTGCGCGCTGGAAGGTCACGTCCCATTTGGTGGTGTAGGTCGCGGTGACAGCTAATCCCCCTGCGCAGCGCTCGTCATATAGCTGGCGGAGTGGGGGGATTGGCGGTTGGTCATTGATCATTCTGGGATCATTCCGGTT
>JBEAVQ010000047.1:0-19011 GCA_041160865.1 Pseudomonadota bacterium | reverse complement strand
CAGGCAAGAATTTGCGCGCCGCTTTGAAGGGAAAAGGCAATTGGACGTTCGAGATCGTCAAACGCTCTGACGCGGCAAAAGGCTTTGAACTTATCCCGCCTCGCTGGGTCGAAGAGCGTACCTTCGCATGGCTTAACCGCAACCGTCGCCTCGCTAAAGACTTCGAACGCACCATCGCCAGCGCCACAGCCTGGCTCTTTATGGCATCCGTCCAACAAATCATCGAACGCCTCGCAAGGCTCTTTAAGGAATAGGCTTCTTTATGAGTCAGACTCCTAGTGAATCGAAACGCGACTTGCTGCTGGCAAAAAATTTGGAGAAAAGGGCTGGGTCAACATTGAAGCGGCCTCTTGAACCTGCGGCGACACTGGCATTGGCAGTCGATTTGATGCCACTCTCGGCTTTGATATGTCTAAAAACCGACGAGTGGTCTTGAAGGCCTTCGGGGACGTGAATGCTTGTGCGAAGGCGATTGTCCGTGCATAAATCAGCTATATTCGGCCCATTTCTGACACATTAGCCTTTGAGGTCGGCTGGCGACAGCCTTTGGATCAAAGCTAAGTTTCTGCAGGCCGCGGCTTGGTGGTCAGCCTCTGGCAGAAATTCTGATTAGAAAGACAAGCACTGTACTCTAAATTTTTGAGCGGCGAGCAGTGCGGGAGCAAAATCTGATACTGAAGCGTTCATGTTGCGCCAGAAGCGATAAAAGTGCAGGTGGACATAATGACAAGGCGCTTACCGTCACACTAAGGTTCTAACGCTCAAGCCATAACTTCCAAGAAAAGTCTGTCTCGGAGACCTTCGTTTTGCCTGAATTTCTAAGACGACATTTTTTCTTTGCGTCAGCGGGGGCGGCTTTTGTCGTCATGTTTGCATTCGTTCTGCTCAAAGAAGTCGGCCTGTTCGGTAAGTCAAGCATGGGTGGCTCGGCGGGTGCTTCTGCTGGCCAAGGTAAGGGTGGGGCCGGTAAAGGCGGGGCGCGGCCTGCAAATGTGATTTTGACTAAAGCCGAAGTGCGCACGTTTTCAGATCGTGTTGAGATTCCTGGAACGGCTTTAGCCAATGAATCCATTACCGTAACGTCCAAGGTTCAAGATGTTGTCGACGAAGTTCGCTTTGAGAGCGGTCAAAACGTGGCGCGTGGCGCTATATTGATTGTTCTTGCGCGGACCGAGCAATCAGCCGACTTGGGAGGCGCTCGGAGTGATGTCGCCGCAGCTTTCGATGACGCGGATGGTGTCTATCAAGAAGCAGCAGCCGCGCGAGCTGAAGCAGATGCAGCCTATAATGAAATCAACGCTGTCAGTCGTGACCTTGAAGCTGCGCGCGCGGGCATTGCAGAAGCCGAGGCAGTTCGCAGCGAGGCCAAGTTAAACTTTGGCCGCGTGACCGCATTGGCTGATAGAGGCTTTGCGTCAAAGGCCCGGCTGGACTCAGCACGTGCGCAAATGCAGTCAGCCGAGTCCCGTTTTCAAGTGGCAAAAGAGCGTGCCGAAGGTGCCTCGCAACGGATCGAAACGCAAAAAGCCCGGGCAAATGCGCTTACCAGCCGCGCTCAAAGCGTTGAGCAACGCGCCCAATCCTCACGGGCACGTGCTCAAAGTGTGGCGAGCCGGTCTAATTCCGTGCAGTCTCGCTTGTCTGACCGTATCATACGGGCACCCTTCGCTGGCCGGATCGGACTGCGTACCGTTAGCCCCGGCCAATTGGCCCGCCCCGGCGACGTGTTGGCGACCTTGGATGATATCTCGCAGATTAAAGTTGACTTTGACGTTCCAGAAACCCGGATTAACTCGCTGCAGGTGGGCACAGAAGTCGCGATCCGCTCAACGGCGATTCCTGACCAGCTTTATAAGGCGACGGTGCGCTTTGTTGACACACGCATCGATCCTAGGTCGCGATCTATCCGGGCACGCGCTTATATTCCCAATAACGATGGCCGGTTGCGACCAGGCATGTTGATGAGCGTAGACTTAATGACTCCAGACCGGCGCATGCCGGCCGTGCCAGAGGTTGCGCTCTTGGAAGAAGGCAATGCGAGCTTTGTTTTCATCGCTCAAAGCGATGGGAAGGATGGGCAGAAGGCAAAACGCATTCCTGTAAGTATTGGGATGCGCCGGGATGGCTATGCCGAAATCATCAGTGGTTTACCTGCCGATGCACAGGTGATCACAGAAGGCTTGGTTGGCCTGCGGGATGGCCAAGCTGTTAAGCCAATAGGTGGCGGCGCACCGGCTGCGAAGTCCGCCGTTACCAGAGCAGCCCCTGCGACCGCTAAATCAGATGGGCGTGGCGGCTGATGTTTTTAGCTGACGTCTCAGTCAAGCGCCCAGTCCTGGCCACAGTGGCCAGTTTGCTGTTGATCGCCTTCGGCTTGATTGCCTTTCGTACGCTGCCATTACGTGAGCTGCCTGCGGTTGATCCCCCGATTGTCTCCATCACCACGCAGTATCGCGGCGCTTCGTCCGACATTGTCGAGACTAGGATCACGCAGGTTATCGAAGACCAGTTGACTGGCATTGAAGGCCTCGCATCTATCCAAGCTTCGAGCCGCGACGGCCGTTCGTCCATCCGGGTTGAGTTTAAGCTGTCCCGCAATTTGGATGAAGCAGCCAATGATGTTCGCGCTGCGGTCAGCCGCATTCAAAACCGTTTGCCTCAGGGGGTGGACCCGCCACAGGTCGAAAAATCCGACGCTGACTCTGACCCCATCATGTTCCTCAATTTGGCTTCGAGCAATTTGACGACCGCCCAGTTGACGAGCTTTGCTGAGCGGACATTGGTTGACCGCTTAAGCGCGATCGATGGGGTAGCCACCGTACGTGTATTTGGCGGTTTGCGCCAATCCATGCGGGTTTGGCTCGATACCGAAGCACTTGCCGCGCGGGGTCTAACCCCTGATGATGTTGACGTAGCGTTGCGTGTCCAAAATGTTGAACTGCCAGCAGGAACAATTGAAGGCCAAGAGCGCGACTATACGATGCGGATTGCCCGCGGGTATCGCACGGCTGAAGAGTTCCGGCGTATGCCGATTGGGCGCAGTGGCGATGGGCGGGTTACCCGCCTCGAAGATGTCGCGCGTGTTGCCGTCGAACCTGAAGATGACCGTCGGATTTTCCGAGGCAATGGCGTTAATCAGGTCGGGCTTGGCATTGTCCGCCAATCCAATGCCAATGCGCTCGAGGTCGCGAGGGCCATCCGAGCACAAAACGATTTGATTGCAAAAAACCTGCCGAAGGGCACAACCATTGTTGTTGCATTTGACTCGACAGTGTTTATCGAGCGCGCGATTTCGGGCGTTTGGACCACGATGGCCGAAGCGGTTGTTTTGGTAATCCTCGTGATCTTCTTATTCTTGGGCTCGTTCCGCGCCGCTTTATTGCCGGCCGCAACCATTCCTGTCTGCTTGATCGCGACGTTTGGGGTTTTGGGCGTCTTTGGATTCTCAATCAATTTGATCACCCTCTTGGCTCTGGTTCTCGCTATTGGTTTGGTTGTCGATGATTCTATTGTGGTTTTGGAAAACATCCAGCGCAGGATTGACCAAAGTGAGCCTGCGCTAATTGCTGCACAGCGTGGTACCAACCAAGTTGCCTTCGCCGTTATCGCGACAACAGCGGTTTTAGTATCCGTCTTCACGCCGCTTCTGTTTACAGGTGGATTCGTCGGTCGCTTATTTGTCGAGCTGGCCGTGACTATTGCCTCCGCTGTGACGATTTCTGCCTTTGTGGCGCTGACGTTGACGCCCATGATGGGTTCACTTTTGTTGCGTCCAGCTGACAAGTCCAACAAGCTTTCAGCCTTCATCGACAAGTCGTTTGACGCGGTGCGTGGATCCTATGCGACTTCAGTTAAGGCCAGCTTGAAAGCTCCGAAAATAGCATTTGCGGTCATGGGCGTCGCGATCCTATCCGCAAGTTTTTTTTCAACTAAGCTACCAAACGAGCTTATCCCCCTTGAAGACCGCGGCAATATCACCGTGCAATTCAGTGGGCCTGAGGGTGCGGGCTTTGCCTATACCCGTCAGATTGTCGCAAAAATCGAACCCGTCCTTGCCGAATATGTCAAAAGCGGTGAGGCGTCTCGGACCCTCGTCATTGCGCCCAACTTTCAGGACCAAGGCACCAACCGCATGAATCGCGGCCTCAGTCGCGTTTTCCTTGCCGAATGGGGCACGCGCCGAGATGGCAATGAGATTGTCGATGAGCTCAATCGCAAGCTAGCTGGTATACCCGGCGCGCAATTCCGCGCGACCATGCAAAATGCTTTTTCGGGCGGTCGGGGCGGCGGAAATGATGGCGTTGCCATTGTTTTGGGCGGCAGCGACTATTTGCAACTTGCAGCCGTTGCAGAGAAAATTGTCGCGAAAGGCCGCGCTAATGATGGTTTTGCGCGCATTCGGATGAATTATGAACCAATCTCGCCAAAGATTGAGATTGCTATTAATCGCGAGCGGGCAGCCGCGCTTGGCGTCTCAGTCCAGTCTGTAGGCCGAACGTTGGAAGCTACCACGGGCTTACGCCGGGTAGGGACTTATCCTGCCGATGGCGAGGAATATGATGTCATTCTTCAAGTCGATCGGCGCGAGCGGCGAAGTGTTGAAGCACTTGACCGCATCTATGTGCGGTCTGACCGCACCGGGGAACTGGTTCCATTATCCAACCTTGTCACCACCAAGAATTTAGGCGGCACAGACGATTTGCCCCGCGTCAACAAATTACGCGCTGTCACAGTCACGGCAAACCTCAATAAGGGCTATTCCATTGGGGAGGCGGTTAAATGGCTAGAAGAGGCCGCTGCAGCGGATATGAAGCCGGACATGAAAATCGATTATACCGGCCAATCGCAACAATTCAAAGAAGCCGGTTCCGCCATCGGCTTTGCGTTTGCTTTGGCGATTTTGATCGTGTTTCTAACCTTAGCTGCACAGTTTGAAAGCTTCGTCCATCCCATAACCATTATGATCACTGTTCCTCTGGCCATCGCCGGGGGATTGTTCGGGCTTTATGCGGCAGGCTTTACGCTCAACATCTATTCCCAGATTGGTTTGATTATCCTTGTCGCTTTGGCGGCAAAGAACGGGATCTTGATCGTTGAATTCGCCAATCAATTACGCGATGAAGGTCGTTCAGTTCGTGACGCGATTGCCGAAGCTGCTGACTTGAGATTACGCCCGATTCTGATGACCTCTGTTGCAACTGTCGCCGGGGCCTTACCTTTGGCTTTGTCGACTGGGGCTGGGAGTGAAGCGCGGGCCAATATCGGGGTTGTGGTGGTGTTCGGTGTGCTGTGTGCGACGGCTTTAACGCTTTATGTTGTGCCCGTCGTTTACATGATGCTCGCCCGCTTTACGGGTAGCCCTGAAGCCCGTGCGAAGGCGATTGAGGACTTTGAGCGCAGCGAGACTCAGGCTCAAGCCGCTGCTGCGGAATAACTTGCCAAAAACCAGCACTGGCGGGATTTGGCAGGTGACGCTAAAGTGTGCGCATGAACGCCATTGCTCCTGTATCCAAGCCTTCACTGTCGCCAAGCGAGCTTTCAGCGCTCGCCACCGTGGAAGAACGCCTTCTATGGTTGGCTTCTTGGACCATTCATAACGCCAATCATCTGCGCCCGAATCGCGATGGACTGAAGGTAGGCGGCCATCAGGCTTCGTGTGCCTCTATGACCAGTCTGATGACGGCGCTCTATTTCAAAGCCTTGCGTCCACAAGATCGGGTTGCGGTTAAGCCCCATGCCAGCCCCGTCTTCCATGGCGCCCAATATTTGTTTGGCCGCCAAACCCGCGATCAATTGGAGCGTTTTCGGGGACTAGGCGGCGCTCAGTCCTATCCAAGCCGAACAAAGGACAAAGACGACGTCGATTTCTCCACCGGCTCGGTTGGTCTGGGGGTTGCTGTCACCGCTTTTGCCGCCTTGGTGCAGGATTATCTCGCCGCCCGTGGCCGTGTCCCGACTGAATCTATGGGTCGGATGATCGCGCTCTTAGGAGATGCAGAGCTTGATGAGGGCAATATTTATGAAGCCTTGATTGAAGCCTATAAGCACGATTTACGCAACATTTGGTGGATAGTTGACTATAATCGCCAAAGCTTGGACGCCACGACCTCCGAGCGGATGTGGGACCGTTTTGACGATATTTTTGAGACAGTTGGCTGGGATGTTCTAACGCTCAAATTTGGCAAGCGACAGCTGGAAGCATTTGCCAAGCCGGGCGGTCACTCGCTTCAGGCTTGGATTGAAACCTGCCCAAACGACCTCTATGCGGCGCTGAGTTATCAAGGTGGTGCTGCTTGGCGGGAACGCTTGGCGCAAGATTTGCCGCCTGAAGGCCAGTCCTTAGTCGACACCTATGACGATGCTGCGTTGTCGAATTTGATGACACAATTGGGTGGCCATTGCCTTGAAACCTTGGTGGAGGCGTTTGAACAAGCGGCTCTAGATGATCGACCGAAGTTGTTCATCGCTTATACGGTCAAAGGTTGGCGTTTGCCGTTTCAAGGTCATAAGGACAACCATTCTGGCTTGATGACCCCCAATCAGATTGATGCCTTACGACAATCCATTGGCGTGCCAGAGGGGCAGGAGTGGGAAGCCCTTGCGGGGTTAAGCTCTACCCAAGAGGCCGAGGTGCGAGCCTTGATCGCACAGGCCCCGTTTCAAGTCGATGCAAAACGCCGCTTTAATCCAGCACCCGTAGCCATCCCAGACGCGTTTGAAGTACCAAGCGGTGAGCAGCAAGCTACCCAGGCGGCCTTTGGCAAAATACTTGCCGATATCGCCAAAACCGAAAGCGACTTTGCTGCCCGTATTGTCACGACATCGCCAGATGTTACCGTCTCCACCAATCTTGGGGGCTTTGTAAACCGACGGGGCTTGTTCTCGCGCACGGCCACCAAGGACGTGTTCAAGGACCGCAAGATCGCCAGCCCGCAAATCTGGACTGGGTCCGGCGCAGGACAGCATATCGAATTGGGTATTGCCGAGAATAATCTCTTCTTGAATCTGGCCGCTTTTGGTCTGGCGGGGGAGCATTTTGGCGAGCGCCTGTTTCCCATCGGCACCCTCTATGACCCGTTCATCGCCCGTGGCCTTGATGCGCTCAATTATGCGATTTACCAAAATGCGCGCTTCCTCGTGGTTTCAACCCCTTCGGGTCTGACACTGGGACCTGAAGGGGGGGCGCATCAATCCATCAACACGCCCTTGATCGGAATGGGCCAGCCTGGCCTGACCCATTGGGAGCCTGCCTTTGCTGACGAATTGGCCCTTTTGATGCGCCATAGTTTTGTCGACCTGCAAGAAGAGACGGGCGGGTGCCATTATTTTCGCCTGTCGACACGTCTGCTTAACCAACCGGCTCGACCTGACTGCAACTGGCAAACGGGGGCCTTACACGGTGCCTATTGGTTGATTCCGCCCAGTCAGGGGGCAGAGTTGGCATTGGTCTATTGTGGGGCATTGGCACCTGAGGCGTTGGCCGGATTTGATGCCCTAAAGGAAGACTATCCGGGTATGGGCGTGCTCGCGGTAACCTCGCCAGACCTTTTGCATCGTGGCTGGACAGCAGCAGGGCGCGCGCGCTGGACAGGTGGACCACGCCTTGCAAGTCACATTGAACAGCTTTTGAGCCCGCTGCATGTGCGGGCAGGACTAATTACTTTGTTGGATGGATCGCCCTCGGCCCTATCGTGGGTTGGCTCGGTTCTTGGGCATCGGGTTCGCGCGCTTGGCGTAGAGCAATTTGGCCAGACTGGTGATCTGCCGGACCTTTACCGGACCTATCGTCTCGATTGCGAGGCCGTTTTGGATGCGGTGGCCGATCTCCACTTCTGAAGAATTGCTTACTGGTAATTACGTCAAAAGGATGAAGGTTGGAAGTATAGATTCGCCTATGGTGTTTCCTTCCCGGGGCGGTCGATCTGGTCTAACAAGCCTATTAGCTTGCCGTCATTAAGGCCGTTTAAATCCGCAAGCCATTGCGACCGCCGCACGTGCTCAGCATAAGTTTGCAGTGCAACCCTCAATGCGTCAGGCGAAGCCGCATGGGCTTTCTTGACGATGGCAAACCCCGCTTCGGCTTGACCTTTATAAATATAATCATGGAGGAAGCCGATGAGCGGTGCAAAGCTTCTGGTATCTTCTGGATTCAGGGTGGCTGCTCGCATCTGAGTAAGGCGGTCTTGGGCCGCTTGGTTGAGCGCTTGCGCAATATCGCCCCGTGTTCCAGTTGCCTCTGCACGCACTTTCGTTGCAAGCTCTAACCGCGCCTCTTCGAAATCCCTCCCCAGAAGATAAGGCGGCGGACTGTCCGGCGTTGTGGCCTTCATCGCCGCAACATAGAGCCTAAAGTTCTTCACTCGCCAGACCACCAAGATCGGGGCCAATGGGTAACCTGAAATCTCACTGCGGCCATCAAGCATAGGATCATCATAAGCTAAGAATGCTGCGGGATACGGGTCTGCGCGCTTTAAAAGTACAAAACGCGACGCCGCACTTCCCCCCAATGATAGCTTGCCAATGAGCGCGCCAGTTTGTCCATCAAGGACAAATCAGGTGAGACAACACTGCATGCCGCCAGGCCAGCCATCTACCACAAGGTCTGGATGGCGTGTCCCTGCGGCCTGACGATCGGATGAGGATAGGTCAAATTGTTGGATTGAGGTAGCTGGATCGGTCGGAACAGCGTCCAGTTTGCGTCTGGCATGCCAGACAATGAGACTTTCTTTATTGCTCGTGAGTGGCACCGCGTAGACATGAACACCACCGATCTGCCCAGCCAGCCGCCCTTCATAATTCGGCTTAGGCATCAGTAGGGCTACAACCACCCCTACACATCCCAAAATCACGCCAATGACGGCCAATTTCATCAATATCGGTGAGCGAATGCCTGATGGACGCGGGCTGACTTGCCCTTGCTGGGCGATGCTGGGTTGAGGATCATCCATTCCGGTCATTGCCCACATCTTCTATCACCAAAAAGGGGCAAATGCATGCACGAAGTTTGGACCTGCGCGCAGGCGAATGCTAGAGTATAAGTGCAAGGTTGCGCCCGAATCGCAACCATCCTGAACAGCAAAAGACGGCTTACCCCTTGACCGATACCCCAGAAACAGACGGCGCAGATCCAATTGAACCCAACCGCCCAGAGACCGTGATTGTCGATGTAAAGGGCATCACGCCAATCTCGATCGAGAACGAGCTTAAGTCCTCCTATCTTGACTATGCGATGAGCGTAATCGTGGCGCGGGCTCTCCCTGATGCGCGCGATGGTTTGAAGCCAGTGCATCGCCGGATCCTCTATGCGATGGGTGAAGGTGGTTATACGCCGGACAAGAAACACGTGAAGTCTTCGCGCATCGTCGGTGACGTGATGGGTAAGTATCACCCCCATGGCGACAGTGCGATTTATGACGCGATGGTTCGCATGGCGCAGGATTTTTCTATGAGCTTGCCGTTGATCGACGGGCAGGGGAACTTCGGCTCAGTCGATGGTGATCCACCTGCGGCTATGCGTTATACGGAAAGCAAGCTGGCCAAAGTCGCTATGGCTTTGTTGGACGATATTGATGAGTCCACTGTCAATTTCCAAGACAATTACGATGGCTCAGAGAGCGAACCTGTTGTCCTGCCCGCTAAATATCCAAACCTGTTAGTCAATGGCGCGGGCGGCATTGCCGTCGGTATGGCGACCAATATCCCGCCCCATAATCTAGGCGAAATTTGCGACGCCACTTTGGCCATCTTGGATGACCCCACATTGTCGGATCAAGATTTACTCGACATCGTACCCGGTCCAGACTTCCCAACAGGTGGAGAAATTGTTGGCCGCACGGGTGCACGCAATGGCCTGTTGACAGGGCGCGGCTCTGTCATCATGCGCGGCAAAACGTCTGTAGAGACGCTGCGTGGCGACCGCGAAGCCATCATTATCTCGGAAATTCCCTATCAGGTGAACAAGTCTTCCATGATTGAGCGGATTGCTGAGCTAGTTCGCGAGAAGCGGGTCGAAGGCATTTCAGGCCTACGCGATGAGAGTGACCGTCGCGGTATGCGGGTTGTGATTGAGCTCAAGCGTGACGCATCTGCAGAAGTGGTTCTAAACCAACTCTATCGCTATTCCCAGCTACAAACCTCGTTTGGCGTCAATATGTTGGCGCTAGTTGGTGGCCGTCCAATCCAATTATCAATGCGAGGCCTCATTGAAACCTTCCTGACGTTCCGGGAAGAAGTAATCGCCCGTCGTACGCGGCATCGCCTGAACAAAGCCCGTGAACGTGGGCATGATTTGGTTGGTTTGGCGATTGCAGTTGCAAACATCGACGAAGTCGTTCGCTTGATCCGAGAGTCGCCCGATCCAGCCTCTGCCCGTCTGGCCTTGACCACCCGCGATTGGCCTGCCCATGATTTGGCACCCATCATTCAATTGATTGCCGACCCTCGCTCTGTCCTAACAGAAGCTGGCACGATCCGGATGAGTGAAGACCAAGCCCGGGCTATTTTGGACTTGCGTTTGCAACGTTTGACCGGCTTGGGTCGCGACGAGTTATCTAATGAAGTCCGTTCATTGGCTGCTAAGATCGCCGATTTGCTGGATATTTTGCGGTCACGATCGCGCGTGATTGAGATCATTCGCACAGAGTTGACCCACGTACGTGACACTTATGCTGTGCCTCGCCGGACCGTCTTTATAGAAGCTGATCTTGACCTGGAAGATGAAGACTTCATCGAGCGCGAAGACATGGTGGTGACAGTTTCGCACGCTGGCTATGTGAAACGGACGTTGCTTTCTACCTATAGGACCCAAAATCGTGGTGGACGTGGGCGTTCGGGCATGGAAACCAAGGACGAGGATTTCGTGGTCCGCCTGTTTGCGGCTTCTACCCATGCGCCGATCCTGTTTTTCTCGTCGAAAGGCATTGTCTACCGCGAAAAGGTCTGGCGCTTGCCGCAAGGCGATCCACGCACCAAGGGCCGCTCGATTGCCAATATTTTGCCAATCGAGAAGGACGAGAAAATCACGACCGTGATGCCGCTGCCCGAGGATGAGGACAGCTGGGGCGCTTTGGAACTGATGTTTGCCACCCGCAAAGGTAATGTAAGACGCAATTCCCTGTCTGATTTCCAGCGCGTTGCGCGCGGTGGCAAGATTGCCATGAAGTTTGACGACGAAGACGATCAAATCGTCGATGTGGCTATTTGTTCCGATCATGACGACGTGCTTCTGACCACCCGACTGGGTCAATGTATTCGCTTCCAAGCTACCGACGTTCGCGTCTTTAAAGGGCGCGATTCAACCGGTGTGCGTGGCATCGCCTTAGCCGATGGCGATGAAGTGATTGCCATGTCGATCCTGCGGCATGTCGATGTAACCGCTGAAGAGCGTGCGACCTATATCAAACAGAGCCGGTCGGTTCAGGGCGAAGAGGTCGACCCTACTGCGGCTGTTGACGTGGCTGAAGATGGGGTTGAGGCCGATATCGGGCCAGCTCAATTGTCACCCGAGCGTTACGCCGAACTTTCTGCGCGCGAACAATATGTGCTCGCCGTAGCAGAAGAAGGCCTAGGCAAGCGGGCGTCGTCTTATGAGTATCGTGTCACAAATCGGGGCGGGAAGGGCATTGTCGCCCATGATTTGTCGCGCCGCGGCGGCCAATTGGTTGCCGCTTTCCCTGTTGAGGAAAGCGATGAAGTCATGATGGTCACAGACGGTGGTCAATTGATTCGGACCCGTGTAGATCAGATCCGGCGGGCCGGTCGTTCCACTCAAGGTGTGATGATCATCCGCGTTTCAGAAGGCGAGCGTGTGGTCTCGGTAGAACGTCTGGCCGATATGGGCTCGGATGATGCCGAAGGTCGCACAGAGGGTACGGACACTTCACCAGCTGCCCCAAGAAGCTGAAGGGTTCACCCTACGCTATGCGGAGGAGACGTTGATGCGTGTAGGTCTTTATCCAGGAACTTTTGACCCCATCACCTTAGGCCACTTAGATGTGGTCGGTCGGGCGATCAAATTGTTCGATAAATTGGTGATTGGTGTCGCCATCAACCGCGACAAGGGACCCGCGTTCTCGCTGGAAGAGCGTGTGGCTATGGTGGTCAAGGACACAGAGCAATTCTTGCAATATGGCGAAATTGAAGTGCGTCCCATGGAAGGACTATTGATTAGTTTTGCTGAGCAAGTCGGTGCCTCCTGCATCGTACGCGGCCTGCGCGCCGTGTCAGACTTTGAATATGAGTTTCAGATGGTCGGGATGAACCAAAAGCTCAATCCACATATAGAAACGGTGTTTTACATGGCTGATGTTCAACATCAGGCGATTGCCTCGCGGCTTGTCAAAGAAATCGCTCGTTTGGGCGGCGATGTTACGCCCTTTGTAAGCCAGAATGTAGTTCGTGCCCTGAAGGAGAAATTTAAGTGAGACAGCAAATTCTGGCTCTCGGTTGCAGCGGACTTGCCCTCCTTGGTGGCCAGGCTACTTTTGCCCAGTCGAGCGGGCCTGCATTGCGGGTGGTACCGATGGGTGAGACACCGCCGGCAAAGAAAGCCCCTTCAAAGAAGGCACCAACCCCTGCAGCTAAAGCGACTGCAACGAAACCGCCGGCGACTAAGTCTGCAGTTGCGACGCGGTCAGCATCGACACCTGCCGCAACTGGGGCTGTAAAGCAGGCTGCCAAGCCTACTGCCGCTGTTTCGCCACCAGCCGCGACGGCAGTGAAGCCCGCTGCACCAGTTGCTGCTGCCGCTGCACCTGCAACAACCACTAAAGTGGCCTTTCCGGCAGAAGATTGGCGCGTGTTGAATCCGGAAAACGCGCTTATTTATGAGACCACAAAAGGTCGAATCATTGTGGAGCTTGCTGCTGAAATGGCGCCAGGCCATGTTGCCCGTGTCAAAATGCTGGCGCGCGAAGGCTTCTACAACGGCCTTTCCTTCCACCGAGTCGTTAGTGACTTTATGGCCCAAGGCGGCGATCCAAAGGGTGACGGAACTGGGGGCTCAGACCAACCTGATTTGCGCGGAGAGTTTAACTTCCGTCGCGGCGCCGCATCCAACTTTGTTCGCGCGGTTGATCGTGGCGGTGCTACAATTGGCTGGATGGGTACAATTCCTGTCACGTCTCAAACAGATCTTTTGATGGAGCGGACCTCCGACAAAAAAGTTGCAGCGTGGGGTAATCATTGCTTGGGCGTGGCCAGCATGGCGCGCGGCAGTGACGAGAATTCCGCCAACAGCCAATTCTTCTTGATGCGGGCTGCTTATCCGACGTTGGATCGTCGCTATACGATATGGGGTCGTGCTGTTGTTGGCACAGATGTCATTCGGGCCTTCAAAGTGGGTGAGCCTGTTGTTGATCCAGACAAAATGATTTCTGTGCGGGTTCTAGCAGATGTTCCTGAGACAGATCGTCCGACAGTCATGGTTCAGCGCACCGATGGGCCCAGCTTCCAAACCAAGCTCAAAGCGACATTAGAGCAACGCGGTGCAGCCTTTTCCAACTGTGATCTTGCTCCAGAAGGCCGGATTGTCCGTTAAACCAGAAGGCGATTGCTGACATCAATTGGCGGCAAGGGCTTTGCGGCGCTTGCATCTGCGTCTAGGACGCCTTGCGACATGGAGAAGATTATGAGCCAAGAACTCGAAAACACCCTTATTGTAGAACTTAGCACCGGCACGGTTACAATTGACCTGCGTCCAGATTTGGCCCCCGGCCATGTTGAGCGCATCAAAGAATTGGCACGTGAAGGTTTTTATGATGGGATCGTATTCCATCGAGTGATCGACGGCTTCATGGCCCAAGGCGGTTGCCCCAATGGCAGCGGCATGGGCGGCTCAAAAAAGCCTGACCTCAAAGCTGAGTTTAACGCTGAGCCCCATGTTGAAGGTGTCTGCTCAATGGCGCGCACCAATGCGCCACATTCGGCCAACAGCCAGTTTTTCATTTGCTTGGATGATGCCACCTTCCTTGACCGCCAATACACGGTTTGGGGCAAGGTTGCGTCGGGCATGGAAGCCGTTCACGCGCTCCCAAAAGGTGAACCACCACGCGCGCCCGGCAAGATCATCTCGATGAAAGTCGCAGCAGACGCCGCATGAGCGAACCCACGATTGGCCTAACAGTTCAGCGCTTGCTGGATCGTTTGGATGCCATCGCCGCAAGCCTTAATACACACAGCGGAGCCCTAGCCCTGTTGGGCTTGGGCTCTGTTAGGTTAAGTGTCGACCGGGCCGACCGTTTTTATGACCTCGACTTTTTTGTAATTGCTGAGGCATCAAGCGTTGGCCCGTTGCGAGACGATTTAAATTGGTTGTCGTCTGTGCAGCCATTGGCCTTCACTCATAAGAATACGCTGGATAGTTGTAAAATCCTTTTTAAAGACGGAATTTTCGCCGAATTTGCGGTCTTTTCACCCAGACAATTGTCAAACATACCATTTCAGGAAGGTCGTTTGGTCTGGGCGCGAACGGACTTTGACCCAAATTTGGGTGTTCCGACTCGTCACGCGGAACCAATTGATCCCACTTCGGCCATTTCAGAGGCTTTGACCTGTTTGTTCGTAGGCCTTGGACGGTATCGGCGTGGTGAATTACTCGCTGCACAGCGTTTGATCCAAGGCAGTGCACTCTACCTTGTATTAAAGGCCAAGCAGGCACTTCACGGTGCCGCTATCGCCGCAGACCCATTTAATTCTAGCCGACGAGTGGAACAGCTTTGGCCAGACAGGATCGATTGGCTCAGGCAGGCCTGCGCGGGCTCTGGTCATTCAATTGAAGCGGCACAAGTTCTATTGTCCGAGCTAAGCCGAATTGGACCCTTGCCAACGGCCCTGGTCACCGCAATTGAGTTGCTCCTTCACGAACCGGACTTGAAAGACGAATATGCAACTGTCTGAGTTTGACTTTGACCTTCCTGAAGATTTGATCGCGTTACGGCCGGCCGTTCCGCGCGACACAGCGCGCCTTTTGGTGTCGAAGCCTAACCATGGCATTGAGGATGCGATCGTCTCGGCTTTGCCTACCTATTTGCGTTCTGGAGACGTCCTAGTTTTCAACGATACGCGCACCTTGGCGGCCTCCTTAAAGGCTACCCGGGCTCAACGCGGACCAGTTGGGGGGCCGGTTTCTGTAGATGTCAATTTGCACCAGCGTTTGGATGGCGCAAAGTGGAAGGCCTTTGTGCGCCCGGCAAAGCGCGTCGCTCGAGGCGATGTTTTAACCTTCCATGATGATTTTCAAGCCGAAGTGTCAGGGCTTGGCGAGGCTGGCGAAGTTACTCTGGCATTTTCAAAATCAGGGGCCGATCTCGACCAAGCAATTGCACAGTTTGGTTTCATGCCTCTGCCGCCTTATATCGCGCGAAAGCGTGCCGTCGATGCCCAGGACGCTCATGATTATCAGACGGTCTATGCCCGGGCAGAGGGCTCGGTCGCAACACCAACGGCAGGGCTTCACTTTACGCCTGACTTACTGAAAGCCTTGGATGAAGCCGGGATTGAGCGTCATTGGGTGACCTTGCATGTCGGGGCGGGGACTTTCTTGCCGGTCAAGGTCGACAATATCCAAGATCATGTAATGCATGCAGAGACCTATGAAGTCAGCGCGCAGACGGCGGCGGCAGTGGCACGCGCCAAAGCAGAAGGTCGGCGCGTGATAGCGGTTGGCACAACAAGCTTGCGGACGCTTGAATCCATTGTCGATCAAGATGGGAAGATCACCTTTGGCGGTGGCGACACCGCTATATTCATCACGCCAGGATATCAGCTTAAGGTGGTTGATGGCCTAATCACCAATTTTCATTTGCCTAAATCGACACTTTTGATGTTGGTAGGAGCATTGATTGGGATGGACGCTTTACGTGAAGTCTATCGCCATGCCATTGACGCGCACTATCGCTTCTATTCTTACGGCGACGCGAGCTTGCTCTGGAAAGCACCAACTTTATGAGCTTTACCTTCACCCGCCACGCAACAGATGGCCTGGCGCGCAGTGGCGTACTGGACACGCCGCGTGGCCAGGTTCGGACCCCGGCCTTTATGCCAGTCGGCACCGCAGCCACAGTTAAAGCCATGAGTGTGGATCAAGTGACGTCGACTGGCGCGGACATTTTATTGGGTAATACCTATCATTTAATGTTGCGCCCCGGCGGCGAGCGTTTGGCTCGCTTAGGCGGGCTTCACCGCTTTATGGGGTGGGATAAGCCGATCTTGACTGATTCGGGCGGGTTCCAAGTCTGGTCGCTAGCTGGCTTGCGCAAAATGAGCGAAGCGGGTGTTGAGTTTCGTAGCCATATCGATGGCTCAAAGCATATGCTGACGCCAGAGCGATCGATACAATTGCAGGCAGACCTGATTGGGTCAGATATCATTATGCAATTGGATGAATGCACAACATTTGGCTCTTCCCATGAAGAGGCTTTGGTTTCGCTAGAATTATCCGCGCGCTGGGGGGCAAGGTCCAAAGAAGCGTTTGGCGGCACCCGCGCGACCCAAGCCTTGTTCGGTATTGTCCAAGGCTCAATCTTTCCAGATTTACGCGCGCGGTCAGCGGAAGCCCTAAAATCGATTGGCTTTGATGGCTATGCCATTGGTGGTTTGGCCGTCGGTGAGGGGCATGATCTGATGTGTCGGACCCTTGATGTGACTGTCCCAGAATTGCCGCAAGAAAAGCCACGTTATCTTATGGGCGTCGGTAAACCCATTGATCTCCTCGAAGCCGTCGCGCGCGGGGTTGATATGTTCGACTGCGTTTTGCCGACTCGCGCTGGGCGTCATGGCCAAGCTTGGACATGGGATGGGCCGATCAATATCAAGAATGCTCAATTCGCAGAGGATGCTGACCCGATTGATTCAGAAAGCACGTGCCCTGCGAGTAACAGGTGGTCCAAAGCCTATTTGCATCATTTGTTCAAAGCTGAAGAGATTTTGGGCCAAACCTTATTGTCGTGGCATAATTTGGGCTTTTATCAGGATTTGATGGCACATTTGCGGGCTGCTATCGCTGCAGGTAAGTTTAGCGAAGCCCGCCAAGCCTTGCGGGTAAGATGGGGATTTGATCCAGCGTAATTGGTCTGAGCGCGCAGGAATTCTTCGCCTATAAGCTCAACATTTTTTCGAATCCGCGAGTCCACGCAGATAGCCACGCCGTACCATGCCACGCTGTTCGGCTTCGGCGTATAAACGGTCGGCTTTCGCTGCACCCGTCAGCATGCGCACCAAACTGCGTTGTGGAACCAGCATCGACCCAACGCCACGCACTGCCTCTGTCGCTCCTTCTCTGGCCATATTACCACTTTTGGAAGCCATGGAACGATCATCATGGCCTGCGGCGGCTTCTACGTCTCCTTGAAGCGCGGCGTCTAATTGGTGGATTTCATAATGGATCCATTCGCAGGTCTGACCCGTTGGCGGGGCGTATGGATCGCCGATTCGGGCCAAGGCTGCCGGGATTTTCCGCCGTACTATGCCGAAATCACGAAATGGCTGTACCGCGGCATCTGAAGCTGCCGCCCGAATAGCCTCGCCACCATCGCTATCTTCGCTGGTAGCTGCGGTTTTAGGCGCTAGAGGCTTTGGCCCGCCTGTACTGGCACACCCTGTTAGTGCCGTTGCGCTGATCGCTGCCAGTGCAATAGCCAAGAACCGAACCTGCAGCAATTTTGCGCGATTGAGATTTAGGGGGTGACAATTGAACATGGTCTTAGTTCCACTTCCGTGCAGTGTGTTCCAAAATGTCCCCATTATGACTTGCCTTGTGGTGACTAGGTTGGTCAAGCCCAACTTGCACGGGAGACGCGTTGACTTTTGTTGATTCTCGATTCGATGATCATTAAGGCGAGCGTGCTCATTTGCCCATGAACTTCACCTCTAGGCATTGACTGGAGGCAGGCCTGTGCTTATCAGCGCCGCTCACACCCGGACCGCGGAATCGCGATGCCCAATTTTTTGGGAGCCTGTAGCTCAGCCGGTAGAGCAACTGACTTTTAATCAGTAGGTCCCGGGTTCGAACCCCGGCGGGCTCACCATTTCTTTTCTGTTCCATTTTATGGTAGTGGTGGTGTTATTGTTTTGGAACCAAAAGGCTGCTTGAGCGCGTGAGGCTCTATTGCAACACTGTTGCAGTTAACACGCAAATTTGGCGTTTCGAACATGACTAACTCTTACGCAAGTGGTTGACCTCTCAATTTCATCGTTTATTAGGTTTAGGGAGCGCTCAACCGGGCGTTATCGATTTATGAGGGAAATAGACCCATGAAGAGAATTTGGCTTTGCGCCTCTGCGGTTATCGCATTGGCAGCCGCGCCAGGCATCGTATCCGCTGATGGTTGGTATGGTAGCGCAGGCACTGGCTATAGCATTGGTGGCAGCGTTGATATTGATGCTCCTGTAAACCCATCGGGCGTCGGTCAGTCGCCTTATATGATTGGCAAGGGTGCCAAGGGCGATGGCGGCTGGGGCGGAAACATTGCTTTAGGCTATGGTTTCGAGAACGGTTTCCGCATTGAAGCACAACTGGCTAAAGGCAATGCGGGCTTCAAAGATAGTGGTGTCTCTTCGACCGTTGGTAACATCGGCGTGTGGACTGCAATGGTCAATGGCCTGTATGATTTCAACCGCGATGGCAATATCAATCCATTCATCGGTGCCGGTGTTGGCTTGGCCCGTGTGGACCTGCTTGCTGGTTCTTTTGACAAAGCAAATGCTTCCAACCCATTGTTGGCTTTGAGCCGCGCTTCGGCTGTCTCGATCAATGACAGTGACACGGGCTTTGCTTGGCAATTGGTCGCCGGCTTGGGCCTGAAGTTGTCTGAGCGTTTGAATGCTGACCTCACTTACACCTATGTCAACGTCGCTGATTTGTCGTTTGCTGGTACTGGCCGCATTCGTTCAAACGCGTTCGGTGGCTCAACTACTTCTCCCCTGACTTTGGGCGCTGGTTCGGGTACAAGCGGTTTGCCTGGTATTGGCGGCGTTGGTTTGGGTCTGCGTTATTCCTTCGCAGCACCACCACCA
>JBEAVQ010000046.1:0-25204 GCA_041160865.1 Pseudomonadota bacterium | reverse complement strand
AGCAGCCACAAATTGATGTGGTCCAGGGCAAATGGCAACTGCATTCGAAGCCACAAAATGCCGGGCGCAACTTCGAGGGCTTGACCCAAGTCGGGCAGGGTCTCGCCCAAGGGAAAGCTCAGCGCTTTTTCGCCCGCCAAGGCAGGGGCTTGTGGCGAAGAAGGGGCTGCGGCAGAGGCTGAAGTCGCTGCGGAACCGGCTAGCACGGAGCCTGCTGCGCCACGCAAGAGCGGCTGGTGGTCGCGCAATGCCCAAAAGCTGTTTGGCAATTAAAGCCATTTCGGCGATCTGAACAAAAAAGGGCCAGGTTCCAAGGGGATCTGGCCCTTTTTGTTTTCGTCACATTCGATTGTGACACGTTTTGTCACGGTTTCAGCTGAGGTTCATACCTCTGCCGCGAAAATGCCCTATTATCTATGAAAACAGTTTGGTGGTAGGATGGCCGGAATAATCGGTCGCGCCTGAAAAGGATGAATGGTCAAAGACGATGAGAGACAAAGCCATCCACATGCACGCGTCGTCACCTCGCACACAAGCAAGCTGGCTATCTCGTATTCGGTTGATCAGCTTTGCGGTTGCAGTCGCTGTCCTTCCCCTTCAAGTCCAAGCGCAATCCCTGATCCGAGACGCGGAGATTGAGCGGACGCTTCGCGACTATTCAAACCCAATCTTTGAAGCGGCTGGTCTGGCACCCAATGATGTGAAAATCTATATTGTCGGCGACAAGACGTTGAACGCCTTTGTCACCAATGGGCAAAACGTCTTTTTGCACACAGGCCTTATCTTAGAAACTGAAACGCCAAACCAGTTAAAGGGCGTGATAGCACACGAGACCGGACATATCTCTGGCGGGCATTTGGCGCGTTCAGACGCCAACATCCGCGAGGCCATGCGGCCAGCCTATGTGACCATTGCGCTTGGCCTTTTGGCGATTGCAGCGGGCGCACCCGATGCCGGTGCCGCGCTTTTGGCCAGCTCGCAACAATTTGCAATGCTGAGTTTCTTCACCTTCACCCGCGTGCAGGAAAGTAGCGCGGATCAGGCCGCGGTGACATTTCTTGAAAAGTCCGGCCAATCAGGTCGGGGCTTGCTCGAGTTTTTCACCAAGTTTCGCTATAATGAGATTCTAGCTGACTCACGCCGCGAGCCGTATTTCCGATCTCACCCGCTCTCGGGGGATCGCATTCAGGCGCTGCAGAACCGGGTGAACGAGCAGACAAATCGCGATGCTGTAGACAGCCCTGCCGATATTGATCGTATGAAAATGATGCAGGCCAAGATCCAGGCCTTCCTCTACACGCCAGCTCGCACCTATGTGAAATACCCCGCGTCGGATCAATCGATTTATGCTCGCTATGCCCGTGCAGTAGCAGCCTTTCGGGCACCCGACCTAACAACGGCAGTTCGGGAAACCCAAAAGCTGATCGCAGAGCAGCCCGATAACCCGTTCTTTCACGAACTTTTGGGGCAAATCTACTACGAGAACGGCAAAGCAGAGGCCTCCATTGAACCTAATCGGCGCGCCGTTGCTTTGGCCCCCAATGAGGCGCTGCTTCTCATTGGCCTTGCGCGCTCACTTCTGGCGACGGAACGGGCGGATTTGCGGGTCGAGGCAGAAGCAAGCTTGAAAGCTGCCTTGCGATTGGAACCGTCAAACGCGTTTGCATGGAACCAACTTGCGGTTGTGGCTGATCGCAACGGTCAGGTCGGCCTCGCCCGACTTGCGACCGCAGAGGAAGCTTACAACTTGGGCGATTTATTGCGCGCGCACCGTTTCTCAGACCTAGCTATGCGCAATTTGGTGCGCTCAACGCCCGAATGGCGGCGAGCGTTTGATATTTCAACCATCACCTTACCTTTGGCCACAAAAGCTAATCGCCGGGGCAACGATTCCAGTCCTTTCACCGCTTTACCCGAAGCCCCCTTGGTGGCGACCAGCTTTGCGCGAGAAAGCTCCTTTGGCCTTCAGCGCGTGATCCATACTGATGGGGCCACTCACGGTCACGACGGTGCAGAAACGCACGCAAAGCATTAAGAGTTAGCCAATAAAATCTTATCGAAATTCAGTCATTTTCCTTGGAGACGCTGATGCGCCCTCATTCATTTGTCTCGTTACTGGCACTTTCGGTCACAGCATTTGGTATCACCAGTTGTTCTAAGCCGGCTGAGAAAGCCGCTGAAAAGGGTGAAGCCAAAGCGACCGCCGCGCAGGTCACGCCAGCCCCTGTTAATGCAGACGTGCTGAAGTCCTTGACCGCCGAACAACAAACCGCCGTCCGCGCCCTAATTCGCGATGAACTGGTGGCTAATCCCGAGATTTTAATAGAAGCCCAGCGCGCCTTTGAAACCAAGCAAGCGCGCATGCAGAATGAAAAAGTTGCTGCTGCCTTCAAGTCTTTAAAGAGCGATCATGCCCAATTTAGCTTTGGCCCAGCCAATGCAAAAATCACGGTGATTGAGTTCTTTGACTATAAATGCAGCTTTTGTCACGCGGCCCAAGGCTGGGTGTCTAATCTGATGCAAACGCGCAAAGATGTGCGCGTGATCTTCAAAGAGCTGCCGATCCTGTCTGAAAACTCAAGTATTGCGGCTAAAGCTGCGATCGCCGCACACAATCAAGGCAAATATCTGCAAATGCATAATGCCTTGATGACTGCTCAAGGTGACCTCAACCCGGAACAAATCTTCCAGATCGCAGCCTCTGTTGGCCTAAATATTGAAAGGCTTAAAGCCGATATGGAGAAGCCCGAAGTTGAGGCCACCATCACCGGGATGCGAGATCAAGCGACCAATCTGAATATTGGAGGCACGCCGGGCTTTGTGATCAATGGCAAACTGGTTTCAGGCTTTAACCAGGAAGAGCTTGAAAATGCGCTCGCAACGGCAGGTGTGGACGTCTCCAACCCACCTCCCGCTAGCGGCCCCAAAAAGGGCTAAACCAGAATATCAATCCCACTGATCGCTTTTGCGGCGCTGACCGCAAAAGCGTCTTGTGTTTGCACAATGGCTTGAGACAGCGTCGATAAAGCCCGCTCTTGGCCCGGTGTTTCCTGAACCGCCCGCAAAGCCGCCATCTGCAACTGGGCAGCTTGCGCCTGCATCTTAGCATTTATCAATGACGAGACATCCATAGCACACTCCTGTGACGCCAGATGATCTCAGCAAAGCCTTAGACTTAGCTTGCGGAATTGGATTGAGATTAAGTCAAATTGAATGGGGTTGTGGGGCGCGTGATTAGAGGGTGCTCAGCGAAGAGCGGTAGAACGAGTAATGATCGAATTGTCTTGGAAAAACAATGGTGCCCCGGGTCGGACTCGAACCGACACTCCTCTCGGAACTGGATTTTGAGTCCAGCGCGTCTACCAATTCCACCACCGGGGCACGGTTGGGACGGCAGTACCTAAACGGGCTTGCCTGTGAATGCAATCGGATTTTCTGCAACTTCCTGCAGGCGAGGACCGCGAAAGTCAGAGCCTTTCGGCCTAGTGCCCAATCCTGATTGGCAATCTCAGGGGCTGGGCGTATAGACAGCCGATGACTTCTACCCCGCCCCCCGCGTCTGACACGCAAGAGCCAACCGCCAGCTTTATCGACGCCATTGTCAGCCTCAAAAAGGTTGCAGGACCTGATGGGGCCTTGATTGGAGATATTGTCGACCAATTGGACGAACGCGCCTTTGGCCTGTTGATCTTGTTGTTTGCTATTCCGTGTTTGGTGCCGGGCCTGCCGGGTGCACAGGTGATTGCGATCCCGATCTTCTTGTTGGCTCTACAAATGGCGCTGGGTTCGCAAGAGGTTTGGCTGCCCAAGCGCGCGCTGGAAGCGCGGGTGAAGTCGGCTTGGATCGAGTCCATTGCCGACTTTGCCGACAAACGTCTGCGCTGGACTGCAGTCTTCTCAAAGCCACGCCTCACCTTTTTGGCGAGCGGTTTGGCAGAGCGCCTGGTAGGCGCGATTTGTGCGGTCGCTTCGGTCACCATTATGCTGCCGATCACCAATACGATCCCGTCGGTTGCCATTACCTTGATTGCCGTTGGCCTTCTACAAACAGACGGCCTCTTCACCTTGGCGGGCAGCCTGTTAGGCCTTGCTTGGTCGATCTTTTTGTTCGTGATAGTTTGGGGCCTTTTCGCTGGAGCAGGCTTTGCTGCAACTTTGGTACAAGAGCACCTGCCCTGGCTGGGCAATATGATCGGACAATAGGCCGTATGTATATGCGATGCGGGCTGAACTGTTCGAAGCGTGAGGAACGGCCTATATCATCATGATGAGACTACGCCCCTTCTTTAGCTTCATTTTGGCTCAATGGCCTTGGATCGCGTTAGCTTCCAGTTTGTCCATGTTGGCCATGGCGCATGGATTTGAGCGCTTTGGCGGTTTGGCACCTTGCGCCTTATGTTTGCACCAGCGAGAAGCCTATTGGATTGCTGCAGCCATGGCCGCCCTCGCCCTTCTGGCCCGCCGAATGGAAGGGGCCGAATTGACCAATCGAGCCCTGAACCTTTTGTTGACATTCGCCTTTGTGGGCGGCGCGATTGTGGCAGGCTTTCACATGGGCGTTGAGTATAAATGGTGGCCAGGCCTGCCTTCCTGCACCGCAGCCAGCAGCGGGGTAGTGCCAACTGACCTTCTTGGTGCCCTCAACCAGCCCTTGCATGTCGTTGGGTGTGATGAGGCGCCTTGGATATTCCTTGGCCTGTCGATGGCAGGGTGGAACATGTTAATCTCGCTCAAGCTGGCGATCTATTCAGGCTTGAGTGTCTTTTATCCCCGCGGTTTGACGGATAAGTCTGATGTCTGACGCCACCACTGCCCGCTCCAGCCGGCCTGCGGCACCCGGCCGTCGTTTCGTACAAGACCGCGTCGCAGAAATGCTGCGCGTTGACCATGCGGGTGAGTTTGGTGCAACACGCATTTATGAAGGCCAGCGGGCTGTGTTCTCGCGCCTGCCCGGTGCCCGACGGATTGCTGCCCAACTTGCCGAGCAAGAGGCCGATGAGGCCGTGCACAAAGCCGCGTTTGACAAATTACTGCTAGAGCGCAAAGTCCGCCCAACCCTTTTGGGCCCCATTTGGGGGGCAGCAGGCTTCGGCCTTGGCGTTGTGACGGCTCTCATGGGTGAGAAGGCCGCGCATGCTTGTACTGCTGCCGTTGAAGAAGTGATTGAAGATCACTACCGCGAGCAGATCGAGGAATTGGGCGATCAAGAGCCTGAGCTATCTGCGATGATCAGCCGGTTTCGCGAGGAAGAAATCGCACACAAGGATCAAGCCATTGCCGAAGGAGCCAAAGAGGCTTTTGGTCATCCAGTCTTAGAAGCGGTGATCAAAGCAGGTTGCCGGGTTGCGATTGCGGTTTGCCAGAAGGTATGAGGCGTCCTTATTGATAGCGAAGGTCGGATTCAATCGATTGATCCAACAGCTTCAAATCAATATCTAGTTCCTTGCCTTCGTCCGCCTTAAGCTCCAGCTCCGTCCGCTCAAACAGCACTTCCAGTTTCTTCAAAATCGTCTGGGTGCCACCAATCCGCTCCATATCTGGGGCCGGATCGGTTTCAAGCTTGGCCAGCGCTTCGGCGACTTTGACTGTCTCGGGGCAATAATAGGTGAAGACGCGCTGGGCGATGGCGAGCTTCTCTGGATTTGCTGCAACCATCATCATCAAACGATTGCCTACCGCAACAATGCGCGCCACCGAAGCCACCGAGTCTGGATGGCGCAAGCGGGGCATTGTCACGTCGAGGGCGCGCAAAGCGGTTGCCGCATCGGCCAAGACTTGCTGCACCAATTCGGTGCGGCCTTGCGGCATGGCATTTTCGCTTACCGTTGGCGCTGCAATTTCAGGACGGGCAGGCACAGGCGTTGCAGTTCCTCCAGCTGCAGGCTTGCCGATGCGATGGAGGAATAATGAGCCCACCCACGAGATCGCGCCACCCACCATGATGCCAAAGCCGATGCCAGCAAGGGGGTTGATCGCGTCGCCAATAACTGCGGCCAAGAAAATCCCAGCTCCAATTGCGGCCAAGGTCCAAGTCGTCTTGATACGACCTTGTGCACGGCGCTGTTCGCGCTGGACATCCCGTGCCGCGCGAATCTCTAGTTCAAAGCGGCGTCCTCATCGTCATCCGCTTCCCGCCATTCGCGTCGCCGTCCCATCGTGTCACTACCCTTTTTAATCTGCGCCTCATGGCGTCGATCGAGAGCTTCATAAGCCTCGCGCATCGCCAGTTCGATAACACTTTGTATAAAACCAACCAAAAGGCCAAGTAAGCCAAGCCCAGCAAGGCGGCTTTTGCGCAGTAATGGGCCCGCTTCGCGGACCAGCCCGATCCCACGCCGCAAAGCGTCGCGGGCATGTGCACTGGTTGGACCGAAGTGGTGTTTCATTAAGTCATACCTCAAACCTCCGCGAAGGCGGACTTTGATTCGACATAGGAGCTTAATTGCCTAATCGAAAGAGGGAACGCCCGAAATTGGGCGCACGCAAGATTACAATGATGTAAGGCAGGCTTAATCAAGCCTCTAGCACCACATCCCAATAGAGCCAATCGACCCAACTCTCGTGTAAATGATGCGGCGGGAACTTGCGGCCCATAGCCTGCAACTCATGCATCGAAGGCCTACGCGGCGGTTTACGAGGTGTCATACCAGCTTCACGCAAACTGCGCCCACCTTTTCGCAAGTTGCAGGGTGAACAGGCGGTGACGATGTTTTCCCACGTCGTTTTTCCGCCTTTGGAACGAGGAATTACATGGTCAAACGTGAGGTCATCCGTGGCATGGCAATAAGCGCATTTAAACCCATCGCGTAGAAACAGGTTGAAGCGTGTGAAGGCTGGTGCGCGGTCTTGGTGCACATACTCTTTGAGCGAAATAACGCTTGGCAAACGCATTCCAAAACTGGGGCTGTGGACAGCATGATCATATTCCGCCACCACTTCAACCCGGTCCATATAGACAGCCTTTACCGCGTCCTGCCAAGACCAAACAGACAACGGATAATAGGACAACGGCCGATAATCTGCGTTCAGGACCAAAGCAGGAAACCCTGCCAACTTCGACTGGGTTTTAAACGGCTGAGGGGCAGAGGCCAGCTCGAACTGCTCAACAACCATGGTTGCCTCCTTGTTCCAGAGAAGCAAACTTCATGGGTCCGGCACCGCCGACTACGAGACATGTGTGGTATGGCCTGTTGAAAACGGCTTCCTCCTGCTCTGGACAACAGCAGTACCCGATTCACAGCAAAGAAAACATGACAGATGCGATATCGATTTGTGTCGATGCAGTAGCTCTGCCACTGACAGACAATGACGTCCAATATCGCCCCATCCAAGTCCGCACCCATTGCCCGGCTAACTGAAGGCTTGTTGTGCCTGTTCACCTGCGCAGCCTTGATCCTGCAATCATCCATCAGTGTGGGCTGGCCGATGCGCGATGGCATGGGTTTAGCTGAAAGCCTATGGCGACTGACAGGTTATTTCACCATCCTGACCAACAGCTTGATCGCGATCAGCATGGGGATGATTGCAATTTCATCTAAGGGACCCAAGGTTTTCCCAAACCATGCCTTGGCAGCCCTGACCTTTTATATCAGCACAATGAGCCTAATTTATCACCTTTTCTTGAGTGGCGGGCGCAATCTTTCAGGCCTTACTTTGGTTGGCGATTTGGGCGTCTATTATATCGTCCCTGCCTTGACGCTGGTTTGGTGGCTAAGTTTTGCCGACAAGGATGCGGTGAAGTTTGGCCACGCAGCTATCTGGCTGGCTTGGCCACTTCTCTTTACCAGTGCCGCTTTGTTGCGTGGCCGGTTTGAGAATTGGTATCCCTATTTCTTCCTCGATGTCGACAAATACGGCCTTGCGCAAATTGGACTCAATGTGCTGGGCCTTGGGCTTGGGTTTTTCATCATGGGGCTACTATTTGTGTTTCTTGCCAAAGCCCTCAACCGAGTTGCGGCTAAGCCCCGTTAAGTACCCGGGCCAGAAACGCGCCGCCAAGCTGTAAGCCGTCCATCGCAATCGTGTGCGTTGCCCGTGGCGAGACGTGGAGGCGCGCATCCAGGCCAGCCGCGCTCAAGTATCGCTGTGCCATTTGGCTGGCCGCTAATGGGACGACGTCATCTTGATCGCCATGCACCAACAGAACTGGGGGCTTAGACGCGATCTCGGGATTGCCTACCAAAGCACCAGAAAAGCCCAGTATACCGGCATAGGGCTCCTTTGAGGCCAGGCCAACTTGCAATGCCATCATCGTCCCTTGGCTGAATCCAACCAAGGCTGTCTCCATTTTGGTGACGCCAAAGCGTGCCATCTCTGCTTCGAGAAAAGCCTCCAGCACCGGGGCTGCTTCGCGCGCGCCTTTGGCCAAATGGATTGGATCCATACTTTCAATCGCAAACCACTGATACATCTCACCAAAGCCCGGCACGTGTGTGGGGGCGTTGGGTGAGCTGAATTGCATATCTGGTAATAGTCGATCCCAATAGGGCGCAAGCGAACTCAGATCCTCCCCATTTGAACCATAACCGTGAAGGGTTACAATAAGGCCCTTTGGGCTTTGACCTGATGCTGGGGCGCGACGCGGGCCGGTTAGGATTTTTTCTGCCATGCCCTATGTTAGCAAAAGCCAATTGCCAAAGACAGCCGCCCCACGGCATAGAGCAGGCATGTTTGCCACCCGTTTTGCCCCCTCACCCACTGGCTACCTTCATTTGGGTCATGCCTTCTCAGCTTGGACAGCCTTTGAAGCCGCTCAAGCGGCACAAGGCCGCTTCATTCTGCGGATCGAGGATACTGATCTTACGCGGTGTCGGCCCGAGTTTGAGGCAGCCATTTTTGAGGACCTAGCTTGGCTCGGCCTCACTTGGGAAGTACCCGTTCGTCGACAAAGCGATCATATGTCAGATTATGGGGCCGCGCTTGAACGACTGAAGAATTTGCGCGTCCTCTACCGCTGTTTTAAAACGCGCAAAGAGCTGATGGATGGCATTGCCGCTGCCCCGCATAGCTTTTCGGGGCCGGAACCGGTTGCCCCATTGCCCCCGCAAGTCGAATCCGCTTTTTTGGCTTCTGGAAAGCAATTCGCTTGGCGATTATCCCTACAACGTAGTCAGGATTTGCTCGGTGAAAATTGGGACAAACTAGGCTTTGAAGCCAATGGCTGCTGGGTCAAAGCTAACCCTGCGCAATTGGGTGATATCGTGCTGGCGCGGAAAGAGTTTCCGTCTAGCTATCATTTGGCCAGTGTGCTGGATGATGCCAGCCAGGGCATTACACATGTTATTCGAGGGGAGGATTTGGCCGAGGCAGCTCATATCCACGTCGTCCTGCAAAAACTTCTCGGCCTGCCAACGCCAGTTTATCGCCACCATCGCTTGATCCTCGACAACGATGGCAAGCGCTTTGCTAAGCGCAATCAGTCCGTCACATTGCGCAGCATGCGTGAACGCGGCACAAGCCCCGCTGAGATTCGAACCAGCCTTGGCCTATAGGAACCCGCGCGTGGCCCAAACCGATGGACAAAAGTTATTTCTGGGGACTGTGGCGCTAGCTGCGGGTGCCTGTTGCATCGCGCTTGCGCCCATCATGGTGAAGCTGTCGCCTGTAGGTCCGCAAGCCAGCGCATTTTGGCGCCTTACCTTCGCATTGCCTCTCTTGGCGCTTTGGGCCTATTTGGAAGCCAAACCACAGGAGAGTGACGGTAAGCGCACGGCTTTGCCGATCGGACTGTTGGCACTTGCTGGGCTTTTGTTTGCGGGCGATCTGGCTACTTGGCACGCGGGCATTGTACGAACCAGCGCTGCCAATGCCACCTTCTTGTCGAACCTAACCCCCATCGTGGTGGTTGCCGTAACTTGGTTGACGACGCGGGCGCTGCCGACCAAGGCTTATTGGATTGCCGTTGTGATCGCGCTAGTCGGCTCGCTTTTGCTGTCTGGCGGTGCCCCAGCGACGAATCCAGAGCGATTGGCCGGCGATGGATTATCCGCCCTAACTTCAATCTGGTACGGCCTCTACTTAATCACCATCGCCCGGATGCGCAGCCAATGGGGTGCTGGTACAATCATGTTCTTCTCCTCGGGATTTGCCATGCTGTTCTGCTTGGTGGTGACTATCTTGTCCCGTGAGCCCTTACTGCCGCCCGCGACGGGCCAATCCTTCATTGCACAATGGTGGCCGCTTCTGGTCTTAGGAGTCCTCGCGCAGGTGGCTGGGCAAGGCTTATTGGCCGTCGGTTTTGGCATGGTGCCAACTCATATCGCTTCGGTCTTGATCCTGCTGCAACCTGTGTTGGTTGGCTTTCTAGGCTGGGCGTGGCTACACGAAAGCCTCACCCCCATTCAGATGATGGGCGGGGGTTTGGTGCTGGTAGGGGTTTGGCTCGCAAGACGGGCAGGCTAATCCCTCTTGCCTAAATCCCAAAAGAAGGTGAACCTACTTGAAACATAAAGGGAGGCACCAACATGGCAGACGGCCATCAATCTGATCTTCATTCAGATCAAGCGCAGTTCAAGTCCATGATGGAGGGCACGCAAGAAGATTGGGCCATTATTGCGGGTCACTCCAAAGCCTTCAACAAAGGCTTGGCGGACCGGGTTTTGGCGCATTTGAGGCTGTTGGATGGCGATTATGGTGGCTTTCCGATTGATCGTCTGACCCATTCGCTGCAATCGGCCACCTTGGCCCACCGTGACGGGATGGACGAGGAATATGTCGTGTGTGCGCTTCTGCACGATATTGGCGACACCTTGGGCAGCTATAACCACCCCGATATCGCCGCGGCCATTCTGAAACCGTTTGTGAGCGAGACCAATCATTGGATGGTCGCTAACCATGGCATCTTTCAAGGCTATTATTTCTTCCATCATCTGGGGCTCGATCGGGATATGCGCGAAGCCTATCGGGACCATCCCCATTTTGCACACACTGCGCGCTTCTGCCACCGGCATGACCAGAACGCCTTTGACCCGGCCTATGAGACCATGCCTTTAGAAGCTTTTGAGCCAATGGTTCAACGCTTGTTCGCCGTCCCTAAAAACTCTATTTATCTCAAAGCTTTAACAGACAAAACTCAGGCAATTTAGTGTCAAATGATGATGACTTTGTTGGGCAATTCGTCAACATCACCCTCTTGACGCGGAAAGTGTTCGGCTAGAATTTTTGCGCTGTCTTCAATGGCAGCGATGAGCCCGCGAGCTAAGGCTTGATCGCGTGCGGCGGTGACCAGTTTGGCAACCACCCCGCGCCAAACATCTCGCGATACTTTGGTATAAATGCCTGTGTCGGCAATGATCTCCGCTTGATGCTCTGCCAAACTGACAAAAATGAGAACCCCAGTTTTGCCTGTAGTTTGATTGAGGCCGTGCCCCAGAAACTGATCGCGCGCCGCACGGTGAACCTGTTGTCGCTTGATCCATGCAGGGGTGAGTTTGGCAGCAAAACCCGGCCGAAGATCTAGGGCTGAAACCAGCATAAACAGGATCGCTTGCAGGGCGAGGATGAATACCATGCCCGTTGCGGACTCATCGGCCGGAGTCACGCCAAGCCCGATATTCCATCCCCCTGCTTGCCAGTGCGTAAAGGCACTACCAATCGCTAAGGGGTTCAGGCCGAAAGCCATCAAGACCAGAGGCCCCAGAATGGCAACCAAAGCTCCATAAAACAGCATTATCCACCGATAATCCGCCGTGCGCTCAGAGACCACGACAAAGATCTCGCCCGAAGTTTGTGTCTCGGCAGTCTGAATCGCTTGCGCGACTGCCGCCTTATCGTCGGCTGATAAGTGTAAGTGCGCGTGTTTTACCATGAGCCTGACGCTCCGCCTCCACCAAAGCTTCCACCGCCGCCGGAAAAACCACCGCCGCCGCCGAAGCCGCCACCACCAAAACCACCGCCAAAGCCACCACCACCGCGGCGATCATCATCATTATCCCAATCATGCAGGATGATTGGGCCACTACCCCATTGGGAATGACGACGGAAACGCGTACGCTGCGTATTAGCAATCGAAAGCCAAATCCAGAAAATCAAAAACGCAATCACGAGGATCACTGCAATCGGATCGCCGCTGCTATCCATAGCCTCAGCCTTCAAGCCACGTGCAGCCCTAGCCTGAAGCTCGGCGGGATCGGTCGTCAAGATTTGCTCAATCGCCCCTACACCAGCAACAATGCCACCAGACATGTCACCCGCTTTGAAGGCAGGAATAATGGTTTCGCGGATAATTTGGCTAGAAAAATAGTCCGTCAAGACACCTTCTAGGCCATAGCCTACTTCAATCCGTATTTTACGCTCAGTAGGCGCCACCAACAGGATCACCCCATTGTTGAGACGTTCGCCTTGCCCAATTTGCCAAGCCCGACCGAGCTTGTATCCATATTCCTCAATCTCAAAACCCTGCAGGCTGGGGACTGTCACCACAACCAACTGGTCAGAGGATTTGGCCTCTAACGCTTCTAGTTGCGCGACAAGTTCGCCTTCCATCTCTTCGGGAATGATATTTGCATCATCTACAACCCGTCCTGTTAGGACCGGGAATTTAGGATCGGCCGCCCAAGCAGGGTTCGCCGCCAAGCAAAAGAACATCAAGCTGAGTGCAAGCAAAACGCCGAGCCCAAACCGGTGCAGAGCACCAATTATAGGCCGCGGCAAAGCGGAGGTGGTCACGCGCTTAGAACTTCACTTCGGGCGGTTTCTCAGAGCCCGCGGTAGCTTGGAACAATTGCATGGGCTGCGACGACGAAAACGCCGTCTTAGCCCAAATCACGCTCGGGAAGGTCCGAAGGGTGGTGTTATAGGTTTGCACGGCAGCATTATAGTCACGACGCGCAATCGCGATGCGGTTCTCGGTGCCCTCAAGTTGAGACTGCAGGGCAGTAAAGCCTTCCAACGAGCGAAGCTCTGGGTAATTTTCCTGAATGCTCATCAAGCGTCCCAGTGCAGCGGACAATTGTCCCTGAGCTGCTTGAAACTCTTGGAATTTTTGAGGGTCTGTGATTGTTGAAGCATCAAATTTTGGCTGAGTAGCCGACGCGCGCGCCTCTGTAACCGCTGTCAGCACACTTTTTTCTTGCTCGGCGGCGCCTTTGACGGTCGCAACTAAATTTGGAACCAGATCGGAGCGGCGTTGATATTGGGTCTGAACTTCTGCCCAAGCAGCCTTTGCGGCCTCTTCCTGAGTTGGGATGGTGTTATAGCCACATCCTGAAACCGATGTTGCAGCAACGCCAACCAATACCAAAGCGGCAAAACGTGTGTTCAAAGCCATCTTAGCCTCCATACAATCTTTATGTCGCCACATGCGCGCACCAAAGGACGCCCATATGTTAGGAGTAGCGAGGGGTAGCGCAAGGTGGTGCATGCTAAATTAGAACGCGCTTTAACTTTAACGCTATAAACGCAGAGTCTGATACTGATAGGCAGTGGCAAAGCCTTCGCTCTTATAGAGGTGAAGCGCGGTCGCATTATTGGTTTCAACTTGCAACCAAAACAGCCGATAGCCAGTCTCATAAGCGCGCCCAGTGACCGCACGCAGGATCGAACGGGCAAGGCCTCGATTACGATAATCCGCTTGCGTGCGCATGGCAGCAATGCCCGCGCTATCGCCAGCAAAGGTGCATAAGCCCGCTGCAGCGAGAGCGCCATGTTGTCGAATAATCCCAAAAGCTGAGGGATCTGGGACCCGGCCCAGGATATCCACCCGCTCTTGCCCATCGCCGCCTGAATGGCTTGTTTCTGAAACAATCTGGATAAAATCAGCCGTGACCTGCGGTCCGATGTCTACGATGTGATCAGGCGCTGCTATCGGCCCTTCACGGGTCATCACCGCAACCTGACTAATTACGCGATAGCCGCGCCGAGCGAGCCTATCGCTTAAATCCAATGGATCGGTTCCACCGGTCACCAGTTTGAATTGCGGGGCTAAGCCTAGAGCGCGATAATGGGCCTCGACCCTATCAATAGAGCCTTCAACCGAACTGCCCTCGTAAGTCAGCGGCCAGCAGGAATTCGTGCGACCGACATAGCCTAGACCTGAGAAAACATGCCAACCATCAATCCTATCCATTCGCGCGGCGGGCCAACCTCTTGCGGTCGCCTGTTCGATGCGGCGGATGGCAGATAGGTCCATGCCGACGCCTCTACTTTTGCGCGCGGGCAGCGGCCTCAATGCCCAATCTAGCCCAAGCCAGGGCTTCATCCGCATCATCAAAGGCAGTTTCCGGCATTGCCCGATACGACATAGTCATGATCTCACCTGTCCCTTTGTCATAGTGAAAGGGCGGACAATCATGCGCATTGAACTTCGGATCATTGATCCGGTCAGCCTTTAGGTAGATTTCATTATCGGCAAGCAAAGCAAACATGCGACCGTCATAATAGACCCCGCCGCCACCAAACATCTTGCGCACCCGAATATCGCCTAAGCCGCTGAACAAGTCCTGCGCGGTGGCGATAAGGGCATCGAGTTCTGGATTGGCTTTCGCCTTCTTCGCCAAAATCAGACCTCAGCAGTGGCCGGTACGATGGTCACGCTCTCACCACAGCCGCAGGCGTCGGTTTCATTGGGGTTCTTGAAAACGAACTTTGAATGCAACTTGGTGTTTTCAACGTCGACAACCGAGCCGACCAAGAACAAAATCGCGTTGGAGGCGACCAAGATTTTTACGCCCTTATCTTCCACCACTTCATCGAGGGGGTCTGGGGCCTCGGCATAGGCCATGACATATTCCATGCCTGCGCAGCCACCATTTTTGATGCCAACACGCAGGTATGGCTTCTCAGACTTGGCCATTACAACGCGCACGCGCTCAGCGGCGGCGTCTGTCAGGCTCACCACTTGCGGACGTGGGCGGCGGATGCGGGTTGGGACGAGCTCAGGCGTATTCATCATGGCCACCTATAACATATTCAAAGCCAAACGGGCTTCATCGCTCATGCGCGCTTGGGTCCAAGGCGGGTCAAAGGTCACAATAGCCTTGGCCGAATTGATCCCATTCACCGTCTTAGCCGCATCTTCTACCATAATTGGGAGTTCGCCGGCCACAGGGCAAGCCGGAGCAGTCAAAGTCATGTCGATATCCACATGGCCGCCAGCCTTCAGATCAACCTTATAAATCAAGCCCAATTCATAGACATCGACCGGAATTTCTGGGTCATAGACCGTTTTAAATGCGTCAATCAGATCGTCCGTCAAGCGGGCAATTTCTTCGGGCGGCAAATCGGAAGGTTCCCGATCGGGCTGGACGATAGGTGGACTGGACACGTCCAACATATCTCGTGAGGTAGTGGTTTCATCGCTCATGGGGTGACCTTACAGCAAAAAATCGCGCGCTTTAGCAAGCGCTTCAACAAAGGCGTCGACATCTTCGAAACTGGTATAGGCAGCAAAGCTCGCCCGTGCGGTGGCGGTAACGCCGAGTACCTTCATGAGGGGTTGGGCGCAGTGATGACCCGCCCGGACGGCGACACCATAACGGTCCAACACTTGGGCGACATCATGGGGGTGGGCCCCATCGACGTTGAAGGCAATGATGCCACCCTTGCCCGGCGCGGTGCCATAAAGACTAATGCCATTGATGCCGCGCAAGGATGATAATGCATGGTCTAACAAGGCTTGTTCATGGGCATGCATTGCCGCTTGGTCCTGCGCCATCATCCAGTCGACAGCAGCACCTAAGCCCACAGCTTCAGTGATGGCAGGCGTGCCGGCTTCAAACCGGAATGGCGGCAGATTATAGGTGATCAGCTCTTTCGAGACGATCTCAATCATCTCACCGCCGCCTTGCCAAGGTGGCAGGCGGTCTAGGGCCTCTGGCGTGCCATGCAGCACACCAATGCCCGTTGGCCCATAAATCTTATGCGCGGAGAAGGCATAAAAATCCGCGCCAATAGCTTGAACATCGGCACTTTGGTGCACAACACCCTGACAGCCATCAATCAGAACTTGCGCCCCGGCTTGATGGGCAAGCGCAACGACGGTCGCAACATCCTGCACGCTGCCCAACACATTCGACATATGGCTGATGGCAACCATTTTGGTGCGCGGACCAATGAGGGCTGCAAGTGAGTTCATATCCAGCTCGCCTTGCGGCGTGATCGCCGCCCATTTCAGCACCGCGCCGCAACGCTGGGCCGCCATATGCCAAGGCACGATGTTGGCATGATGCTCCATCTCAGAGATCACAATCTCGTCGCCCGGCTTTAGGCTTTGACTGATCCCAGCGGCCACCAGATTGATTGCTTCGGTTGCGCTCTTGGTGAAGACAATCTCATTGGCGCTTCCCGCATGAATGAAGCGCGCGACCTTTGTGCGGGCATCTTCAAATGCTTGGGTCGCTTCGTTCGCTAAGGTGTGCAGGCCGCGATGCACATTGGCGTAAGAGGTGCGCTGGAAGTCGGCCATGGCCGAGATGACGCTTTCAGGCTTTTGCGCACTGGCCGCGCTATCAAGATAAACCAAGGGCTTGCCATGAATTGTGCGGGTCAGGATCGGGAATTCCGCCCGTACTTTGGCGACATCAAACACGGTTGGCGCGATGGGGCTTTGCGCGTTCATGACGAACTTGCCTCCAACCAAGCCCGCGCGAGACCCGAAAACCAGTCGCGTACGCCCTCATGCTCTATCGCATCAAAAACGTCGGTCACAAAGGCTTCTACCAATAGGGCCTTAGCTTGGGCCTCGGGTATGCCGCGCTGGCGCATGTAAAACAGGGCCTGATCATCTAGCGCCCCAATCGTATTGCCATGGGCGCATTGAACATCGTCGGCATAGATTTCGAGCTCAGGCTTGGCATCAATTTCTGCCCTCTCACTCAACATCAAAGCGTGATGATTTTGTCGGGCATCGGTCTTTTGAGCGGCACGTTCAACCAGGATTTTGCCTTGGAAAACACCGTGCGCACGGTCCTGAACGGCACCTTTGAACAATTCGCGTGTTTGCCCGTTTGGACCGGCGTGAACTACCCGTGTGGTCATGTCAGCATGGGTGCTGCCAGACAGTAGATAAGCCCCATGGATCAAACAGCTTGCGCCCTCGCCCGCTAACACCACTTGGGTCTCAGCTCGGGCAAGCTTGCCGCCAAACATCAAGGCGATGGCGTGGTAGCGCCCAGTATCTGCGACAGTTACTGCTGTATGGGTCAAGTCAATCGCGCCAGTGCCGCCATTCTGCAGACTATAGCGGACCAGTTCAGCGTCTTCGGCAATGTCAATTTCTAAGAGGCCTGTTGAAAGACCAGCCGTCGCTAGCCCCGTATCGACCAAGGTCAATTGGGTGCCTGCTTCCAACTCCAAACGCACGCGCAGCGGCGCACCTGGGTGACGGCGCAACACGACGGGCCGGCTTTGGCTTTGTGTAACGCGCAGCACTACTGCGCGCGGCGCAAAGCCTGCTGCCAGCATGGCGACGGGGCCACCCCCCTCAAGCTCTAGACTATCTTCAGTCTCAATGATCAGGCCCTGATCTTTTTCACCCTCAAGGCCAAATCCCTCGGCTGCAAAATCCAAAACCAATGCATCTCGCAGGCATGCGGGGATCAAGCCAGCAGACCCATCCGGCTCAGGTATGCCGTCAGCGAGTGCCGCGCGCACATCTGTCCACTTAAACGCTTCAACCCGGCGATTGGGGAGGCCTGTAGCAGCCAGATGCACCTTCGCTGCTTGCCCCGCCTCTGTCGGCGGCAAGGCGTTTATCAAAGCCTCTTCTCCGGCCAGAAGTCTAAATTCAGCCAAGGCCATTAAGCGGCATCCTTGTAGCGATCATAGCCGTCAGCCTCTAGCGCGAGCGCCAATTCTGGACCGCCACTATCCACGATGCGACCACCGGCCAACACATGCACCCGGTCTGGCTTAATATGGTCCAGCAAGCGCTGATAATGGGTGATGACCAGCATGCCTTTATCCGGTCCACGCAGGGCATTCACGCCTTCGGAAACGACTTTAAGGGCGTCAATGTCGAGGCCAGAGTCGGTTTCGTCCAAGATCATAAAGCGCGGACCCAGAAGTGCCATCTGATAAATTTCCATCCGCTTCTTCTCACCACCTGAAAAACCGACATTTAAAGGCCGCTTCATCATCTCTGGCGCAACACCCAATCTCTTGGCGACATCGCGCGACAGCTTCATAAAGTCAGGCACGCTGATTTCGCCCTCGCCGCGCCCCTTGCGCTGAGCGTTCAGTGCGGTGCGCAGGAACGTCAGAGTGGGAACGCCCGGAATTTCGAGCGGATATTGAAACGACAGGAACAGGCCTTTTGCCGCGCGCTCTTCAGGGGCGAGGGCCAATAAGTCTTCGCCATTGAGGGTTGCTGTACCACCGACAACTTCATAGCCGTCCCGGCCCGTCAGCGCATAAGACAAGGTCGACTTGCCGGCACCATTTGGGCCCATGATGGCGTGCACTTCGCCTGCAGGCACCTGAAGCGTGAGGCCTTTAATGATGGGCGTGCCGCCAACTTCGACTTGCAGATTGTTGATGTTCAACATGAGAGGGTCTTTCAAGGTTCTTTTGGGCCGAAGGCCACAGATAGGAGGAAGCAGGGATGGGGTTGTTGACGGCCAAAAAGATTGGGGACCGTCTTCACGCGCCCTCCCCGATCGGCATTAGAATTTCAATCCGATTGCCAAATGGGTCATGGAGAAATGCCCGCACATGACCGGGCAATTCGTCATCATGTTTGACCTTAAAGCCCTGTGCGTGGGCCTTATCGGCAAGACCTGCAACATCGGTCACTCGGAAAGCCACATGGGCTTTATAATTGGCGCGAAAGTCCGGTTCAACGCCTAAATGAACTTTGACCCCGCCCGACTGGTACCAAGCGCCACCGCGTGCGGCCATTGAAGCTGGCTTTGGAACTTCAGTAAGGCCCAAGAGGTTAGCATAGAACGCACGCGCGACCGCCTCACCGCCCGGAGGGATGGCGATTTGAACATGGTCGATGGCGGCGATGGTGGTCACCCCACACTCCCCTCAAGACTAATGGCGACCAGCTTTTGCGCTTCCACCGCAAACTCCATAGGCAGTTCCTGCAGCACTTCGCGCACAAAGCCATTCACCAGAAGTGCGACCGCATCTTCAGTCGGCAGGCCACGTTGGCGGCAATAAAATAGCTGATCCTCGCTCAAGCGCGTGGTTGTCGCTTCATGTTCAAAGGTTGCATAAGGCGTTTTGGCTTCCACGTACGGCACGGTGTGAGCACCGCATTGGTCGCCGATCAAAAGGCTGTCGCATTGGGTGAAATTGCGTGCACCCTTGGCTTTGGCATGCGCACTCACCAGACCGCGATACGTGTTGTTGCTTTTACCTGCCGAGATACCCTTCGAGACGATGCGAGAGCGCGTATTTTTGCCCAAATGGATCATCTTCGTGCCCGTATCGGCTTGTTGATGGCCATTGGTGATCGCGATGGAGTAAAACGCTCCTTGGCTGTCGTCGCCGCGCAAGATGCAGGACGGATACTTCCAAGTGACGGCAGAGCCGGTTTCCACTTGGGTCCAACTGACCTTGGAGCGAGCGCCCCGGCAATCCGCGCGCTTGGTCACGAAATTATAGATGCCGCCAACGCCATTCTTGTCGCCGGGATACCAATTCTGGACCGTCGAATATTTGATCTCCGCATCGTCGAGCACAACCAGTTCCACCACCGCCGCATGGAGTTGGTTTTCATCACGCATCGGGGCGGTACAGCCCTCAAGATACGAGACATAAGCGCCCTTATCGGCGATGATCAAGGTACGTTCAAACTGACCGGTGTCTGCCGCATTGATACGGAAATAGGTCGACAATTCCATCGGACAGCGCACGCCGGGTGGGATATAGACAAAGGTGCCGTCCGAAAACACGGCACTATTGAGCGTGGCGTAAAAATTGTCGGTCACCGGTACTACGGTGCCCAGATATTGCCGCACAAGGTCTGGATATTCCTTGATCGCCTCGGACATCGAGCAGAAGATCACACCTGACTTGGCCAATTCTGCGCGGAAGGTGGTGGCCACCGACACGCTATCGAAGACCGCGTCCACCGCAATGCGGGGTGCGCCTTTGACGCCAGCCAAAACCTCTTGCTCCCGCAAGGGGATGCCCAGCTTTTTATAGGTCTCCAAAATCTCTGGATCGAGATCGTCGAGGCTGTCGAGTTCTATTTTGGCTTTTGGGGCGGCGTAATAATAGGAATCTTGGAAATCGATAGTCGGATATTTGACCATCGCCCAGCTTGGCTCTTGCATGGTCAGCCAACGCTCATAAGCCGCCAATCGCCAGTCCAGCATCCATTGCGGTTCACCCTTTTTCGCCGAAATATAGCGCACAATATCGGTATTGAGGCCTTTGGGGGCCATTTCCATTTCGATATCTGTGACAAAGCCATGCTCATAGTCAGCAATGCTTTCAACGGTTTCGATGGTTTCTTTTACTGCGGGCATTACGTTTTGGTGCCTTTCAGGCGACTTGGGTGGTAACTTTGCGGCCGGCGCGGGCTGCGGCTTCTAGATAGATCTCGGCCAGTCGCGCCCCATCTTCGATACGGCTAGACCAACCAAAACTGGCGCGGAGTGATGAGGACGCGGCGCTATCGGTATAACCGCAAGCTTTTAGAATTCGGGACATTTTGACTTTGCCAGACGAACAGGCCGACCCAGCCGAAACCGCTGCACCAGCTAAATCCATAGCCATAACTTGGCGGGCCCCTTCCCAGCCATCCACCAACAAACACGACGTATTGCTGAGACGCCGGACCGCATGGCTGACAAAATCGACCCCTGAAAGTGCTGTTGCCACTGGCAGCTCAAAGGCATGACGGGTCTGGGAGGTCAAATCTTGATAGGCCTGTACCGCTTCATCATCGCATGCGACGGTGGCGGCTGCCGCAAAGCCCGCTATGGCGGCAACATTTTCAGTACCGCTGCGGGCCCCACGCTCTTGACCACCCCCAGCGCGACCATTGAACACATCGATCCCGGGTGCTGCAATTAAGGCTCCTGCTCCCATAGGCCCGCCAATCTTATGGGACGAAACAACCAGCCAGTCTGCAAGGCCCGCAAATTGAGCGACTGAAACTTTACCCAATAGCTGAACAGCGTCACATAATAACGCACCCCCGGCTGCGCGAACACGCGTTGAAATCGCATTTAGCGGCTGGGTCGCCCCTGTTTCATTATTGGCCCCCTGCGCAATCACTAGCGGTTGGCCGCGTTGGTTATCTAGTTCTTGGCTTAACCACGCAACATCAAGAAGTGCGCCTTGATTGACGGGGATTAGCTGGGCTTCCGGCCACAATTTGACGGCATAGGACCAGACGGCATCATGTTCGATAGATGACACATAAACAGGTCCAAAGCCCATGGCCTTCGCGCTTTCCATCGCAAGATGTAACGCCTCCGTCGCCCCGCTGGTGAAGGTCACCGCATCAGCCCCGCATTCAAGGATGCGGGCCAAGCTTTCTCGCGCATCTTCTAGGGCGCGCTTAGCTGCCCGGCCTTCGCCATGCACGGAGGAAGGGTTGCCGCCTAGATCAATTGCGCGCATCATTGCTTCGCGAGCTTCGGGTCGAAGCGGCGAAGTGGCATTATGATCTGCGTACAGCCGATCCATTATTCAGCGGCCGCACGGTTGTAATCTGCGATCTCGTCGGCTTTGCCTTGCAGTTGACGCGCTAACACATCAGCCAAAGTCACTGCGCCCAAGAATTGGCTGATGTGGCGCGACAGCTCATCCCATAAATCATGGGTCATGCAGCGACGATTGCCACTAAGGCAGCCAGCCCGCGTGTGAGCGTCGCATCGCGTTACCTTTAAAGGCTCTTCCACCGCCTGCATGATTGCGCCAATCGAGATTTCTTTAGGCAATGAGGCCAAACGATAACCGCCGCCCGGGCCACGCGCACTTTCGACGAGACCGCGACGGCGGAGCCGGGCAAATAACTGTTCGAGATAAGACTGGCTGATTTCCTGACGCTCAGCAATTTCGCCCAGATTTACAGATCGCGCCGAAGAGCCGGTTTCTGGGCTGTTCAGCGCCAAATCTACCATAGCCATCACGGCATAACGTCCCTTGGTCGACAATTCCATATCGGCTGTCCTTTCGGCGCTTTTTGGACACTTTACAGCGCCATTGCGGAAAATCTTGGCTTTTTGATACGGGCCTATGATACGAGCCCGTTCCGGTCCTTTACTGGACCTAGTATTCCCGACCCCGCAGGTCAAGAATTAAACTGAGCATCATGGCAGAACTTATCCTTACTGGCGCCGCTGGGCGTCTTGAAGCCCGCTACAATCAAGCTGAATCGGAAAATGCACCGATCGCATTGATCCTTCACAACCACCCCAAGGCCGGTGGGTCGATGCAAGACCGCGTCACCGTCATGCTGCACAAGTTGTTTGTTGAGCGTGGCTTTTCCACGCTTCGCTTCAATTTCCGTGGCGTGGGCCGAAGCCAAGGCAATTTCGACAATGGCCAGGGCGAATTGTCAGATGCGGCCAGTGCGCTGGATTGGTTGCAAAGCCAGAACCCAGTCGCTCCGGTAACATGGGTTGCGGGCTATTCCTTTGGCTCCTACATCGCCCTGCAGCTCTTGATGCGTCGTCCTGAAATTGATGGCTTTATCACCGTTGCGACCCCTGCCAACCACTATGACCTGTCGTTCCTAGCACCCTGCCCTTCTTCGGGCATGATGTTCTACGGCGCTAACGACCAAGTTTCGCCACCAGCAGACCTAGAGCGCTCTGCGTCTAAGATCCGCACCCAAAAGGGCGAATTGGTTGAGTGGGAAATGATCGAAGGGGCTGACCACTTCTACCGCAATGAACTCGATATCTTGCGCGATCGGGCAGCCACTTATCTCGACCGTCGCTTGGCAGAGCCGCGCAAGATTGCGCCTCCCCCTCGCCGCTAAGAGAAACTTTCCGATGGATTAGAGACTTGAGCGCCCATCGCTCAGGTTTTTATTCTTCGCGGTTCAGAAGCAACATATCCCCTGCGAGAGCCGCAGCTTCTGTACGCTCTTCACGAGCCCACGGGCCTTGCCTTTGCGGCGCGGGATAAAAGTAAAGCCGCCAGCCATCGCGCATCAAGAGGCTGCTACCGGGAATGTCGCCTCGTCCAAAGACGTGAGATTGACCATCAAAACTCACGGCGAGTAAACCGCGCCCCCGGCCTTAGTAAACATAGCGCCCCTGCCAATTGCCAGCGCTCACGATGCAAGTGCGTGCGAGACGATGTCGCCTTCGGGCAGCAAGCGCGCAGCTTCAGCGGGGCTGACGCCAGCCTTATCCAATAGACGCGTTGCAACAAATCGCCCGCCAGAGGTTCGGCAAAGGCCAGCTGCTTCGCCAGCTAGTTTGGCCAGAATGGCTCGTCCTTCTAACCCGATTCACGCAATCGGTTTTGGGCTTAAAGCCCAGATAGCCAGTCCAACTAAGTTGGCAGCAATCGAAAGAAGTCGCAGCCACTAACGCCAAAGTGTCAGTCTCAAGATCACGACAATCAGGATCAAGGGCGCTGTTGAATCAAGCCAAGCTAAACGCGCATCTGCCCCAGGAAGGTCCGCAATTACGTGCGCGATCTTCAGCGTGATACTCAATCCTTCTGCAGCTGCCTGCCAAGCCCAGTCATCAAAACCAAATGGTGCAAGGCCTGCCGCGAGGCAGTGAGAATGGAGCGACCCAGAAATCAAGGATGGGTGCGGCCAACACATTGGCAGGCAGCGACCAGACCGATACGCGTCCAAAGGTGGCAGCTGAAATGGGCGCGGCAGCAAGGCCTGCGACGACACTGGTTGCTGCCGCCCCGCCAAGCCGCATGGCCCCATGTTGTAAGAGGCTAATCTCCGGCGCACCGTCGCACCGTCGCTCCCAAATCTCCAAGAGGGCCACCAAAGCTGCTGTCGCCAGAAAGCTCATCTGGAAGCCGGGGTCTATCGCGCTCTCGGGCAGAGCGACCAAAACGCAAATTGCGGCGATGGCGAGTCCACACATCGAAATGGTTTCGCGGTTCAACAAGATCGCCCCGAAAGCAATGCCTGACTTAATGAAGGCCCGTACGGCAGATGCTTCAGCCCCCGTGAACACACAATAGGCCCCAGTACCGCATAAAGCGAAGACAGCGGCGATCTTGTGGGCATCTAGCCGTAAGGCAAGCACTGGCACCAAAGCGGCAAGCTTCCAGATCACCAGACACATCAAGCCACCCAATAGTCCGACATGCAGGCCAGAGACAGAGATTACGTGAGACAAGCCAGAAGCATGCAAAGCCTCTACATCTGCCTCACTCAGCCAAGCCCGGTCACCGGTGGTAACCGCCGCTAAAAAGCCAGCACCATCGCTGTCTGTGGCTTCTACAATCGAGCGGGCCGCTTGTGCCCGCCATAGGGCCAAGCGAAATCGGAGCGGTTAGGTCAAAGGCGGAGACGCATCGATCACGCTGCAGGGGCTAAGCGCATAGCCGACCCCGCCCAAGCCTTGAAATCAAGCCCGCCGCGCTTGATCATTAGCGCCGCGGACGACGGGTCTTGGCGGCGGCCTATAGATCGCTTGGCACCTGATCTTTTGACCCGGCTTTGGTGGCTCGTCTTGGGCCAAAGCAATGCGAACTGATTTTGGCTGAGCCTCAGTCCGGGTGCGAGAGAGCGTTTCAACCACGATCTTCGCTCGCCATGTCCTCCGTTGCGTGCGGTCAATTTGCTCCACATAGCCAGTGATGACATAGGGCGTTTTGACATCGGAAACGCGCGGTGCTGTGGCCGCCTATGCCCGCAATAGACCCAATGCACCACCGCCCAGACAAGCCGCAGCAAACAGACTGAAAAGTCCCTAGGAATCGATTACCGTAGTAACGCGCTGATCAATCCTCCGCTGCGCTATCAGGCTACAAACTAGCCACATGCCCAAAGTCAGAAATGTGAGGATCACCCAAAGCAAGGGCTGGATCATCTGCGCGAACCGAACAGGTGGTGCCAGCGCCAAAGGCAAAGCCGACAGGCAGCCACAAAACCAGTCGATACCGGTCTTGATCGCGGATTTCCTGCAACCGATCCTGCATCCACCTGCGTAGACACCTTTAACCTTCACAATGGCGTGTTATGAGGCGGCTGAGGCCACGCTTGTTGGCCTGTTCAGTTCCTTGATTTGCCTCTTTTTTAAAAGCCCAAGCCATCATGCATGCTCCTACCGAAACGACAGTCCACACACACGAAGCCACTGGCGCGGATGTTGTG
>JBEAVQ010000045.1:0-19195 GCA_041160865.1 Pseudomonadota bacterium | reverse complement strand
CCCAGAAACAACTGGCGCGACTGAGCGCATCATTGGCACCTGGATGAAGGCACGCGGCACGCGTGATAAGATTTTCTTGGCGTCCAAAGTGGCTGGCCGCTCACCGATGAATTGGTTCCGCGACTCGGGCGAGGGCTCCCGCGTCAATAAGGCCAATGTTGATGAGGCGATTGAGAAGAGCCTCAAGCGCCTTCAGACCGACTATCTTGACCTCTATCAGATCCATTGGCCCGACCGCCGCGTCAATATCTTTGGCGGCTGGAGCTATCGCGATTACAAGGACGATTACACCGCCTTTGAAGATGTCTTGGCGGCTCTAGACCCTTGGGTCCAGAAGGGTGCGATCCGGCACATTGGCGTGTCGAACGAGACCGCTTGGGGCGTGATGCGCTTTGTTGAAGAAGCAGAGCGCAATGGCCTGCCGCGCATCGCAACGATCCAGAACGCCTATAATCTTGTCAATCGCACGTTTGAAACGGGCCTTGCCGAAGTCTCGATGCGCGAAAATGTCGGCCTTCTGGCCTATTCGCCTTTGGCGCAGGGCTATTTGACTGGCAAATATCTGGGCGGCGCGCGTCCACCCGGGGCCCGCACGACCTTGTTTGAGCGCGGTCAGCGTTATCAGGGGCCAGGGGCAGAGCCTGCGATCAAGTCCTATATGGAACTGGCGGCGGCCCATGACATGACGCCGGTGCAATTGGCTTTGAAGTTCTGCGCCACGCGGGAATTCATGACGTCGGTTATCATCGGGGCCACCACAATGGACCAATTGAGCCACGCGATTGAAGCGTTCGACAAGCCTTGGACGCCAGAGCTTGAAGCTGCCGTCGAGACCCTGCATTCGACCATCCCCAATCCTTGCCCCTAAGTTCGGCCAAGCCAATGCTGCGCCTCTTTGTTGCCCTGCCCTTGCCCGACGCGATTGCGGGAGCCGTGCAGAAAACCCAAAGCGGGCTGGAGCGTGCGTCCTGGAGCAAGCGGGATAATTTGCACATCACCTTGCGCTTTGTGGGCGAGGTCGATGAAGCCCAAGCCACCGACCTAGATTTGGCTTTGGCCGATATCCGCGTCGCACCATTTGAGTTGGCCCTGCAGGGTTCGGGCTTTTTCGGCAATTCAAAGCCCCATGCGGCGTGGATGGGGGTCGCCCCTAATGAGGCCCTTAACCACTTGCAACGGGGCTGCGAGCGCGCGTGTCGGCAAGTGGGTCTGGACCCCGATACACGGGCCTATACGCCTCATGTCACCACTTGCTATCTGCAAGATGGCCATTGTTTGGAGGCGGTGATCGCCTATCAAGCCCGCCATAATTTATTCAAGGCAGGGCCTTGGACGGCCGACCGCTTCTATCTTTACGCCAGCCACATCTCGAAAAAGGGCTCAAATCTTTATGGGATCGAGGCTGAATATCCCTTAATCGGCTCAGTGCCATCGGTCGTTTCATCTTCCGCTTGAGCATGCTTCCTTTTAAGCGAGCAGGGTCATTTTCTCACACTTTACTAGCTGAAGCATCAAAAAACGTCCCGAGTACAGACTGTTGCGTTTGCATTTCTTTGCTTTGCCCGCCATGGTATGAGGTGATGGTCGCGTCGTGATTTCTCTGATAGACACAGCGCCCTAGAAAGTAGCTTCCAAACCCCATGTCTTCTTCGGACACTTCTTCACGCAAGCCCTCAGCGAGCCCGATGGGCTCTGCCAGCGGCAAAACCCCGGCCACAGCGGGGACCTTGAGTGAAGGGGAACGCGATCGCTTTGCCGATCTGATGGAAGCGGTCGCGATCCATAAAGATAAAGCAGCCTATGGTGAGTTGTTCGCTTATTATGGCCCGCGCGTGAAAGCCTATCTGATGCGTCTAGGTGCCGATAATGCGCTGGCTGAAGAATTGGCCCAAGATGTGATGGTCACGGTTTGGCGCAAGGCTGATCTGTTTGATCGCACGCAAGCGTCCGTATCAACTTGGCTGTTTCGGGTGGCGCGCAACAAGCGCATCGATGCTATCCGCCGCACGACCAAGCCAGAGCTTGATCCCAATGACCCGCTTCTCTTGCCCTCAGCACCGCCAGCTGCAGATCAATTGATCACAGGTGCCGAGCGCGATCAGCTCGTCCGCGCCGCGATCGTTGATCTGCCAGAAGAACAACGCCAACTCTTGCACCAAGCTTTTTACGACGGCCTCTCGCACCGCGAGATTGCTGAGCAGACTGGCACCCCACTCGGCACCGTCAAGTCCCGACTTCGATTGGCTTTTTTGAAGCTAAGGTCGAAACTAGACAGCCCAGACTGATCGATTGCGGTAAGTCCGCCTTGACGTTAGGAAATGGCAACCAATATCGTGTATCTTGGCAACGCGAACGGGCACTTACTCTGCCCCGACACAACAACGTGTCAAGACTTGGAATGGACCTTTTGGGGTTGGGATTAGGGAAGAAAATGATCAGCGCCTATTCTGATGACTTCCTGACCGTGGACCCCTCGCTGCGCCTGTTGGTTGAAACCCAAGCGGTGCTTAAAGGCATCTCCCCTTTCGCGCTGGATCTTGGCGATGTGATTGGCGGCGACGCGTTAGAGGCCCAAGCACCCGTCGACGTATCTGACGATTTTCTCGCAAGCGTTTTAGCCCGCATTGACGCGTTGGAAGATAACCAGGCCCAAGCGCGCGAAGCTGTGCATGCGGCTGGGCGCGCTCTAGACGAACTCATAGGCTTGCCTCAGCCGCTGCGCGATGTCAGTCTTGATTCTGCGGCCCGTGAGGGGTGGACTTTTGCCGGTCCAGGCGTCAAATCTATGGCGTTAGAAACGGGCGGGGCCTTGCGTGCCAAGCTGTTGCGGATTGAGCCCGGCCACGGCGCGCCCCACCATGACCACACCGGCACCGAATATACATTGGTTGTCTGCGGTGCGTTTGAAGATGGTACCGGCCGGTTTGGCCCCGGTGATCTGTCGATCAAGCAGCCCGGTCAAATGCACCATCCGGTCGCTCTACCGGGCGGCGTTTGCTTGGCGTTGACGGTGGAAGAGGGCGATATCGCTTTGACCGGTGCGCTGGGCATGCTGCAGCGCCTGTTCACGCGCCACTAGACCCCCCAAGACGTCTACCACCGCCGCACCAGCCTCTTGACCCTTGGCTCGGACAGGGCAATGAAGCCTCACGTATCATGTGACCCACACATGATTGGAAGCATTCTCAGCGGCAGGAGCTCTCATGAGCAGCGAAACGAAAGAAACTGGCTATCCAACCGGAACCCTGATGAAGGGCAAGCGCGGCCTTGTTATGGGCGTGGCCAATGACAAATCGATCGCTTGGGGCATTGCCAGCCAATTGGCCGCCCAAGGCGCAGAACTGGCTTTTACCTATCAAGGCGAAGCGCTGGAAAAGCGCATGCGGCCTTTGGCTGAAAGCGTTGGCTCTGACCTGATCTTGCCGTGTGATGTCACCGATGATGCGGCCTTAGACACGGTGTTCGCCGCCATCAAGGAAAAATGGGGCGGCCTAGACTTCTTGGTCCACGCCATCGCGTTCTCCGACAAGAATGAGCTTAAGGGCTCGTTTGTGGAGAACACCACGCGCGAAAACTTCCTCCGCACCATGGATATTTCGGCTTTCTCGTGGGTGGCTTGTGCCAAGCGCGCCGCCCCCTTGATGTCGCCCGGCGGCTCGATGATCACCTTGTCCTATCTGGGGGCAGAGCGCGTCTTGCCATCTTACAATGTAATGGGCGTCGCCAAGGCAGCGCTGGAAGCCGCCACCCGCTATATCGCGCGCGACTTGGGCCCCAGCGGCATTCGCGTCAACGCCATCAGCGCAGGGCCTATGCGCACCTTGGCCTTGGCCGGCATCCAAGGCGGCCGTGGCCTCGTCAATACGGGCCGCGAGTGGTCCTTGATGAAGGAAGACACGACAATGGAAGGCATTGCGGGCTGTGCCCTCTGGCTCTTGTCCGACATCGGCCGCTCCACCACCGCCGAAGTGGTCCATGTAGACGCGGGCTTCCACGTCGTCGGCGTGCCGGATGGGTTGAACGACGGCTAAGCTGGCGGCAGCGACCCATGATCACCCACAGCGACGATTATTTCACGAAGGGATGTGGTCGTTGTGGGCGATTTGAAACGCCAGACTGTTCGGTCCACCTATGGGGGCAGGGGCTCGCTGCACTTCGGGAACTCTGCTTGGAAGCAGGCCTAACCGAGGCGGTAAAATGGGGCCACCCCTGCTATCAAGAGGGTGCTCGCAATATTGCTCTTTTGGGCGCGCATCGCGATAGCTTCATCCTGACTTTTTGCAATGCCGCGCTATTAAAGGATCCAGAGCAAATCCTAGAGCGCGCTGGCCCCAATACCCAAACGGCCGACCTCGTGCGGTTTAAAGATGTGGCAGAAGTTCAGGCCTTGGCCCCGACGCTGAAGGCCTATTTGGCTGAGGCGATTGGCTACGCCCGGGCAGGCCTAAAGCCCGTCAAAACCCAAGCAGAATTCGGCTTACCTGATGAGCTGATCGAGGCCCTCGATGCCGACCCGGAGCTGGCGCAAGCCTTTCACGATCTGACCCCGGGCCGACAGCGCAGCTATGCCATTGCGCTCACTTCCACCCAAAACCCCGCCACCCGCCGGGCGCGGATTGATAAGTTCCGACCCAAAATCTTGCACGGTAAGGGGGCATTGGGGAGGGAGTAGGCATCAAAACGCCTTCGTCAGCCCAAACTGAACCTGCCGTGGCGCGCCAGGCAAGATGCCGCGAGAGCGGTCGACGATGGTGCGGGCGTCACCTGCATTTTTGACGGCTACATAGGCACCAAATGGCCAGCTTTCGGGGTGTATATTGAGCGTTAGGTTCCAGTTATCGGCGGCCTTAATCAAGCCGCGTTGCCCGTCCGCCGTTGGGGCGAGGGTGTTGAGGTCGTCGGTGAACATCTCGTCGGTGCGGACATATTCGACTTGAAACTCACCCATCGTGCCAAGCTGATAGCCAATGGCCGCATTGATCAACCACTCGGGCGCATAGGGTAGGCGGTTTCCGGTCACCGACCGCGTTGTATTGCCCGAAACACCTGAAAAGCGCGTGCCGACATAGCTGGCGTCAGCCACATGGGTCAGGGCGGCGCGGAAATAGAAGTCATTGCCGGTCGTCATCAAGCCCATATCGGCGAGAGAGCCGCGCAGCGAGGCCTCAAAGCCTTGGTGCAGGGTTTCGCCAGCACTTGTCAGCGTGGCACCGGCCCCGCCAGCGACAGAACTCGGCACGATCTGATTGTCAAAGTCCATGCGGAACCAAGTCAGATCGACCGCTACGCCCTTGGTGACATCGCCGCGCAGGCCTGCTTCCCAATTTGCGCTGGTCTCGGAGCCTAGATTGATTGAAGACCCTGTTGTGTTGTTGATCGCGTCCTCGACTCGCGGGGGAGAGAAGCCTTTGTGGACCCCGACATAGGCAGCAAATCTCGGGCCGATCTTGTAGGAGATGCCAAGACCTGGAATCCATTCTTGGATTTGATCCTTACCGCGTACAGGGCTTGCCGGATTTAGACGATTGAGCCTTTTAAGATCAATATACTCATAGCGAACGCCCGGCGAAATCGTCCAAGCTCCGATGCTGGCTTTGGTGGTGGCAAAGCCTGACCAAGCTTGTAGATAGCGCAAATTGTTTTCGCGCACGCCAGCATTCACGCTTGTGCCCGGCGTGCGGCCAGTTGGGGTGTCGGAATTGATTTGTAGGCGGTTCTGCCTCTCATCGCTGTAGCGGAGGCCATATTCGCTCTCAAACTTAACGGCACCCAATTCGCCGCTTTGGCTCAAACGGCTTTCAAGCCCATAGGTATGATATTCGCGCAGACGGCCTTCATTGCCGCAGGTGGTCAAAAGGTTGGCCATGCTGGCGCACGTGGGGTCCGACGCATCATTGGGGCGTTGGGCAGAGTTTGAGGATTGACGCCACCAATCGCGATTGAACCACGAATAAGAGGCTGAGGTCTTCAAGGTGGTCGTGTCATTGATCGACCAAGCCCATAAGAGGGAGGAGCCCACGCGGACGGCTTTAAATCCGTCATTCACAAACGCATTCTGGCGGCGATTGACCACATATTCAGCTTGGGTGAGGCCTGAATAGGTGACTTGGCTATCTTCGCCATAGCGGCTGACGCGCAAGGTCAAATCATGATGCTCGCCCAAGCTTTTTTCGAGCTTCAGATACAGGTCATTGATTCTCAGTGATTGATTGTCGCGCACGCCATCGGATTGGGTTGCATTGGCATGGAGGAGGGCGCGCATACCTGCAATGGGTCCACCCAGATTTAGGTCAGCCTCCAAATAGCCATCTGAACCCGCCGCCCACGTGGCTTGGCCTTCAAAGGCTTCGGGCGCTGGCGGGGTCACGTAGTTGATTACACCGCCAACGGTATTGGGGCCAAAGCGGATTTGGCTTGCGCCTTTGAGGATTTCGATCCGGCTATAGCGGCGGATGGGTGGGTGATAATAAGTGGCATTGTCGCCATAGGGCGCAAAGCTCAGAGGCAGGCCGTCTTCCAGCAGCAAGACTTTGGACGAGCGCGTGGGGGATAGGCCGCGAATACCAATATTGGGGCGCAGACCCATACCTTCCTCCTCGCGTGCAAAGACGCCGGGCACTTGGCGCAGCGCTTCATTGACGGACAGGACCCGTGCGCGCACCAGATCTGCCTGCTCAATGGTGGCACCAGAGCCTGGAATAGTCCGCAGCCCATCTTTCTGGCCAATGACGATGATCGTCTCCACCGGCGCACTCACTTCGGCAGATGCAAGGTCGGGGGTAAAGGCGACTAGGCCGCCCATACACAAAGCTGCTGTGAGAAAGGAAAGCGTGCTATTCGCATTGTTTATAGTGATACTCATTCTTAGTTTCTTATTGCGAATGATTTGCAAAAACAACTAAACAAAGTCGTAAATTACAGTCACCACTGGCTTTTTCAGGGTTTTCTCTCTATGAACTGAGGCAAGATAGGGGGTGACAAGTGCCCTATGATCCCACATTTAAAGGGGAGTGTGCCGGGTTTGGTGCTTTACCTCTTTGGTCACAGGAAGCTTTCTTGAAGATGAGCGTGCGACACAAGTGACCTTAAACGTGCCAACCGATAGCCTGGAGGCGGCCACGTCGACAACTCCCACCGAGTTTAAGCCCAAAGATGGCTTGACCGCGCGGCTGTTGACTATTGGCGCGGGCTTCATCCTTTTGACAGAAGCCTTGTTCTTCTTGCCGACGATGGCGAGCCTTCGCGACGAATGGATCGTTAGCCGTCTCAATACAGCAGAGATAGTCGCTTTGGCTGGAACCGCGCCGGACAGCGATGGTCTGATGGGGGGACGCACGTCTGAACTTGTGCGCGCGGCTGAAATCCAGTCGGTGACGATTGTCCAGAATGATGTCCGTCTGCTTGTCATGGGCACCCCGCCGAAAGGTACGATCATTGATATTGATCCTGAAGCCCAGACCATTGGTCGATCGCTTTCTGGCGTGTTGGAAGCCTATGCAGCGCCTGAAGGCCGATACCTTCGCATCGTTGGGCGGCCGCAGACCAACGCTGCAATAAAGCTTGAAGTCATTGTCGCGGAAGCACCTCTGAAAGACTCGCTGATGCGGTCGACATGGCAGGTATTGTTAGCGTCGCTAGCTTTGTCCTTGACCATTGGAGCTCTGATTTATGCGGCTTTGGCGGATGGATTTGTGCGGCCAATGCGGCGTTTGACGCGGGCGATTGCGCGCTTCAGCACCGCACCAACTGATGCGAGCCGCGCCTTGGTACCTTCAGGGCGGAACGATGAAATTGGCCAAGCCGAAGTCGCTTTTTCTGCCATGCAAGACACCGTGCGGCAGGCCTTCATTCAGAAGGATCGCTTGGCGCAATTGGGGCTTGCGGTCTCCAAAATCTCCCACGATCTGCGCCACTCTCTAGGTGCTGCCCAATTGGTGAGTGAGCGTTTGGCTTCGGTAGATGATCCGGTTGTGCGGGCAACCGCGCCCCGGCTTGAACGGGCGTTGCAACGGGCGGTCAATTTAGCACAATCCACGTTGGCGTTTGGGAAAGCACAAGAGCGCCCGCCTGAAACTGAGCTCCTCTATTTGTCTGATGCACTCGACGATGCGGCAGAAGAAGCTTTGGCTGGCCTAACCGTGCCCTGGCATCATCAAGTTCCCAATGACCTCCAAGTTGAAATGGATGGCGAGCATTTGCATCGGATCCTGACCAACCTCATCCGCAATGCGGCCCAAGCTATCGTCCAATCCGGCAAGCCGGGCTCGATCCATGCCCATGCAGCTGTCGAGGGCGACCGTATTGACCTGCATGTCGTCGATACAGGGCCAGGTTTGCCCAAACGCGTGCAGGACAATTTGTTCATGCCGTTTGCTGGTAGCGGGCTAACGGGTGGGACGGGGCTCGGCCTTGCCATTGCGCGCGAACTCGCTCGCTTAAACGGCGGCGATATTGTCTTGGCCTCGACTGGGCCGTCGGGTACTGACTTCATCGTTCAAGTATCGGCGGAAAAGGCCGATCCGGCAGAGGGTGCAGCCTAAGCGCCCTCGACCTCTGCTTCGTCCCGTTGTTCACGCTCCAGAATTTCCCGGGCAGGACCGCGCGAGATGACCAAAGCCATGATGATGCCGAAAATTCCGATCAAGGACGTGTAGAAGAAGAAGGCGGTGTAACCGGCAGCAAGCGCTTGACCAGATACGCCAAGCTTGGCCCCACCCGCGGCAAAGGCTTCGGCTGGTAAATGGTTGAACCAAGGCTTCATGGCGGCCAACCAGCCTGTCTCGGAAGCCTTGGCCGCACCTTCGATCACACGGCCGGAAAGCGCGGTAATGATCTTGCCTGGTAGGGCATAGAGCGAGGAGAACACCGCATATTGGGTCGCGGTAAAGCCTTCTTTCGTCAGCATGGACATATACATGATCAGGCAGGTGCCCGCGAACATGCCCGACAAATTATCGATGCCAATCGCGACATAGAGGGCTGGGACATTGGGGCCAGTAAGCGTGATTGCGATGAACGCTAAGTTAGACAAAGGCTGTAAAAAGGCCCCAATGACGAGGCAGCGGAACAGTCCAAACTTTAAGACTAGCCAACCGCTTAAGCCTGCGCCAATCGCACTCATGGCTGCACCAAAGAATTTTTGCGCAAAGGCAATGGAGTCTTTCGAGAAGCCTGCATCTAAATACATGGTCGAGGTCAAATTCAGGACGAAGTCTGCCATCCGATAGACGCAGATAAACACCAAGATAAGGCTGGCCAGGTCCTTGTAGCGGCTGAAGAAGTCCGCCAATGGGTCTGCCAAGGCCGCTTTGAAATAAGCGCCAGGGCGGGTCTTTACGCGGGGGATTTGTAGGCAAGCCACCACCACAAGACTAAGGCCAATCAGTGCATAGCCTACTTGTTGCCAAACCCCCCAAGGCCTCGCAGCCAGCGCCTCGCTCATGGCCTTTGTGCCGCCATAAAGGTCGCCGACCAACCACGCTAGGGGCTCTGCCTTGCCAGCCAAACCTACGGCCAGCACACAGGCGGCCAGCACCATCAGGGCAATGCGGCCGACCCATTCCAAATAATCGACCATGCCGCGGTCTGGCACATCGGCGGGGGCAACCCAGCGAGGTGCCGGGGCTGTGGTTTCTCGCGGAGCTAAGAGCGTTGAGATGATCGCAAGGCCCATAAAGCCCGCCATCGCGGCATAGGCAACCGCCCAGCCTAGCCAGCCATATTGGTCACCATTGAGAGCTTGGGCAACAAAGAGCGGCAGTGCTCCGGCCAACAAAATCGCGACTCGGTAGCCCCATTGATAGGTTGCGGTCAAAACGCCCAAGCGGTTAGCATCGCGGGCCACTTCAATGCGCCAAGCATCAATCGCTATATCTTGCGTGGCCCCTGCCAAAGCAATCAGCACGGCAAAGGCCGCAAACGGGATAAAGGCAGCGGTTGCATCGCCTTCTTTCGTAAACGCCAGAGCAGGGTCATTGGTCGCCATCAACAACAGCCCGACAATGACAATGGCTTGGGTCAATAGCATCCAAGCCCGGCGGCGGCCTAAAGCCTTGTCCAACACGGGGATCGCGACCCGGTCTACCAAGGGTGCCCACAGGAACTTTAGCGCATAGGTTAGCGTGGCAAGCCCCATCAAGCCGATTAGAGCTAACGACGCCCCGGCTTCACGCAACCAGATAGCTAAGGCCAAACCTGCTAACTGATTGGGCATGCCGGCTGCAAAGCCAAGACCAAACATGACCAGCGATGGCCGTTCGAAAAAGGCCCCAACGCCCACTTTATCGTCGGCACCAAGTTCTAATTCAGGTTCGTTAGCGGATTTGCCAGCCATGAAGGTCCTCACAAGGATAAGGACCTCAAAAAGTGGTCCCTAATCAGGCGGCGAAAGTGGCCTGTCTAGTGGCATTCGTCCAGCGCTCTAATACAGATGACAGCATAGCTGGGTCGAGTGGCTTGGTGATGAAGTCGTTCATGCCGGCATTTTTACAGGCGCGGCGGTCTTCTTCCATGGCCGCTGCCGTCAGCGCGATGATGGGTGTCTCCAAGAAGCGGCCACCCAAGGCGCGGATGGCACGGGTGGCTTCAAACCCGTCCATAACGGGCATGTGCACATCCATAAGGACCAGATCATAGGGCGCGTCTTGCAAGGCCGCAAAAGCTTCTGCTCCATTGCCAACGGCCACGACATGGCAGCCATTGCGGACCAGAAGCGACTTCGCCAAGAGCGCATTGATTGGATTGTCTTCGGCCAAAAGGACACGCAACCCAATCGCTATAGGCGTTGTATCCGCGCGCTCGTCATTGGCGACCACAGGCCGCGTATCTGCGCCTTCCCCAGCTGCTAATGCAACCCGTTCGATCAAAGAGGCGGTGCGCAAAGGCTTAATCAGATAGCCAATTGCACCCTTGGCGCGATAATCGTCAATGAGGTCACGGCGCTCTTGCGGGATGAGCGCCACAACCGGGCTGGCGCATTTAAGCCAAGGAGCTGCGTGCACAGTGTCGGTATGGTGATCGAGCAGGATCACACTGGCCTCTTTGGCTTGGCGCGGCGTTGTCACTTGCTTGACCCGTGCGCCTTCATCTTCCAGAGCCAAAGTAAGCGCTTCGACCAGAAGAGGGGACTGGCTTTGAATGGCGATGGTTTTACCCGTTAGGCGCTGGCTGCGCGTAGGGGCGGGGGTAACTGTTTCAAAAGGAATATCAATCCAGAACACACTGCCGCCGCCTTCACGGCTCTTCAGGCTAACCGTGCCCCCCAAAGCCGTGGTCAACTTCTTCACGATGGCAAGACCCAAGCCCGTGCCGCCAAAGCGGCGCGAGTGCGAGGAATCCGCCTGTTGGAATTCTTCAAAGACGCGTTCCATCTTGTCGACTGGAATGCCAATGCCGGTATCTTCCACGCTAAAGCGCAGACGGTTCACGCCCGTGGCTTCCAAGCGCAGCAAAACGCCACCGTCTTGGGTGAACTTCACGGCGTTTGAGGCCAAGTTCAAAATGATCTGACGCAGGCGACCATCGTCACCGGCTACTTCGGCAGGCACATTTGGGGCAACCACAAGGACGATCTCCAGCGCCTTTTCATGCGCCCGTGGCGAACATAGTTCGGCGACCGATTGCAGCGTGTTGGCCGGATTGAAGACCATGGTCTCTAGCTCGATCTTGCCGCTTTCCAGCTTGGCATAATCGAGAATATCATTGAGAAGCGCCAACAAATGTTGGCCAGAATCGGTAACCGCACCCAGCCAAGAGCGCTGGGCACTGGTCAGTTCACTCATGCCCAACAAGCTCGCCATGCCCAAAATCCCGTTCAAAGGCGTGCGGATTTCGTGGCTGAGGGTGGCAAACAACATGGTCTTGCCGCGCGCTGTTTCGTCGGCATCGGGGCGGAACAAGCCCAATTGACTGCCATCTTCGCGCTCTTGGATCATCCAACCAAATCGGGCTTCATGCCAAGGTGCAAAGGCACCCAAGGCAACTTGCTCGCCAAATCGTTGCAAAGCCAGGTTATTGGCTTCTAAAACGCGGCCATTTTTGCTTGCGATGATGGCGCAATCGGGCAAGTCGCTCAAAGCGAAAGTCATGTTTGTCATGCCCTTACCCTAACTGATAGGGGTTAAGGAATGGCTGCGTCGACGAAAATTGCCGCGCCACTTTGATCCTAAAGGATCAAAACGCGCTTTTATTTGAAATTGCCGCGCTACTTTGATCCTAAAGGATCAAAACGCGCTCCAGAGCTTCTTCGGCCAAACATAGGGATGGCGGACATAGCCAAAAGCGGGCAGGGCCTCATTGCCGCGCTTGAAATCAAAGAAGGTTGCATTCTCCCAATGCGAACCTGTGCCCCAGCGGGACTTGCACGAGGTTGAGACCCAAGCGGGCTCCCAATAGACCACGCCGACACCCCCATGGCTGATGACCCCTTGGGTCAAGTCGACCAGATAGCGCAATTGGCCATCTGGTGTGGCGGGATACTCCTTGATCAAGGTGTCTGGGCCCAGAAGATTTGCAGCCTCATCAGCCCCGTCATTGGTCCAAGGATAGGAGGTTTCGACCACAATCACTTTGGCATTGTAGCTGGCTGTTAAGCGTTTGATTGCGGCATTGAGGCCATCTAAACTCTGTGTCGACCATTTCCGATAATAGGATAGGCCAATGTAATCAAAGTCGGTGACGCCAGCCTCAGCGGCCCGTGCGAACCACGGTTCTGCATTTTCAGGCTGGGCAATGTGCAGCATGATTTTAGGGTGGGTGCCGGTGGCTTTACCCGCGTCGCGCACGGCTTTGATCCCGGCTTTGAACAAAGCGGCATTGCGGACCCAATCTGTGGAGCGCGTCTCCCACTTCCAATCTTTACGGCCCATCATTTCCTTATTGGTTTCGTTGCCGACTTGGACCATGTGCGGCATCAGACCCTCACCCGCGAGCTTGGTCAGCGTGTCAAGGGTGAATTGATAGACGGCCGTGGCGAGCCCTTCGGTTGTTGAAATATTCTCCCAAGCCTTTGGGATCCATTGCTTGTCGCCATCAGCCCAATCGTCGGAATAGTGAAAGTCCAACAGGACGTTTTGGCCGCTCGCCTTGGCCCGACCCATCGACCGGCGCACATCGTTGAAATTGCTATAGGTCGTCCAGTCTGGATTATTCCACAAGCGCAGCCGCACCAGATTATGGCCCGTGTCGGCAAACAATTGATACGGGTCAGTGCGCTTGCCGCCTTGGCGATAGACCGCGCCGCAATCTTCCATCTCATTCACATAAGACAGGTCCGCGCCGAAGTAGAAATCGGGGTGATTGGGCTGTTGAGCCGACGCTGTAAAGCCTGTCCGCACAAGCCCGCTGGAGGTCAAAAGTCCTAGTCCTGCGGCCAGCGCACCTCGCCTAGAAAAAGTCATGCAGCTACTCCCTTGAGCGGCTACATCACCATTCAATGCCTTGTTGTGCAAGAAACACAAGCAACGCCCGCTCTTTGTGAGTCAGATAGAGCGGATAAGCTGGTCCGCCTACCAAAATCAGGCGGTGATCAGGCCGTTCTCAAGCGCTGCCTTTTTGATAGCGGCTTGCATTTTTTCAAATGCCCGCACTTCAATCTGACGGATGCGCTCACGGCTGACGCCATATTGATCGGCGAGGTCTTCCAGCGTCACTGGGTCATCGCGCAAGCGACGCTCGCGGATGATGTGCTGTTCGCGCTCGTTTAAGGTCGACAAGGCTTGGTTCAGCAAGATCATGCGCTCGTCATGCTCTTCGCGCTCGGCATATTCGGTCTCGGCGCTCTCATCATCGGAAGCGAGCCAATCCTGCCATTCCCCGCCACCATCTTCGCCAACGCGAACGTTGAGCGAGGCATCGGGGCCCGACAAGCGACGGTTCATCGAAATGACTTCGTCATTCGTCACCGCCAATTGGGTCGCAATATAATTGACGTCTTCCGGCTTCAGATCGCCTTCTTCAATCGCCTGCATCTTCGACTTCATGCGGCGGAGGTTGAAGAACAGCTTTTTCTGCGCGGCGGTCGTGCCCATTTTGACCAAGGACCACGAACGCAACACATATTCTTGGATCGAAGCGCGGATCCACCACATGGCATAGGTCGCCAAGCGGAAGCCTTTTTCAGGGTCAAACTTTTTAACCGCCTGCATCAGGCCGATATTGCCTTCAGAAATTACTTCCGCCACAGGTAGGCCATAGCCGCGATAACCCATTGCCATCTTCGCCACGAGGCGCAAATGGCTGGTCACAAGCTTTTCAGCCGCACCGGTATCTTCATGCTCACGCCAGCGCTTGGCGAGCATATATTCCTCGTCCTTGTGCAGCATCGGAAATTTACGGATCTCGGTGAGATACCGCTGAAGGCCCAGTTCTGGCCCAACATTAAGCGCGAGTGCGCGAGTCATATGTCCACTCCCCAAAAGAATTACCCTTGTAAGTCGGGCAATAGTAGGAGCGTCGGGGCAGGGATTTGGTTCCCGTTCCGGCGTTCGAGACTCCACTTAGGAGTGGGGTTGGGCAAAATAAAGGCCTGACCTGATGAATGATTGGTAAGGTTTCGTCATGGCTTGGATTAGAGGTCCTGATCCCACATGAAAAAGGCCCTCTGACGACGTCAGAAGGCCCCATTCCTGGCTGGATTTGATGGCTTATGCCGCGCGGGCCAATTGGCGCAGCACGAACTGCATAATGCCGCCCGAAAAATAGTAGTCGAGTTCGTTGGCCGTATCGATGCGGCTGATAACGGGTGCAATCACCACTGTGCCGTCGGCGCGGCGGATTTCGACTTCCATCTCTTTGCGTGGTGCGATGTCATTAATGCCATAGATGGACACCATTTCATCACCAACCAGATTGAGGCTGGCCCAAGTCACACCATCGCGGAACTGGAAGGGCAGAACGCCCATGCCGATCAAGTTCGAGCGGTGAATACGTTCAAAGCTCTCGGTGACGACAGCCCGGACGCCCAGTAGATTGGTGCCTTTAGCTGCCCAGTCGCGTGACGAGCCTGTGCCATATTCCTTGCCCGCAAAGATCACCAGCGGCGTGCCGGCATCCTTATAGAGCATGGCGGCGTCATAGATCGGCATGACTTCGCCATCTGGCCAATGTTTGGTGACGCCACCTTCAACACCTGGAACCATTTGGTTCTTGATGCGGATGTTTGCGAAGGTGCCGCGCATCATTACTTCATGGTGGCCACGGCGCGCGCCGTAGGAGTTGAAGTCGATGGCCGAGACGCCATTTTCGGTCAGAAACTTGCCTGCGGGGCTCGATGCTTTGATCGAGCCTGCGGGCGAGATGTGGTCGGTGGTGATGCTGTCGCCAAACAGACCCAAGACGCGGGCGTGGAGAATGTCTTCCACACCCTTTGGCGTCATGGTCATGCCTTCAAAGTAAGGCGGGTTGGCAACATAGGTCGACTTGGCGGGCCAATTATAGGTTTGGCCGCCCGAGACTTGGATCGCCTGCCAATTCAAATCGCCCTTGAACACATCAGCATAGCGACGGGCAAACATTTCTGCTGTCACATATTCGCGCATGATGGCGGAGACTTCGGCAGACGTTGGCCACACGTCTTTCAGATAAACAGGCTGGCCATCTGTGCTCGTGCCCAGAGGCTCTTTGTTGAGGTCAATCTGCATCGAGCCTGCCAACGCATAAGCGACGACCAATGGCGGCGAAGCCAGATAATTAGCCCGTGTATCTGGGTTGACGCGGCCTTCAAAGTTGCGGTTGCCCGACAACACAGAGGCAGCAACCAAATCACCGGCCACGATGGCCTTGGTGATTTCTTCCGGCAGTGGGCCAGAGTTACCGATACAGGTGGTGCAGCCATAGCCGACCAGGTTGAAGCCCATGGCGTCCAAATCAGATTGAAGGCCGGACTGGGTCAAATAATCTGTTACGACTTGCGAGCCCGGTGCGAGTGAGGTTTTCACCCAAGGCTTTACGGTCAGGCCTTTGGCGCGGGCCTTACGGGCCACAAGGCCTGCAGCGATCAGCACAGAAGGGTTAGAGGTATTGGTGCAGGAGGTGATCGCAGCAATCACGACGTCACCATGGCCGAGGTCGTGATTGTGACCCTCAACGCCAACGCGTTTGGCCACTTCGCCAGCCTTGCCGAATTCGCCTTCGAGTGCGGCTTTGAATGCAGTTGCAGCATCGGCCACCAAGACGCGGTCTTGTGGACGCTTGGGCCCTGCAAGTGAGGGTTGGACGCTGCCCAAATCTAAGCCCAATTCGTCGGTGAATACGGGCTGACCCGCATCATGCTTCCACATCATATTGGCTTTTGCATAGGCCTCAACCAAAGCAACACGGCCCGCATCGCGGCCGGTAGAGCGCAGGAAGTTGATCGTGTCTTCGGCTACAGGGAAGAAGCCACAGGTCGCGCCATATTCTGGGGCCATATTGGCGATGGTGGCACGGTCTTCCAAGGTCATGGAATCAAGGCCCGGACCAAAGAATTCGACGAACTTGCCAACAACACCCTTCTTGCGCAGCATTTGCGTGACGGTCAGCACGAGGTCGGTCGCGGTGGCCCCTTCGGGCAATTTGCCGTCGAGTTTAAAGCCCACCACTTCAGGGATCAGCATCGAGATGGGCTGGCCCAACATTGCTGCTTCAGCTTCAATCCCGCCAACACCCCAGCCCAGAACGGCCAAGCCATTGATCATGGTGGTGTGGCTGTCGGTGCCCACGACGCTATCTGGATAGGCAACTTCATCGCTGCCATCTTCAGCGGTCCAAACGGTTTGGGCCAGATATTCGAGGTTCACTTGGTGGCAGATGCCGGTGCCGGGAGGCACCACGCGGAAGTTCTTAAACGCGCTTTGACCCCAACGCAGGAACTCATAGCGCTCACCATTGCGGTCATATTCAAGGTCAACGTTTTTGGCAAAGCTGTCGCCCTTACCGGCATAATCCACCATGACGGAGTGGTCGATCACGAGGTCGACGGGGATCAGCGGATTGACCTTCTCTGGGTTGGAACCCAGCGCGGCTGCGGCATCGCGCATCGCGGCGAGATCGACCACGGCAGGAACGCCGGTGAAGTCTTGCATCAGCACGCGGGCAGGGCGGAAGGCGATCTCGTGTTCGATCTTGCCTTTGTTCTCCACCCATTTGGCGACCGCTTCGATATCGGCCTTAGTCACCGTGACGCCATCTTCGGCGCGCAACAGGTTTTCAAGCAAGATCTTCAAAGTCACGGGTAGTTTAGAAACATCGCCTAGGCCGTTTTTTGAAGCGGCTTCGAGAGAATAATAAACATAGGTCTTGTCGCCGACAGTTAGAGTCTGGCGTGATTTAAAACTATTGAGTGAGGGCATGGTAAGCCGTCCTTTGTTCGAGCGAGTTGATCATCACTGGATTGCCCTTAACCAGAGGCTAACAAGCAAACCAAATTTCGCCCGCAAGGGTCGCGCGCTTGTGAGCGGCGTATCGACCGGCGGTTTGCTACCGTATCTGGTAACGTGAGTGCTTTAGCGCGGAAATGGTTAAAGGTCTATGGTGGGTTTCAGGATTGTGGTCATGTTGTCGTGTACGGCGTCAGCCGATCCGGGATCTTGTGCCACTAACTCCCCTATGGTCCCCGCTCTCCACATCGCTTAGGCGCGGACGATATGTATGGCGTTTAAAACCCTAGCCACTCACCTTCTGCTCAATCGCGCCGAAGATGGAATGGCCTTTGGAATCGTCGGCCCAGATGCGCACGACTTGACCGTGTTTGAGGAAGGGCGTTTTAGCGGCGCCATGGAGGATGGTTTCCACGACGCGGACTTCTGCCAAGCACGAATAGCCGAGGCCACCTTCAGCGATTGGCTTACCTGGGCCGCCTGTCGCATCGCGGTTAGAGACGGTGCCAGAACCGATGATGGTGCCGGCGCTGAGGTTACGGGTGCGTGCTGCATGGGCGATCAATTGACCAAAATCGAAGGTCATATCCAAGCCCGTCTCAGCCCGACCCAGCGCCTTGCCATCGAGGTCGACGCTTAAGGTCACATGCAGCTTCCCCCCATCCCACAGGGGACCTAGGCTTTCGGGCGTGACGGCCACGGGGGAAAATGCGCTGGCAGGCTTGGCTTGGAAGAAGCCAAAACCCTTGGCCAATTCGTTGGGGATCAGGTTGCGCAGGCTGACATCATTGACCAAGCAGACAAGTGCAATGTGGTCGCGTGCGGCCTCTGCGCTGATGCCTTGCGGCACATCGGTGGTGATGACAGCCACTTCGGCTTCAAAGTCGCAGCCCCAGGTCTCATCGGCGAGCATGATGGGCGAGCGTGGCGGCAAGAAGTCGTCAGAGCCGCCTTGATACATCAGGGGGTCAGTCCAGAAGCTCTCCGGCATCTCAGCGCCTCGAGCTTGGCGCACGAGCTGGACGTGGTTCACATAGGCGGAGCCATCGGCCCATTGATAGGCACGGGGCAGGGGCGAATGGGCTTCGCGCTCATGAAAGCGTTCGGTCGGCACCGCGCCACGTTCAAGTGCTTCGCTCAAGGTCTGCAGGGCAGGACCACAACGCGCCCAGTCATCGAGGGCGGCCTGTAAGGTCGGGGCGATCAAAGCCGCATCGGTGCAATAATTCAGGTCCGACGAGACGACGACGAGGCGTCCATCGCGGCCGGATTTGAGAGAAGCAAGTTTCATGGGCGTTTCCTAATGGCTGGGTGGTCCCAACACGTTTTAAAGAGGGTCTGAATTTGTATGGCTGGCGCGAGCCTTGGCATGCAGCCAATCGGCATGGCGGGGGGCTTTTTTGGTCTTGGACCACTCGTCAAGCATGTCTAAGGCCACGCGCCGCAACTCGGTGATCTCTGCGGCGGTGCCGGTGTCGTGGGCGAGTTCCAGCCTGTGCCCATTGGGGTCAAAGAAATAGATGGAGCGGAAAATACCATGGTCAGTCGGGCCGATCACCGAACAACCGCGCGCCTCGGCGCGGGCCTTGCCAGCCAGAAGTGCTTCTTCATTGGCGACCTTGAAGGCGATGTGCTGCACCCATTCCGGCGTATTGGGATCGCGGCCCATGTCGGGCTGCTCCGGCAGCTCAAAGAAGGCCAACACATTGCCGCCACCTGCATCGAGAAAGACGTGCATATAGGGGTCATAGGCCCCGGTTGAAGGGACATGGTCTTCAGCAAAGGCGATTTGGAAGTCCATGCCCATAACGTCGTGGTAGAATTCCACTGTCTCCTTGGCA
>JBEAVQ010000044.1:0-19383 GCA_041160865.1 Pseudomonadota bacterium | reverse complement strand
CCCCGGGCCGATGCCGGACAGGCTCTGGAGGGCAGACTGTATCGCCGCAGCCTGATCGGTCGCGTTGCCCGCCAGCGCTATGTTGCTGGTCGTCTGCCCGTCATAGGTCAGGGAAAATTCACCGGATGCGATGGGGGCATTGGCCTGCGCGAGATGACGCTGAACCTCGATAGCGTGAAATCCATCGCGGAACTTCAGGCCAAACTTGCGGCTTGGGCCGCGCAAAACCCGACTGGACCGATTGCCGGGCGCGGTTGGATCGAAACCCACTGGCCCGAAAGCCGTTTCCCTACCCGGCAGGATGTCGACGCGATTGTGCCGGATCGGCCATTGTTACTAGGCCGCTCGGATGGCCATGCGGCCTTGGCAAATAGTGCCCTTTTGAAGCTTGCAGGCATTGACGCGAGCACAGCTAATCCCCTTGGCGGGCAAATCCTGAAGGACGCCTCGGGTCAGCCAACGGGCATGCTGATCGATAATGCGCAGGCACTCGTTGAAAGCCAGATGCCAAGCGCAACACCGGACATGATCCGGCAAGCCTTAATCAAGGCCGACCGCCTCTATGCCTCGCGCGGCTGGACTGGCCTGCATAACATGAGCGTTTCGGGCGAGGATTTGATCGCCCTTAAGGCGCTCGCCCTCTCCGGCGAAGTCCAGTTGCGGGTCGATAATTATCTCGACATCGCCTTTGCCACCAACGTTTTGCGGCGTGGGCCCAGTGTCGATGCCACGGGGCGGATAAGCACACGCGGGGTCAAAATCTATTCTGACGGGGCGCTGGGCTCGCGCGGCGCGGCCCTGCTCGCTCCCTATGCCGATGCACCGGAGTCCGAAGGCCTTTTGCTAACGCCAGAAGAGCAAGTTCTAGCCGTGCTGGAGCGGGCCAAGAAGTCTGGCGCACAAGTTGCCATGCACGCCATCGGCGACCGCGGCAATCGCCAAAGCTTGGACTGGTTTGAACGCGTGCTAGGCCATGCCAAGACCAATCGCCGCTGGCGGATTGAGCATGCGCAAGTCGTCTCACCACCGGATATGCCACGCTTTGCTAAGCTGGGTGTGATTGCCTCGATGCAACCCTCCCATGCCATTGGCGATCTGTTCTTTGCCCCTGCGCGCCTTGGCCCTGAACGCATCAAAGGCGCTTATGCCTGGACAAGCCTTCTCAAGACGGGTGCCGTGGTTTGCGGCGGCTCTGACGCGCCGGTTGAACAAGGTGACCCGCGCATCGAGTTTTATGCGGCCATCTATCGCCACGCACTCAATGGCTTTGTTGGCCCAGATTGGGGCTTGGAAGAGCGCGTGTCGCGCCAACAGGCACTAGGCATGTTCACCCGCTCTGCCGCTTATGCTGTCGGCGCAGAGCGCAGCCGTGGCACCCTAGCTGTTGGCCAAGCCGCCAGCATCAGCGTCTTCTCCCGCGACTTCATGAACGTCAAACCCGCCGACATCCTAGACGCAAAGACCGTCCTCACTATGGTGGACGGCAAGATTGTGTATGAGGGTTAGAAGCGGGCTTTAGTCCAGCCGACCAACCCGCCCCCTGCAATCCATGCCGCGAGCCACTTGGCGTTGGGGCCATGGCTGCCTATAGATTTGCCAACACAATTTTAAGCGGCACCTGATGCCTGGACGGGAAGTTATGGCTAGCGTTAACGACATTCGAACTTCGTTTTTGGACTTTTTCAAATCCAAGGGCCACACCGTCATGGCGTCCAGCCCACTGGTGCCGCAAAATGACCCGACTTTGATGTTCACCAATGCGGGCATGGTCCAGTTCAAGAACGTGTTTACGGGGGCAGAAACCCCGCCCCAGCCGCCACGTGCTGCGACCAGCCAAAAGTGCGTGCGTGCAGGTGGTAAGCATAATGACCTCGACAATGTCGGCTACACCGCGCGCCACCATACCTTCTTTGAAATGCTGGGTAATTTCTCGTTCGGCGACTATTTCAAGGACGAAGCGATCAGCCATGCGTGGGAATTGCTGACCAAGGACTTTGGCATTGATAAGTCAAAGCTGATTGTCACTGTGTATCACACAGACGACGAAGCCCGTGCCCTGTGGCGCAAGATTGCGGGCCTCAGCGATGATCGCATCATCTCCATCCCCACCAGCGACAATTTCTGGTCGATGGGGGACACGGGTCCGTGCGGACCATGTAGCGAGATCTTCTATGACCATGGCGACCATATTTGGGGCGGTGTGCCGGGCAGTGCGGAAGAAGATGGCGACCGCTGGATTGAGATCTGGAACCTCGTTTTCATGCAGTTTGAGCGCCACGCCGATGGCAGCCAAACCAGCCTGCCTAAGCCCAGCATTGATACCGGCATGGGGCTGGAACGTGTCTCGGCCGTACTGCAAGGCGTGCATGACAATTATGACATCGACCTGTTCAAGACCCTGATCGCGGCGTCTGAGAATCTGACTGGCGTCAAGGCTCAAGGCGACAAGCGCGCCAGCCACCGCGTCATTGCCGACCATATCCGCGCGTCCAGCTTCTTGATCGCCGATGGGGTGACGCCATCGAACGAAGGACGCGGCTATGTGCTGCGTCGCATCATGCGCCGCGCCATGCGCCACGCCCATATGCTGGGCACGAGTGAACCATTGCTACACCGTTTGGCCCCTATCCTGATCCAAGAAATGGGCGGCGCTTATTCCGAATTACGCCGGGCTGAGGCTTTCATCACCTCAACGCTCGAGCAAGAAGAAGTCCGCTTCCGCCGAACCTTGGGCCGCGGCCTGTCCTTGTTGGACGAAGAGAGCGCCGGGCTGACGCAAGGCCAAGAGTTGTCTGGCAAAGCTGCCTTCCAGCTTTATGACACCTATGGCTTCCCCGTCGATCTGACCCAAGACGTCTTGCGCGCACGCGGTATCGGCGTCGACATGACGGCCTTTAAAGCTGCAATGGACGAACAAAAGGCATTAGCACGCGCCGCTTGGGCGGGCAGCGGCGAAGCTGGTACCGATGCAATCTGGCTGACCTTGAAAGATGAGCAAGGCGGCAGCGAATTCCTTGGCTATGGCCAGAGCGAGGCCAGCGGCCAATTGGCAGCAATTGTGGTCGGTGGCGCAAAAGTCAACGCCCTCGCTGAAGGAGAGACCGGCGAGTTGGTATTCAACCAAACCCCCTTCTATGCCGAAAGCGGCGGCCAAGCTGGTGATCAGGGCGTGATCCGCTTTGACAATGGTGCCGTCTTTGAAGTCGAAGACACGCTTAAGCGCGCCGGGGCCATCCATGGCCACAAGGGCAAGCTAGTGCATGGCGGGATCAAAGTCGGTGACGCCGCTTCATTGACCATTGATGCGCAGCGCCGCAATGCCATCCGCGCTAACCACAGCGCCACGCACTTGATGCATGCTGCCCTGCAAAACGTGTTGGGCCCGCATGTGACGCAAAAGGGCTCGCTGGTTGAAGCAGATCGCTTGCGCTTTGACTTTGCCCATGGCGCAGGCCTGTCGCGGGCGGAAATTGATGCCATTGAGACTGAGGTAAACGCGGTCGTGCGGCAAAATACTGAAGCCTCCACCCGCTTAATGACGCCTGATGAAGCCATTGCCGAAGGCGCGATGGCATTGTTTGGCGAAAAATATGGCGATGAAGTGCGCGTGCTGGCCATGGGCCGCAAGCTCGACCACGCACCAAAATCCTATTCAGTCGAACTATGCGGTGGCACCCATGTCGGTCGTACCGGTGACATCGGCAGTTTTGTGATTGTGTCTGAAGGCGCAGTTGCCGCTGGCGTGCGCCGGATCGAAGCTGCAACAGGCCAAGCCGCCCTCGATCACCTCAAGGCCGAAGCCGCCATAGCGCGCGCAGCGGCAGAGCCCTTAAAGGCGCAATTGCCAGACCTGCCCGCGCGGATTGAGGCGATGATTGCTGACCGTAAGCGGCTCGAAAAAGAACTAACCGACGCCAAGCAAAAGCTCGCGCTCGGCGGCGGCGGCGGTGCTGCCGCCGCCATTGAAGAGATTGGGGGCGTAAAGCTTGATGCCCGTATCCTCGACGGGATTGGGGCTAAGGACTTGCGCCCCATGGTCAATGAAGCGATCCAGAAACTGGGTGGCGGCGTGGTCGCCTATGTCGCCGCAGCCGAAGGGAAAGCTGCCATTGCGGTGGCCAGCACCGTCGCCAGCGTCAGCGCGGTTGATCTGGTCAAAGCCGCTGTGCTCGCCATGGGCGGGCAAGGTGGTGGCGGTAAGCCCGACTTTGCTCAAGGTGGTGCGCCGAGGGCGGATGCCGCCTCTGCAGGCCTAGACGCCGTGAAAGCGGCAATGGCCAATTAGATGAAACAGCTCGACTATCTGATCCTGATTCCGACCGATCCCACCTACGTTCCAAGTGATGAGCAAGCCGAAGCCGGTGGTGATGCGCTGGAGGCTTTGCTGCCGCGTGCCGACGAAATCAGCTATGACATGTTCGATGATGTGCGCTTCATCGATGGCGGCGAGTCGTTTGAAGCCATCACCTGCCCGCTCTGCGGCAAGGATGCGCAAGCCTGGTGGGAAGGCGCGATGGATCAGGCAGCAGAGACCGAGTTTGAGGATTTGACCGTCGTGGCCACCTGCTGTGGCGGGGCAACCACCCTCAATGCGCTCCTTTATCAGCCAGCTGCAGCCTTTGCTCGGTTTACCCTAGTCGCCACTAATGCACGGGTCGAAACCCTCGCCGTCGAATCCCTCGTCCCGGTTGAAGCTGCGTTGGGGTGTGCGTTGCGCATGGTGCGGCAGCGGGTTTAGGGCCACCCCAAATATTTTTCGCCAAATAGCCGAATTGACCCTTGCGTTTGCGGTCGGGCGACCACACATGCAGCGCATGACCGACGAACACGCAACCACCGCCCCGACCGATGCTCCAGACCCCAACATGGGCTCTACCCCTGCCCGCTTTGCGAGCTTTGAGGAGTTTTATCCGTTTTATATTTCTGAGCACCAAAATGTGATCAGCCGCCGCCTGCATATCGTTGGCACAGGCCTTGTCTGCTTGTGTTTGCTGATGGTCGTCCTTTGGGGCGTCGTAGGTGGCTTCCAATATTTGGTCGCGGCCCCAATTGTCGGCTATGGCTTTGCTTGGGTTGGCCATTATTTCTTCGAGAAGAATAAGCCAGCGACCTTCACCTATCCCGCTTGGAGCCTAATGGGCGACTTCCGGATGTTTGGTGAGACCATCACGGGCAAGCGCGCTTTCTAACCAGCCCTCGTCGTCAAGAAACACCTTGCAGGGGGCGATCATCATGCATTGCCCCCTCGCCCAAGCAGCCCTATTTTAGGGCAATGCTGATTCTTCTCTCCCCCGCCAAAAACCTTAATTACGAGCCGGTTTCTCAAGACCTGCCAGCAACCAAGCCACGCTTGGAGGCCGATATTGCAACGCTGGCCAAAGTAACGGCCAGATTGAAGCGATCTGACATCGCTAAGCTAATGCATTTGTCTGACAATTTGGCAGATTTAAACTACCAGCGCTTTCAAGCATTTGACCCGGGCCTCGATGGTCCAGAGGTGCTGCAAGCCGCCTTGGCGTTTAATGGCGATGTCTATCAAGGCTTACAGGCGCGTGAGTTGAGCGCCGAGGATTTGAACTGGGCGCAGGACCATGTCCGCATCCTGTCAGGCCTTTATGGCCTATTGCGCCCGCTTGACGTCATCGCGCCTTACCGTTTGGAGATGGGCACACGCCTGAAGACCCGACGCGGCGATAGCCTCTATGACTTTTGGGGCGACCGGATATCCAAAGCTCTAAATAGCGACTTAGCTGGCCAAGCTGGTCCAATCGTTCTGAACCTTGCCTCCACCGAATATTTCAGCGCCGTTTCCAAGAAGGCGTTGCAGGCGCGCGTCATAACAGCGAACTTCAAAGAGATTAAGGATGGCGAGGCCCGCGTGTTGAGCTTCTATGCTAAGCGGGCGCGCGGCACGATGGCGCGCTTTTGCATTGAAAATCGCATCACCGATCCCGAAGCCATCAAAGCTTTTGACGTTGATGGCTATCGCTTTGATGCGGCAAGTTCCAAAGTGGACTCGTTGGTGTTCTCGCGCCCACAACCATCGGGCAAGGTGGGCTGAACCCTATGGCCAAGCCTGCTCTCAATATCGCGCTGCAAGGTGGTGGTTCTCACGGGGCGTTTGCATGGGGGATATTGGACGGGCTCCTCGAAGAGAACCGGTTTGACATTGCCGCCATCACCGCAACTAGCGCCGGGGCGATGAATGCAGTGGTCTGTGCCGATGGCTTGCGAACGGGCGGAAGCGCTGGTGCGCGCGACGCGCTGGCGCGCTTTTGGCAGAAGATCAGCACGACGCGTGGGCCCTTCAGTCCAGTCAGCCTGAACGCTATCCGCAAAGCTTTTGACCCATTTGGCCTCTTCAAGGCCGCCAGCTTTCAATGGTTTGATGCGCTGACAAGTGTGGCAAGCCCCTATGAGTTTAATCCTTGGAATTTCAACCCTTTGCGCGACACTCTTCAGGATGTGATTGACTTTAAGGGCTTAACAAAAGATCCACCATTCAAGCTCTTTATTGCCGCAACCAATGTCAAAAGCGGGCGGGCAAAAGTGTTTCGCACCCATGAGGTCAGTGCCGATGTGACCTTGGCTTCGGCCTGCCTGCCCTATTTGTTTCAAGCCGTGGAAGTGGATGGGGAAGCCTATTGGGATGGCGGTTATATGGCCAATCCAGCGCTCTGGCCGCTCTTCTATGAAGCGGGCTTACCCGACGACTTGCTCCTCTGTGCATTGAACCCACAGACGCTCGACACGGTGCCAAAGACCAGTGCGGCGATCATGGACCGCTTAAATGAGATTACCTTTAACGCCAGCTTGATTGCAGAATTGCGCGCCATCGCCTTTGTCCAGCGCCTTCTCGAGGATGAGGAGATGGACGATAAACTGAAGGACCGCTATCGGGACGTGAAAGTTCACGCCATCAAGGCCGATGAAGCGCTGAAGGGCTTGGGGGCTGCGAGCAAATTCAATACCGACTGGGACTTTCTAACCGGCCTGCGCGATCAAGGCCGGGCAGCGTGGCAGGCATGGTCCAGCCAGTGTGGCGCAGCGGTCGGGTACCACAGCACAGTGGACTTGGCGAAAGACTTCCTCGACCGCTAAGCTTTGCTAGCATCTTCCTCTTCGCCTTCCACCAAAACCCGGCCCTTGGTCTCTAGTAAAAAGGCGATGGCGATGAGTGCCAAGACCACCAGCGGCATCATGGCGATGAGAGCGTGGCCAAGGCCCCTAAGACGGGGATGCGGAAAGCAACCAAGCTTCCGCTCACAATCGCACCACTACTGACCCCGATTTCAGATGTACCGGCAACAGTGGCGCGCGCTTTAGTAGGAATAAGCTCGCTCATCGTGGCGCAAAGCGCAACAGACGCTGCAAACCAAGCCATATAGCCAATGCTTAGAGAGGCCCCGACTAAGCCAGACTGGCTGCTGCTGTAGACGCCTGAAAGACCAAGGACACAGATTAGCGTAGCAGTCAGACCAACAGGCTTACGCCCAAAGCGATCGGCCAATCGCCCGCCAAGGAATGTTCCGGCCAGACCAATTAGGCCAGCAGCAAACGAAACCAAAGCGACTTGGTTTGGCTCCCACTTCGCAACCGACTGCAGATATTGGAAATTGCAAGACAAGGCAGGCGAAATCGGCAGCCAGAAGAGGAAATAAGCAATCCCAATCAGGATCACGGGCCGACGATGGGTGCGGATCAGCGCAAACGAATCAGCTTGTTTGGCCCGACTTGTCGCGACAAAGACGGCACTTTCGGGCAGCGCCAACTGCCAGATATTAGACAAAAGCGCAGGCACGGCGCCTGCTGCATACATCCAGCGCCACGCATCAGGCTGATCGGCAAAGGTGCCATAGGCCACCAAGGCCACACCATCGCCAGAGGCCCCTAACAGCGCCAACAGCCCCAGCATCCAAGTCCGCGCGCGTGCAGGGGCAGCTTCGGCCAAACGTACCACGGCCAATAATTCGTCGACCATAGTGAATAAGCGGGTGAAAAAGAGGCCCGTCGCGAGCATTGCCGCATTTTGTACCAAAGCAGCTAGCAAAGCGGATGCCGAAAACCCCAAAATCGCTGCAAGGAACAGCGGCTTTCGGCCAATCCTGTCAGCCATAAAGGTCAACATCACGGCAGGAATTGCCCCAACTTTGGCAAGGGTGCCGATCAAACTGAGGTCTGATCATCATAGCCAATTGCCTTTTGGAATTGTGGGAGGGCAAGGGTGGATTATTGGAAATCATATCGGCTAGCCATAAAGGCGGTGCCGACCGCAAATAGCAGGAACCAGACGTCCTTCTCAATCTTTGGACGACCGCTGTTGTCCGGCGAAGTTAACCCTAGTGGTGCCTCGGCACGCATTGCAATTCCCACACTTTTTCATGATCAGGCCAATTGTGCGCCCACGGCACACAGCCGTATCTAATCCTCAGCTTTAACTTGGTTTCTTAGTAATTGTCCCCTGCCCAAACCGTCCGACAATATCAAAGTTTTAGTCGACAGGTCGAAAACACTCTGCGTCATCGTGACTGACCTTATTGACCCGATCGCTGACTTGCCTCGGCACCAAAAATCCATCAAGCGGCGGAATTAAAAGCTGTTTTAGGGTGTCGGATGGGGTGCTGGCTTTTAGCCAAGTTTGCCAATCATTCGGTTCGATCACGACAGGAAAACGGTCATGAATATTTCGAAAATGGTCTGTGGCAGCCGTAGTAACAATACTCATGGACAAGAGAAGGCCACCCTCCTCGTCCTTGGCAGCCTCCCATAGGCCTGCAAACGTGACAGGCTCCCCGTCTGGCCTTGCGATGAAGTAAGGCGTGCGCACCTTGCCCTCGCGCTTCCACTCATAAAAGCCATCTGCGGGGATCAAGCAGCGCTTGCGGGCAAAGGCGGTGCGGAACGCCGGTTTTTCAGCCACGGACTCGCCACGGGCATTGAACAAGGGCCCTGTTGGTGGGTCTTTGGCCATCCAACCCGGCCGCAACCCCCAACGGGCTTGTAATATCCGAGTATCGCCTGCTTTGCCAATCGCGACCATCGGGGCAAGCTGTGTTGGAGCTACGTTCCATCGAGGGGCCAGATTAGGCCTGTCAGCCGACCCAAATAGGGTCGCCATCGCATCTACCGGCAATGTTACGGCGTATCGTCCACACATCGCTTCCATGCTAGCACAAAACCATGACCCTGGAAGCTAAGCCTCTCCCCGTCCCCGCGGTTGGTATTGTCTGTTTTAACGACGATGGCCAGGTCCTTTTGATCCGTCGCGGTACGCCCCCTCGGCAAGGGGAGTGGTCCATTCCTGGTGGCAAGCTGGAATGGGGCGAAAAGGCAATTGACGCAGCATTGCGTGAATTAGCGGAAGAGACAGGTGTCACGGCCGAAATACTTGGCCTAATCGACGTGGTAGACGGTATCTTCACCAGCCGCAGCACGGGCGATGTCACACGCCATTATCTGCTGATCGACTATGTCGCCCGCTATCAATCCGGGGCAGTTATTGCGGGCGATGACGCCAGCGAGGCACGCTTCGTGGCGCTTGATACACTCGAAAGCCATGGCTTATGGCAAGAAACCACCCGTATCATTCACCAAGGCCATCGCCTCTGGCGCGCGGCGCAGGGAAAGAATTAAGGGTTACGCTCACACAATTGATCGTTCGGCCGCTCGCCCTTCAAACGCCAAGCAAATTGGCGATAGCCTAAAGGCTTGTCAAAGCGGTAATGCTTGCCAAACCAAGCATCGAAGTCGGGATCTTCGCGCAGATAAGTCAAGGTATTGAAGCTGACCAATCGATTGGCAAAGACGCGGCCATATTCTTCAATCACGACATCAGGTGGACGACAGGTTAGGTCAGCCACATATTCCCGCCGTACCCGATCAAGCTCCATCTTGCGGAAGGATTCTTTCTTGGGATCGGCTTGGGGGACCTCCAGACCGACCAGCATCCACATGCCATAATGGCGCGAAATGATAGGCCGTTCGAGAATCCGTACGATATAAAATGCGTGCTCGGGCGAAATCGAAAGGACGGCGATCCGGCTATCTTGAGGCTCATTCTTCACAAACTTGCGCAAGGTCGGGAAAACTGGCTGTCCTTTTGTCATGAGGACACGATTGATCGGCTTATAGATGGCTTGATGGGACAGGATCGCCAGACCGATAGCGGCAAGCGCTGCCACCACCCACCGGCGCTCCGCCACCATTTTGGCACCAATGCTTACCACCAGCATCAGGGATAGGCCTTGTGCCGCTAACATATGATAGCGCCAGCCCTTCATCTGCAGCCAAATTGCCAAAAGCATGGCCGTTAGGGTGACCAAGAGCCCAAGAGTGAGTGAGCGTCTGTCCCAGGCCAAAAGCGCCATAACAAAAGGCACAATGGCAAAGCTGGTCGTGCTTAAAATGAAGCCTAGGCGCTTGCTGGGTGCAAGCTGCATGACAGGTCCAAAGTTAGAATAAGCCACCATCACCATCGGCACGATGCGCGAAAAGAAGTCTTGGGCAAATAGTAACAATGCCACGGTGTAAAGGACCGCCGCGGTGCCAAGGCCCAAGGTTTCAAACCGGATTGGCTGATAGGCGCGACGCAAACGCGCCATCATGCACCCTTCAATCAACAACGGAACCAGCACAAAAATGTGCTTGAGTGCAAAGCCATAAGCTGAAAATACCAGCGTAATTAGAAGAGCAGCAGAGGAAATCGGCTTGCCTTCCATTCGGGCAACCGCCAGCGTTGTCCAAAGCAAAGAAGCAACAAAGAACGCATGCTCCCGCTGCCCCGTCTCACCCAATGGCAAAATCAGATATGATATAGCTATCGCGAGCAAAATAACCTGACGTTGGCCAAACGAAATTAAGTCGCGCGTCAGGCTGTTAAACGTCCACAACGCCGCCAATGCCAAACCTGTGACGCCGACTGCCAAGACTTGATAAGGTGCGACACCCAGCATCTGACCGAGATAATGCCAAGGCAATGCCGCCCAGAACCACAAAGGTGGATTGGTTTCAATCACATCTTGATAAATGACTTTGCCCTGCGCGACTTGTTCCGCGACATACAAACGCCAGACGATATCGCCGGTCGGCGTCAGCTGCAGCATCGCCCACAGCCCACCGATCAAAATCCCGGCTAAAACCAAGCTGAACAAAGCCGTCGTGGTTATTTGAGACCAGGTGGCCGACCGTGGGCCGGACAAGAGGGACGTGGTAAGTGTCATGGGCGACCGAGTTGTGACTGGGTTGATTCAGTTCGACTGTTGGGAGGAAGAGCGCTCTAGCAGGTCCTTAGCCAAGCTAGAACAGCGAAAACTGCGTAACTTCGCCATTTCGGCCTTTTTTCTGAGCAGAATTGCGTCGCTGCCGCAAATTAATGCATAAAATTACAGCTAATGCTGACTTGTTAATCCACTGTCATCCCAGGCTTTGCTATTGGGAGGCCGGACAAGTCCATCTTTGATTTGGCTGGCAGGGAGCCCGAGTGCATGGAACGTTCCGCCTATACTGAAATGGCAGCCATTGACGAAAATCATTGGTGGTATCGCGCTCGTCGGCGCATTGTGGCTGAAATGATCACCCAGCATATTGCCAAGCGTCCCAACCTAGCTATTGCTGAAATTGGCTGCGGTACCGGTTCTAACCTGCCCGTCCTCGTACGCTTTGGTCAAGTAACGGCTGTCGAACCTGATGCCGATGCGCGCGCCTATGCAGCTGCGCGTACGGATGCGACGGTGCTGGAAGGCCGTTTGCCAGATTGCCTGCCGCTAGCAGAAAATAGTCTGGACCTAGCCGTCATGTTGGATGTGCTGGAGCATGTTGACGATGATGTCGCCGCACTAAAGGCTGTGGCCAAAAAACTAAAGCCGGATGCAAGCTTTCTCTTGACTGTTCCAGCCCTGCCCTCCCTGTGGAGCCCGCATGACGAGGAGCATCATCATAAACGGCGCTATACAGCCCAGACGCTACGTGCCGCCATTAAATCTGCTGGCCTAAAAGTCGAGATGATGAGTTATTTCAACACATTGTTATTGCCCATGATCGCTGGAGTACGGTGGATCAAAAATCTCACAGGCAGCAAAGAAGTCGATACGGGCATGCCCTCAAACTGGCTCAACAAAGCGCTGGAAGCAATTTTTGCCTTTGAGCGTCATGTAATTGGCCGCCTGCCCCTGCCCTTGGGCGTGTCACTGGTCGTGATTGTTAAGGCCGCTTAGGCGATTGACTACAGGGTGGCGGTGGTGCTGCTGGATTTATGCGCCGGACTGGGTAAGGCCCAATCTTGCTCTCGGCCAGATAGTGGCTGTTAAGCCACGCCTTAAATGCTGGGTCTTCAGAAAGATAGGAAATTGTATCGATCCGAACCGGATCTGGCGTTCCGATGTAGCCAGCCTCTCCGATGATTAAGTTTGGTCGACTGCATTGCACATCTTCGACAAATTCTGCCCGCACGCGCTCTTTTTCAACCTTCCGAATGGCTTCCAGTTCGGGGTCTTTGTTTGGCGTAAGTAGTCCTGGCAACATCCACAGCGAATAATAGCGCGACCAATAGGGCCGTCCGGCATCGGCGAGCGGGTGAAAGGCATAATCTGGCCCGATAGATAGGATGAATATCCGGCTATCTTTTGGTTCCTTGGCAACGATTGACTTTAAGAGCGGCTCAACGGGTTGGCCACGCGTTTGCACACGGCCTATAGCGGGTACGGCGACGAGGTTCCAAATCAAGGCCCAAGTCGCCACGAGCGACACGGCCAGCCTTAAACCCTTGTGTTGACTTACGAAAGCACAATGAACAATCATGATGGACAGCATAGCCGATAGGCCATGGGCTGCGACAAAATGATAACGCCACCCCTTCTGTTGCAACATAACGATCGCTAGACAGAAAACACTCGCAAGCGCAAGGGCGACGAAAAACGCACGGCGCTCCTTGGTTAGAAGCATGATCGCGATCGGGAAAAAGACAAATACGCTTTGCATCAGCAATCTAAGCTTGCGCTCAGGGGAAATAGTGCCGTTCCAAGATCCAAAGGCGAAATAGGCCGTTTCTATCAAGTCCAACATGCGGCCCAGAAAGTCCGGGGTGAACGTCCAAATAGCGCCAGCATAGGCCAGTGCACAGAAAGCCAAGGTAAGGTTTTCAGGTCGAAATGGTCTCCACGCTCGTTTTTGACACCACAAGAGCCACACTTCCAACACGAGCGGCAGAAGAACAAAATAATGTTTAAGAGCAAAACCATAGGCAGTTATAAGGCCGACTAAGATCGCAGTCGGCAACCCTACCTCGCGCCCATCCAAACGGGCACACAACAGAGCGATCCATAAGCCGCAAGCCATCAAGAGCGATTGCTCGCGCTGACCTAAATCTCCAACGCTGACCAAACATAAAGCAAACAAAAATCCAAACGCAGCCGCCGCCGCTGTCGACGGTCCCAAGGTCTTTTTGGCCAAATGAAACAAGAGGAAAGTGGCTGAAACCATCACAGCCATATTCAGCCCAATCAGCGCATGATAGGCTAAAATCGGAGTGTTCTGGGCCAACCAAGCGGCTGGTAAAGCGGCCCAAAACCATAAAGGTGGGTTAACCTCCAGCAAGTCGCGATACATGACTTTGCCGTTGAGGAGATGGTCAGCAATATACAAGCGCCATAACAAGTCTGGTCCAGGCAACACAATGAGGGACAGAACGACCCCTAACGCTAGGACCGCCATACCGCCAAATAGATAAAGGGCAGATACACGCTCAACTTTCGCCATGATCACCTTGCGAGGATTTGGAGGTCTGGTCTGCATAGACCCAGAAATTAAAGAAGAGGAAATTCGTAAAGGCGACGATTACCATCACAATAGCCGACACCACTAAGTCGGGCAGATTATAGAGTTTGGTATTGGCTTGGCTGATGAGGGCTGCGATCAAAAAGCCAACCCCCACGGCAACCAAATAGCGCCACAAGGTGCCAGGCTTTGTCTCGCGATGGCCAAAGGTGAACTTACCATGCGCAGAATACTGGAACAAAAGGGCTGCGCCATATGCGAGATTGGACGAGAAAAAGCGTACTAATCCCAGATAAACCATCAAATTATAGACAATGATATAAACGAGAGAGGTCAGCCCACCGGCAAAGGCATAGCGTAATCCCAAGATTGCTTTTGCGCGAAATTTAGCCCCGGTCATAGAAACCTATGAAGCGCTTGACCAAATAGAGCGGTCGTTCTTTTGAGGCCATATAGATGCGGCCGACATATTCACCAATCATGCCCAGAACCATCAATTGGACCCCACCCATAAACATGACGGCGATGAACAACATGGTCCAACCGCTGACCCATTGATCAGTGAGCAATCGGTTCAAAATAGCATAGACAATGCCGACATTGGACAGAACAAATATAGCCAAGCCCAGCGTAATGACAAAGCGCAACGGGGCGAGCGAAAACGACAACATGCCATCAAGGGCAAACAGAACCATCTTGCGCAAGGGATACTTGCTCTCCCCTGCAGCGCGCGCAGCACGGCGATAAGGCAAAGCTGTTTGGCGAAAGCCTACCCAGCTGATCATGCCGCGTAAGAATCGATCGCGTTCCTTCATTGAACTAATGGCATCAACCACCTGACGATCAATTAGACGAAAGTCACCCACATCAAGAGGGATATCCACGTCTGATAAGGAATTCAGGCCACGATAGAATACCCGCGCCGTGGCAAGTTTAAAGGCACTTTCACCTTCGCGGTCTGTGCGTTGACCATAAACCACGTCATAGCCGTCGCGCCACAGCTTCACCATGTCGGCAATCAACTCGGGCGGGTCTTGTAAGTCGGCGTCAATGATGACCACACAATCGCCATTAGCAATGTCGAGGCCAGCCGTTACCGCGGGCTGATGGCCAAAATTGCGCGATAACATCACGACACGAACCCGGCGATCACTGGCCGCAAGCTCTGACAATTTTGCTGCCGTCAGATCCCGGCTGCCATCATCGACATAGATGATTTCATAATCCATGCGCTCTGAACTGACCAAAGAGTCGAGAACTGCTTTCAGCCGCGCATGCGAAAGGCCAATCACAGCTTCCTCATTATAGCAGGGAACAACCACGCTGATCCGCGCCGATCCGTCACGGGTCGAACGAACAAGAGGATTTGGCAACGAATCTGAAATTGACATAGACGTGTTCCATAGCGGTTCCGCACCTTAAGCACAAACCAATCAACACTTGCGCACGGATGGGCGCTTGCTAGTGTATTCCTCACATCAATTCAATAAGACTCGGGGAAACATCATGGCCTATCACCCATTCAATCTAGCTGGACACGTCGCTTTGATCACGGGCGGCAATCGCGGCATTGGTCTAGGGATGGCAGAAGCCCTTGCCGCCTGCGGGGCCGATATCGCCATTTGGGGGCGCAAAGCCGCCGCCAACCAAGAAGCCGTCCACAAGCTTATGACCCATGGCGTCAAGGCGAAGGCTTGGGAAGTCGATGTCGCGCACGAAGAACAAGTGGTAGCGGCGATGGCAGATACAGTGGCCCAAATGGGCCGCGTAGACACTGTTTTTGCCAATGCCGGCGTCGGCTATGGTGCGCCAAGCTTTGTCGATATGAGCACGGAGACTTACCGGAAAACCTTAGCGGTCAATTTAGATGGCGTCTTCTTCACGCTGCGTGAGGCCTGCCGCCATATGGTGGAGCGTGCCAAGGCAGGTGACCCCGGTGGGTCATTGGTGGGGGTCGCTTCTCTTGCAGCCATCGAAGGTGCGGCCCGCAATGAGGCCTATGCCGCAACCAAGGGCGGGGTCATTTCCATGATCAAGTCGATTGCGGTTGAGCATGCGCGCTATGGCGTGCGAGCCAATGCGATCCTACCCGGCTGGATCGCCACAGACATGACAGAGATGGCGCAGAACTCCCCCGCTTTTGCTGAAAAGGTCATCCCCCGCGTCCCCGCTCGCCGCTGGGGTACGCCCGATGATTTCGGTGGTATCGCGGTTTATCTCGCCAGCCAAGCCTCGGCCTATCATTCCGGGGATACACTAGTAATCGATGGCGGCTATTCGATTTTTTAAACCAATAAAAAGGCCCGAGACGAACATCTCGGGCCTTTCATCTTTTCAGTTCGCGAAGGCCCGATTTACGGGCTTTGTCGACCATTTTTTTTGCCGATCCCACCGGGCGCTATCAGCGACCGACGTGTTCTTTAAAAATTTCGGATCGGCAAGGCCCTAATTACGGGCTTTGTCGACCATTTTGTTTTTGCCGATCCCACCGGGCGCTATCAGCGACCGGCGTGTTCTTTAAAAATTTCGGATCGGCAAGGCCCTAATTACGGGCTTTGTCGACCATTTTGTTTTTGCCGATCCAGGGCATCATGCCGCGCAACTGAGCACCAACGGCTTCGATCTGATGCTCATCACCCAAGCGACGGGTAGCTTTGAAGAAGGGCGCGCCGGCTTTGTTTTCCAGCATCCAGTCGCGGGCAAAGCCACCGTTTTGGATATGCTCTAGCACGCGCTTCATCTCGGCCTTGGTTTCTGGGGTGATGATACGAGGGCCGGTGACATATTCGCCATATTCGGCGGTGTTAGAGATCGAGTAATTCATGTTGGCGATGCCGCCTTCATAGATCAGATCCACGATCAGCTTCACTTCGTGCAAGCACTCAAAATAAGCCATTTCAGGCGCATAACCTGCCTCAACCAAGGTTTCGAAGCCCGCGCGGATCAATTCAACCAGACCACCGCAGAGAACGGCCTGTTCGCCGAACAAATCGGTTTCGCACTCTTCGCGGAAATTGGTTTCAATAATACCCGAGCGGCCACCGCCAACAGCGGAAGCATATGCCAAAGCAAAGTCGAGGGCTTTGCCGCTTTCATTGTGCTGCACAGCCACCAGGCACGGCACGCCGCCGCCCTTTTGATATTCGCTGCGCACCGTGTGGCCGGGGCCCTTTGGCGCAACCATTACCACGTCCACGCCCTTTGGCGGCTGGATCAGGCCGAAATGGACCGAGAAACCGTGGGCAAACATCAGGGTTTGACCCGGCTTGATGTATGGCCCAATCTCTGCAGCATAGAGTTCGGGCTGAATTTCATCCGGAGTCACGATCATCAAAGCATCTGCCTTTTGAGCAGCTTCAGCCACCGTAACGACTTTCAGGCCTGCAGCTTCTGCCTTGGCTGCGGAAGCTGAACCTGCCTTCAAAGCGACCCAGACGTTCTTCACGCCAGAATCCTTCATGTTCAACGCATGGGCGTGGCCTTGGCTGCCATAGCCAACCACCGCGACAATCTTGTCCTTGATCAGGCCAAGGTCACAGTCAGCGTCATAGAACACGCGCATTTTTTCTCTCCAGATTGAAATTGTAGCGGCACAAATGTGCAGACTAAGTTGAATTTGCCCCGGGTTAAGAGCGTTTTTTTGCGTTCAGGTCAATCGAAGCCATCAGCTTGAGGGCGCTCGATCTCAGCAAAGCCCTCAGTTCGGGGGGGTAGTCGCGGGTGGACGGGACGCCGCGCTGGGTGGCCTGCGCGGTAATGGCCCAGCAGCAGGGGCAGCTTGAGGACCAGCACGCCCTGCAGCAAGCTCTGTCACAATCAACCAACCGCCCGCTTCACGCCGCCACACCGTAACATAGCGCCCTAGGCTGAGCTGATTGTCGCCGCGCCGGATCACATAGCGCCCCCAAGACGAGCCAGAGCCACCAGCGGCTATGGCGCTCTCCGGGCTGCGGTCCAAAGTTACATCCGCCGGGAAAGTGCCGAAGCGGGCTCGGGCCCCTGCTGCCCCTGCTGGCGACGAGCCTGAGGCATCGTGCAAAATCCCTTCGCCCGACATAAGCGCTTCATAGGATTTGAGGGGCCCATTTGAGATCAAGCTTTCTGCAAATGCCCGATCAACGGCCAACAATTCTTCACTTTCGTCCAGCACTTTTGGCGCAGGTTCGCTGGTAATTTCTAGCGCTGCACGTAGACCGTCCGGGGTACCAATTTCTGCCGCAGCTAGCGCCGGCGGTGGCGTTGGCTGTGTCAACGCATCCGCTTCGGGTTCAGTTATTACAGCGCCAACCGGGGCAGTCGCGGGGATCCACTCTGCTTTCGCGGGCTTTTTTGCTTTAGCCGGAGATTTAGCCTGTGTGGTGGGCTTTTTAGTGGACTGCGCCATCACGCTCACCGATGGCAAAAAATACGCAAGAACTAAGGATCCCATCAGGACTGCAGTTACACGTCTCATAGGTCCCCTCCGCTAATTCGCTTTGCTGGGCGCGACTGGCACAAAGCTAGCCTCGGGTGAGACGAGCCCGCCTGTCGGCAGGGCACCTGGTTGCAAGCCAAGCTTCTTGGCAAATACCGCCAAAAGCGGACGGACACGTTCGTCGTCAAAGCGGGTGGATATGCAGCGCTCCCGATTAGGCGCACGGACTTCGATCACCGCAGTGGCTTGTCCTGCGCGCGCCAAGGTTTCGATGGTGCGCTTAAGTTCGCCCCAGATTTTGGCGTCTTCAAAGGCATAAACAAAGGTGGCGGCATCAGTCACGTCTAAACTCCCACTGGCGCGGCTGACGGCTTTTCCGTCCCACCGAACCATGGTGTAACGCCCGGGCTCGGCTTCTGGCGTGGAAAAAGTGATGCTGATGCTTTCCTGACTTGCCGGACGCAAGACAGACAGACGATAAGCAGCCTTATCCCCAGCTGCTTTAGCAAAGGGCGTATCGATGCCCATGGCCTTCAAAACAGCCAGGTCCGCCAACTCGCCATTCACGGGGCTGTCGCAAAGGCGCATGCGTGGATCGCCATCAACGCCCAGAAACAAGGCCTTTTGTTCGGGTTCTGCTTTGCCAACCAAATAGATGGTCAAGCCAAAGACCGCGGCAATGGCGAGCATTATCAAATATCGAAAAGAGCTTTTCATCCATCCATCCAAACCTGAACTTTGGGCCAAAACAAGGCCGATTGCCGAACTAAATTGGCCGTCGGCGTTGCCGTCTAGATCACGTCTTTGCCGCGCCGGATGGTGGCCACCCCAGTGCGCGAGACCTCAACCAACCCAAGTGGGCGCATCAAATCAATGAAATCATCAAGCTTTTTGGAAGACCCAGTCAGTTCAAAGGTGAAATGGTCCAAGCCTGCATCCATGATCCGGCACTTAAAGGCATCGGCCAGGCGCATGGCCTCGACCCGTACATCGCCCGTGCCCGCCACTTTGATCAGCGCCAACTCGCGCGCAACGGCATCGCTGTCGCCATAAAAGTCGATGACACGCTTAACTGGCACCAAACGGCCCAATTGCGCGCGAATCTGGGTCAAGACGCTGGGCGTGCCCGAGGTCACAATGGTGATGCGCGACGTATGCGCCTCATGATCGGTTTCTGCGACCGTCAAGCTTTCGATGTT